>NZ_LDUL01000076.1:0-130830 GCF_001043615.1 Burkholderia sp. LK4
ATCCGTAATTTCGCAACAGCTTCTTAGCCATGCTTGATGAAGAATTGATTGCACGCGATGCCGCGGCAACCCGCGCGCAAACGCGGGCTTCCGGATACGGTGCTCTTGTTATTCATCCGTAATGCGAAAGAAATGAATCAGACAGAAATTCACGCGGATAACCCTGCATGCGGCTGCATCAGCTTGCCGTCGCCGTACTCGCGCAGCACCTTCGAAATCACGACGCGATAGCCGTCCAGCCAGCGCGCCTGCTTCGCCTTTGCCTCGCGATGCGCCGGATGCTGCATCAACTGCTGCAGCGCTGCCTCCGACTCCCAGTAGTAGACGTTCTGGATCAACCCCGATTCGGCGTTCTCCCACGTCTCCTCGCCGAGATAACCGGGGGTCGCGCGCGCCATGTCGGCGATCTGCCGGTCGAGCCGGTGGAACTCGTCGTCGTATTGACCGGCACGGAAAATAAAGGTCGACGCGTACATGCCTGCTCCATCGAAAGCGATTGAAAGAGCGGCGATTGTAAGGCACGCACAGCGTGCCGCGATCGTCACGCGGCCAGCTGATCGGCACCGGCGTGGCCGGCGAGCCACGCGTCGATGCGCGGCGCGTCTTCACGCATGCCGGCCGTGGGCGCCGGCATCGCGGCCAGCGCGTGCCGTGCACGTTCGAGCGCCTCGCCGAAGCCGCGCAACTCGCGCGTCGCGGGGCGGTCGCCGGCATGCCGGCGTGCGAGTGCCGCGTCGATGTTCGCGGCGATCAATGCACGCTGAGCGTCGACGAAGTCGATGCACAGCGTGCGGCAATGCGCGGATATCGACGCAACGGCGAGCAGGACGGGCACGATCGACACGGTCAGGTAGCCGCCGGGTGCAAGCCGCGACAGCGCACGGTGTACCTCCTGCCCGCCGCCGGTCAACGATGCGAACACCGCGTCGCGCCACACCGCGCGCTCGAACACGAGCGCATCGCGATATGCATCGAGCGCCGCGCGGTCTGCGACCTGTCCGGCCGTCACCAGCGGAATCGGGAACGAAGCCGCGACGGGAGATTGCGGGCTCGTCGTTTCGACAATACAGTCCGCGCCAAGCCACGCCGCATCGTCGCGCCGCGCGGCCAGCACTCGGGACTGCAACCGGTCGGGCAGCATCGGATCAAGCGGCACCGCGCCGCAGATCGACGGCTTGTCCGCATGCACGCTGCAGCGGCCGTCGTCGGCCAGTGCCGCGCAACGGCCGAGCGACGGATAGTCGTAGCCCTGCAGCGTCAGCGCGATCCATTCGCTCCCCGCGCCGCCGGTGCGATGAAACAACTGCCCGGCCAGCGCATCAAAAGCCGCGACATCGTCGGCATCGAACGCGTGCTCGCGACCGCCCGCGCGCCAGCGCTCGCCGATCCGCCGCTTCGGCACGCGACCGATCGTCAACGCACCGACGAAGCGATGCCGATGCCGGAACAGTTCGCGCAACGACAGCGTCGGCGGGCTGTTGCAGCAGCGTCCGCATGCGTTGCACGCGAGCAGGTAGGTGTCTACCACGGCCGTCGCACCGAATCCTGGTAGCGCGTGAGAATGAAGCGCGCGACGTCGTCCGAGTGATAGGCGGCGACGAGCTGCGTGACCCACGGCTTCGCGCGATCGGCATCGCGCACCGTCAGCACGTTCGCATACGGCGAGCGCGCGTCCTCGAGGCTGATGCTGTCGCGCGCGGGTTGCAGCCCGGCACGCGCGGCATCGTCGCTGTCGATTGCAACGAACGCGGCCTTGTCGAGCGCGGCGTAAAGACGTTCGCGGCGCAGCGCGACGAGCTTCAGCCCGAGCCGGTTGCCGGTCACGTCACGAAGCGTCGCATGCAGGCCGGCCTGCTCGCGCAGCGTCACCAGCGTGTCGTTCTGCAGCAGCACGAGCGCACGCGCCATCCCGCGCGGATCGGCGGGAATCGCGACCGTCGCACCGGGTTGCAGTTCGTTCAGGTTCTTGAGCTTGCGCGAATAAAGCGCCATCGGCAGCGTGACGGTCGGCGCGATCCCGGTCAGGGCGTAGCGTTTCTGCACGCGCGTCGCGGCAAGCTGTTGCGCATCCTCGAAGCTGGCCGCGTCGATCCGGCCATCGGCCAGCGCCGCGTCGATGCGCGACGCATCGTCGAATTCGACGACGTCGATGCCGAATCCTCGTGACGCGGCGACCCGCTTCACTTCGTCGAGGATCTGCGCATGCACGCCGCGCGTCACGCCGACGCGGACGGCCGCCGCAGTCGCAGCAGTCGCTGCAGTCGATTCAGCGGCGATGGCCAAAGCCGGATGAACGCCCCCGCACGCGACCATCAGCCACGCGCCCAGGTAGTGCACGACGCGCTTCATGACGCATCCCTCAGAATCGTGCGAAACCCGATATGCGACGCGCCGAGATCGGCTTCCTGCTGTTCACGCGACGACGCGCGATAGCGCACGCAGTAATCGCGCGAGCAAAGGAACGAGCCTCCCTTGATGACCATCGGTGTATCGTGCCGACGCGTCGGCGGCGCGACGGCCGCCGTGTCGCCGTTGGTATGCGACTGGTGCGGGCCCGTATAGGCGTCCTTCGTCCACTCCCACGCATTGCCGATCATGTCGTAGAGCCGGAACCCGTTCGCCGCGTAGCAGCCGACGGGCGCGAGCCCCGCGTGGCCGTCCTCGGCCGTGTCGAGCACCGGGAACGCGCCCTGCCAGTAGTTCGCGGCCGGCTTGCCCTGCGCGTCGCGCGGCGCCGCGTCGAGCGACGCGTCGTCGCGGCCCGCCTTGCCCGCGTATTCCCATTCGGCCTCGGTCGGCAGGTCGCGGCCGAGCCAGCGCGCATACGCGAGCGCATCGCGCTGCGTGACGAGCGTGACGGGCAGGCTGCCGATCCCGTCGACGCCGCTGCCCGGCCCGCGCGGATGACGCCACGACGCGCCCTTCACCCACGACCACCACGCGAGGTCACGCGCGTTCATCTCGTCGCGCGTCGGCACATGGAACACGGCCGCCCCGCCCTGCTGCTCGGCCTCGGTAACGTAGCCGGTAGCCTGCACGAACGCGGCGAACTGCGCGATCGTCACGTCGGTCTGGTCGATCCAGAAGCCGCCGACACGCGTGCGGCCGTCGCCCACCGGGCGCTCGTCCGCGTAGCCGCGCGTGCTGCCGAACACGAACGCGCCGCCGCGCAGATGCACCATCCCGGCCTTCGGGTCGTCGCGCCACTTTGCCGGCAGCCCCGAGTAACGCTCGCACTGCCGCTCCGAGCCGAGCGGCGCGAGCGCGCGGCCGCGATTCGCGTCGTCGAATGCGTCGCCCCCCGGCGCGACGGGATTCGCATAACCGGCCGCGAACGCGGCGGCGAACAACGTGGCGGCCAGCGCCGCGCCGATCGTCCAGAACCGGAACCGCATCGTGTCGCCCCGGTATCAGTAGTAACCGCGCGGACGCAGCGGTTCGACGCCGCCGACGTTGCTCATGTAGGTCTTCCACTGGTCGACGAGCGTGCCGATCACCGACGGGTTCTGCGCCGACACGTCGGTCGTCTCGCCGCGATCCGACGCGAGGTCGTAAAGCTGCCAGTGTCCGTCGAGCGGCCCGAGCGGCGGTTCGGTCCACAGTGCCTTCCAGCGGCCGTCGGCGCTGCGCAGGTAGGCGCGCCCGTAGGCTTCGTCGCCGAACGGCGTCGTATGCACCTCGCCCGTCGCCGACCCCGTGAGCACCGGCAGCAGCGACTGGCCGGTGACCGGATACACGTAGCGGTTGTTGTAGACCACCTTGCCCTTGTTCTGGTCGACGCCCGTCAGCGTGTTGACGAGCGGCGGCGCCGGCTGCGAAGGCGGCGTGACGCCTGCGATCGCGAGGAACGTCGCCGTGTTGTCGGTCACGTGCGTGAACGCGCGCAGCGTCGGCAACTGCTGCGTCTGGCCCGGCAGGCGCACGATCGTCGGCGTCGATACGCCGCCTTCGGCCGAATACCCCTTCGTGAGCCGGAACGGCGACGCGCTCACCTCGGCCCAGCGCAGCCCGTACTGCAGGCGCTGCGCGTTCTGCTTGCCGTTGTCGGTGCCGAGGGTCGAGTAGACCGGCTCCTGCCCGTTCGCGGTGTCGGTCGCCGTCGGGTCCGCGCCCGAGTCGATCGGCCAGCCTTCCGCGCCGTTGTCCGACTGGAACATGATGAACGTGTTGTCGTATTCGCCGATGTCCTTCAGGTGCTGGATCAGGAGTCCGATGTTGTAGTCGAGGTTCTCGACCATCCCCGCATAGATCTCCATATAGCGCGCCTGCGCCCGGCGCTCGGCCGGCGACAGGCTCGACCACAGCTTGTCGACCTTGCCGGGGCCGTAGTCGCTGTAGCCGTCGGCGGCCGAATGCACCGCGCTGACGTATTTCGCATTCGCGGTGCCGTTGTTCGCGGTCGCGGGCGACGCCGCCGTCGTTTCGGGCAGGCCGTCGAACGGCTTGAAATCGGCGGGGATCAGGCCGAGCGCCTTCTGCCGCGCGATCCGCGCATTGCGGATCGCGTCGTAGCCGGCGTCGTACACGCCCGCGTACTTGTGCAGCCATGGTTCGGGCACCTGCAGCGGCCAGTGCGGCGATGTATACGCCGCGTACGCGAAGAACGGCTTGCCGTCGCGCTTGTTCGAATCGATGTACGAGATCAGCTTCTGCGTATAGAAATCGGTCGAATAGAACACGGCCGGGCTGCCGCCCGCACCGCCCGGCTGCCCGGGCTGGCCAGGCTGCACGTAACGGCCGTCTTCCGTGTAGTTCGACGAGCCGGCCGGCTCGTGCGCGAAGTGGTTGGTCGCCGCGCCGCCGAGCAGCACGTAGCTGCGCTCGAAGCCCCACTGATCCGGCGTCTGCCCGCTGCCCGTCGCGCTGCCGACGATCCCCGAGCCGATATGCCACTTGCCCGCGATGTACGTGTGGTAACCGGCATCCTTCAATAGTTGTGCGAACGACAGCGCACGATCGTTCAGGTAGCCCTCGTAGCCGGGCAACCCGCGCCGTTCGTCGGTCGGTACCCCCATCGTGCCTTCGCCGACCAGATGGTGATCGGTGCCGGACACCAGCATCGCGCGCGTGATCGCGCAGACGGTGCCCGTGTGATGGTTCGACAGGATGCGGCCCGACGCGACGAGCGCGTCGAGGTTCGGCGTGTTGATCTCGCCGCCGAATGCATGGATGTCGGAATAGCCGAGATCGTCGGCCATGATGTACAGGATGTTCGGGCGTTTCGCCGCCAGCGGTGGCGCGGGGTTCGTCGATGACGACGGCGGATCGCTGTCGACGCCGCCGCACGATGCGAGCGACAACGCGCCGGCAATCGCGGCGCAGACGACACGGAAACGAACAGCATGCAACGGCGAAGCGGACTTTTTCATCGTACTGGAACGCGCGATCTACGGGATCGGCGATCTTAGCGTCGCGCGCGCGGCCCCCAAAGTCCGATTCGTCACATGCTAACGGGGCGGCGGAATATGCGCGCAAACCGAATACCGGCCATCAGCACGCGCGTATGCATGCGCCCGCGCTGCGCGCCGAGGCCGGCCGCCGCCAGGCCGCGCGCGACGGCTCGGCTGCGCGGCGGCGCGTCGTACTTCAGCTGCGTCCGCCGAGACTACCGCCGCCGTCCACGGCCAGCACCTGCCCCGTGACGAAGCCGGCCTCGTCCGACAGGAAGAACGCGATCGCGGCCGCCACGTCGTCGGGCGTGCCGAGCCGGCGCGCGGGAATCGTCGCGAGCACCTTGCGTTCGGCTTCGCTGCCGACGGGCCGCGTCAGCCGGAACAGTTCCGTCTCGATCGGCCCCGGCGCCACCGCGTTGACGGTCACGCCATGCTCGGCCAGTTCGAGCGCCCACGTGCGCGTGCAGCCGACGAGCGCGCTCTTCGCGGCGGAATACGCGGTGCGATCGAGACTGCCGAAAATCGCCCGGCTGCAGATGTTGACGATGCGCCCGTGGCCGCGCGCCTTCATCGCGTCCGCAAAGTGCTGCGTGACCTGGATCGCGGCCCGCACGTTGAGATCGAACACGGTCTGCAGCGACCGGAAATCGATCTGCCCGAGCGGTTGCGGCATCACGATGCCCGCGTTGTTCACGATACCGTCGACAGCATGCTGTTCACCGATATGGGCAAGCGTTGCGGCCGTCTGTTCGATGTCGGCGAGATCGCACGCGCGCAATTCGCCGGGAAAGTCGATGCCCTGCACATTTCGCGCGAGGCCGATGACGTGATGACCGTGCCGTGCGAGCAAGGTACTGGCCGCGAGGCCGATGCCGCGCGTTGCGCCGGTGACGAGATAGGTGCGAGATGACATGCGTGCTCCCGAAGTCCGTTCACGTGAAGAGCGTGGAGAGAGGTTGCCGGAGTGGAGATCCGGAACCTGCGCTTTGGTCGGACGATTCTACGTGCGTAACGGACGTTACGTCGTGTCGTTACGAGCGTGTCCGTAGCAACACGTTACGTTTACCGCGCATCAGCTGCGCAAGGAATTTCCAAATCACGATTGGCACGATTTATCGTCTGATTTAATCGCAATACGTCGAATGAAAAAGAAAGATTGTTAATGAGATATCACATCCGCAAACGTTTTACGCGAATGAAATGCACATCAGAAAAATTAGACGAATAACGACTTTAAAATAAATTCCGTTTGAAACAGCGACAGGCATGCCTCTTGCTGACTCCCCCCACCATGTGCCGCGTTCGACCAGGAACGAATAACCCGAAAATCGGGCGCCGCCATATTTCGTACAAATGAATCCGGGGTCGGGGAAATGGAATCGAGCGCAAGCAGGCGATTTGCCTGGGGGGCCGTGACGTGCCTGTCGCTGTTCGCGACGGCACGCGCGCAGGCCCAGGACACCGTCGTCGCGCCGCCTTCCGCCGCGGCGAACGGCGGACATCCGATCGCGCCGCCTTCGACGCTGCTGAACGCCGAGCGGGTCCTCGAAGCACCGAAGCCCGCGCCCGGCGCGGGCCAGGCCGTTGCGCAGCCGGCGGCGGGCGCCACGGCGGCCGGCGCACGGGCGGCCGCCCGCCGCGCCCTTCCGGAAGATCAGCTCGGCGGCACGGTGACCACCGATGCCGTGACGCTCGCCGGCCGCGATTTCTATACCTACTTCTCGCAGACGTGGTCGGAAATCCCGCTGAGCGAGCGCTACATGGTCGCCATTCACGAACGCCCGTCCGGGCGTTACGGCAGCCTGATCTGGGTCGAATTCCAGCAGAAGCGCGTATTCCAGACCTTCCTGCCGATTGCGCGGGCCAACGTCAAGGCCGTGGCCGAAAGCGCCGCCAATATTTCCTTTCAAACCGTCATTCAGGACGATCTGTCGAATTTGCTGTTCCCCGATTCGGATCTGGCGAAAGACGAGATTTAGTCGATTAATCGAAAACAAGGGGTTAGGAGAAATGAATCGAAACGGATTGAGCTTGATCGCCCTGGTCGCGATGACCGCGGTTTCGCCTTGCACATGGTCGTCGACACTGGTTTATCAGCCGAACAACCCGAACTTCGGCGGCAACCCGGCAAACGGCCCCAACCTGCTCAACGAGGCGAATGCGCAGAACAAGCACACGGATCCGTCGCTGTCCGCGTACTCGTCACCGACTTCCACGTCGTCCCTCGACCAGTTCAATGCGCAGTTGCAGCAGGCGATCCTGTCGCGCGTCGCCAGCTCGGTGACGAACTCGATCGTCGGCACCAACGGCGACCTCAAGCCGGGAACGATCAGCACGGGCAATTTCACGATCGTCGTGAGTGCGGCCGGCAACGGCAACCTGCAAGTGACGACCACCGACAAGACGACGGGCGCGACGTCGACCTTCATCGTCAGCAACGGCCAATGAATCGAAAAAAACGACTGGGCGAATCATGAGAAAAAACGCTGAACGGGCACGCTTCGACACGGGGATGACACGGATCGCAACGATTGCAGCGCTGCTGCTGTCGCTGGCTGGCTGCGTCACGCGGCCGATGCCCGCGCTGAGCAATGCCACGCTGACACCGCCGACGCGCACCACGCGCGACCTCACGCATCTCCCGCCGCCGAAGGGCAAGATCGTCGCGGCCGTCTACGGCTTTCGCGACCTGACCGGGCAGTACAAGGCGTCGCCGGACAGCTCGTTTTCGTCGCAGGTCACGCAGGGCGGCGCGTCGTTCCTGGTCAAGGCGATGCGCGACTCCGGCTGGTTCACGCCGGTGGAACGCGAAAACCTGCAGGACCTCCTGACCGAACGCAAGATCATGCGCGCCACCGACGGCGCGGATGCGAAGAAGGCGCAGAACGATGCGATGGCGCCGCTCATGCCGGCAAACATCGTGCTCGAAGGCGGCATCGTCGGCTACGACACGAACGTCCGGACCGGCGGGGCCGGTGTCGCCTACCTCGGCATCAGCGGATCGATGCAATACCGGGTCGACCAGGTCACCGTCAACCTGCGCGCGATCGACATCCGCACGGGCCAGGTGCTCAACAGCGTCTCGACGACCAAGACCGTCTACTCGTATCAGGTCGACACGGGCGTCTATCGCTTCGTCGGCTTCAAGGACCTGCTGCAGGCGGAAGTCGGGCTGACCCGCAACGAACCCGCGCAGATCTGCGTCAACGAAGCGATCGAATCGGCGCTCACGCACCTGATCGTCCAGGGTGTCGCGAACCAGACCTGGGCGCTGAAGAACGACCAGGACTGGTACGACCCGACGATGCAGCGGTATCTGCAGGAAGACCGGCAATACGCGCAGGACATGGAGGACGCCAACACCGCGTACGACCCGCAGAAGATCGATCGTCCGGGCGCGTCCACTCATTAACCGGCATCAGGCCGGCCAGCGGAGAAAACATGATGAATCGACAGCGTGAGCGGAACGGGCGTGCCCGCGTGATGCGGCGGGTGCTCGCGACCGTGGCGGCAGCGGCGGCCATGCAGGCCGCGTCGGGCGCACCCGTGCCGCTCAGCGATCTCGGCCCGCCCGAACCCGCATTCGACTACAGCGGCAACATCGTCGCGGTCCGGCAGGACGGCGGCGGCAATGGCGCGTCGCTGGACCAGGCGGGCCACAACGGTGCGCTGATCCGGCAGGCCGGCGACGGCAACTCGATCGTCGCGCGGCAGACCGGTGCGCAGAACTGGGTCGCGGCTTCGCAGGCCGGCTTCGGCAACACGTTGAAGGCGACGCAGCGCGGCAACGGCAACACGTTGCAGGTGCAGCAGAACGGCGCCGGCAATTCGGTCGATTCGATGCAGGTCGGCACGTCGCTGTCGGCGCGCGTCACGCAGAACGGCAGCAACAACGCGGTGAACATCGTGCAAGGCGGCTCGAACACCGGCATCCAGGTGATTCAGAGCGGCCACGGTGCGCGCGCCACGGTGCTGACGCGGTAACGGTTACGCAGGTCGCAGGTGCTGTGCTTGAAGTGCAGAGGGGTGAGGCGTGAGAGCGTCCTCGAATGGCGGGGGTGCCGGCAAAGACCGACTTTTCCGGCAAATTTTCTTTCGAATCAGGAGCAACAAATGAAGGTGACCAAGTCTGCAATCGCAATCGCCGTGCTGATGCTCGCATCGGCCGCCGCACAGGCCGATTCATCGGGTAACACCGTGAGCATCGGGCAAACCGGCAACTACAACTCGGCAACCGTCGAACAGACGGCGACGACCGGGGATTCGGTGGCGATTAGCCAGTCGGCGTACGGCAACGATCCCCGCTACGGGTTCGTCGCCAACGTGACGACCCAGGGCGGTACCGACGATACGACCGTGATCAACCAGAACTCCTGGTGGGCGCAGCCGTACTCGAGCGTGAACGTGTCGCAAACGGGCTCGTCGCACGAGAAGAACTACGTGACGCAATCCGGCGGCGGCGATTTCTCGGCGACCATCACGCAGACGACGTCGGCGTACACGGGCGGCCCGCAATACGACGTCAACACGATCAACCAGTACAGCTACATCGACACCGCGTCGATCTCGCAGCAGGGCGGCGGCTGGAACACCGTGACGATCAACCAGGGCACGCCGAGCCAGACGGCGATCGGCAACAACGCGAGCGTGACGCAGACGGACACCATCGGCAACACCGTCGGCATCACGCAGACCGGCAACAACGGCACCGCGTCTGTCCAGACCTCCTGGGGCGGCGCGAACACGACGTCGATCACGCAAACGGGCGGCGCGACCAACGCCAACGTGACGCAGTTCGCGGAAGGTGGCGACAATGTCACGACGACCCAGAGCGGCACCGCAACCGCCAACGTGAATTCGTGGTTCGGCGGCGCCAACCTGACGACGATTTCGCAATCGGGTGGCGTGGCCGGCAGCACCGCGACGATCAACCAGATCCTGGCGAGCAGCAATACCACCTCGATCACGCAGACGGCGGACGGCAACAACGCCACGGTCAACCAGACGCTCGAGTTCGGCGACGCCGCGACGATCAACCAGTCGGCCGCCCAGAACACCGCGGCGATCTCGCAGCAGTTCGGCTTCGGCAACAGCGCGACCATCACGCAAACCGCCGCGAACAACCTGGCAACGATCACGCAAACCAGTTCGGCAGGCTCGACGGCATCCATCACGCAGAGCTCGGCGAACAACCAGGCGTACGTCGCGCAATCGGCGGCATCGGGGTCGCTGACGACGGTGAACCAGACGCTCGACATCGGCAACTACGCCAATGCGTCGCAGACGGGTGCGGATGACGTGCTGAGCCTTTCGCAGGCCGGCGGCTTCAACGTCATCAACGCGTCGCAAGTGTCCGGCACGGGTAACCTGGGCTACGTGACGCAGACCGGCTACAACAACAACGCCACGCTGGTGCAACAAGGCAACGCCAACTACGCGAGCATCAACCAGAACGGCTTCAACAACACCGTTTCGGTCAAGCAGCACTAAGCGCCGCCGGCGTAACGGAAAGGCCGGACGGATGCCCGTTCGGCCTTTTTTTCATTCGACAGGGGACGATCATGGTTGGCATTCACGATCTCAGCGCCTATTTCGACATCGCCGCCAGCGCCGGCGGCGTGAATATCGTGCCGCACGTGCGCGCGGCCGCACCGGTCGACGTGTCGTACAGCCTGCGCATCACCCGCACCGGCGGCGCGGGTTCGGCCTCGCTGACGCGCTCCGGCGAATCGCGGCTCGCGGGCGGCGAGGATCAGCCGCTCGCGACGCTGCGACTGAGCGTCGATTCGAGCGATATCTGCAAGGCGACGCTGGTTCTGCACGTCAACGGCGAGCAGGCGGAGTATTCGGTGGACTGCAATCCGCGTGGGGCGTCGAGTTGAGATCTTGCGGCGACCGCATGGCCGACCGCGTACCGCCTCACCCATCCGACGCGAGCATCTTCGGTATCTCGTCGACGAGCGCATCGATGACGACACGCACCTTCGACGGCACGTGGCGTGATGCCGGCCGCACCGCGAACACTTCGGCGCCCGACACGCTGTTGCTGTCCAGCACGAGCGCGAGGCGGCCGTCGCGCAGGTAAGGCGCCATCAGCCAGCAGGGGAGCCACGCGAGGCCCGCGCCGGCGGCGGCCGCATCCGCAATGGCCTGCAGGTCGTCGAGCCGCAGGCGCCCGGCCGGACGATGGTCGTGCACCGCGCCGTTCGCGCCGACTATCGGCCACGGCGTCGGCTGCCCGCCGCGCGAATACGCGATGCCGACGTGCGACGCGAGTTCGTCGAGCCCCGCCGGCCGGCCATGACGTTCGAGATACGCGGGCGATGCGCAGATGCCCATGCGCTGCACGCCGAGCTTGCGGCCGACGAGCGCGCTCGTATCGGCGAGCTCGCCGATGCGCACCGCGATGTCGAAGCCGTCGTTGACGAGGTCGGCCACGCGATCGCTGAACGACACGTCGATTTCGAGCCGCGGATGGCGCTCCACGAGGCGCCGCATGAGGGGCGCCACGCATTGCCGGCCGAACAGCACGGGCACGCTGATGCGCAGCCGCCCCGCCGGCTCGCGTTGGCCCGCGTCGAGCGCGGCCTCCGTCTCGCCGAGTTCGGCGAGCAGCCGCCGGCACTGTTCGTAATAGACGAGCCCCTCGTCGGTCAGGCCGAGCTGGCGTGTCGTGCGCTGCAGCAGCCGGGTGCCGAGACGGCGTTCGAGCCGCGCGACGACCTTCGCGACCGCCGAGCGCGTGACGCCGAGCCGCAGCGCGGCCGCCGCGAAGCTGCCCGAATCCACCACGTCGACAAATTCGGCAACGCCTCTGAGCCGCTCGTCCATGCCATTTCGCTCCGGTTGGGTAACAGGTTTGCGTCCATGCAGGCGACAGTCGTCGGCCGAATTATCGTCAATGCGTCCCTGCGCGCAACACTATGATAGTCCGCACTATCTCTAAAAAGGAGTCGACATGCACGCATGGCAAGTGAAACCGGGCGACGGTGTGGCCGGGCTTCGGCGCATCGACGCGACACGCCGCGCGGTCGGGCCGACCGACGTCGTCGTGAAGATCCATTCGGCCGGCCTGAACTATCGCGACCTGATGTTCGCGCGCGGCGACTATCTCGGCATCGGCAACGAAGCGCTGATTCCGGTTGCCGACGGCGCCGGCGAAGTCATCGAAACGGGCCGCGACGTCACGCGCTTCAAGCCCGGCGATCGCGTGATCAACACCTACTTCCCGAGCTGGATCGAAGGGCCGCCGACGCCGCAGAAAACCTCGGGATCGCCCGGCTCGCATTTCGACGGCGTGCTGGCCGAGCACTTCGTGTCCGCCGAAGCGGCGCTGGTCGCGATTCCCGCGCATCTGGACTACGACGAGGCGGCGACGCTGTCGTGCGCGGGCATCACCGCATGGAACGCGCTGTTCGCCGACGGCGGCCTGGGGCCCGGCGCCACCGTCGTGCTGCTCGGCACGGGCGGCGTGTCGATCGTCGCGCTGCAGCTCGCGCATGCCGCGGGGCTGCGCACCATCGTCACGTCGTCGAGCGACGCGAAGCTCGAACGCGCCCGCGCGCTCGGTGCGGACGCAACCATCAACTATCGCGCCACGCCCGAATGGCAACACGACGTGCTGCGGCTCACCGGCGGCGCGGGTGCGGATCTGGTCGTCGAAGTCGGCGGCAAGGATACGCTGCCGCGCTCGGTCGCCGCGACGAAGATGGGCGGCACCGTGTCGGTGATCGGCGGCCTCAGCAGCTTCGGCGGCCCCGAGCTCGGGCTGCTGTCGCTGATCGGCGGGATCCGGCGGCTGCAGGGGATCATGGTCGGCAGCCGCGCGATGCTCGACGACGTCGTGCGCCTCGTCGACGCGAAGCGGATCAAGCCGGTGGTCGATCGCGTGTTCGGCTTCGACGAAGCGCCGCAGGCGTATGCGTACCTGCAGTCGGGGCAGCACTTCGGCAAGGTCGTGATCCGCGTCGCGCAGTAAGCGCATCGGGGTGACGGGCAGCGGGCGGCTTCGCCCGCTGCATCCGGCGTCAGAACCTGTGACGGATCCCCGCGTGAATCATCAGTTGCTTCGAGGTCGACGACAGGTCCGCCGCGCCGGGAACATAGGCCTGGTCAAGCGACGAGCCCGTCGCGTCGCCCGCGATCCGCTGGCAGGCGCCCATCAGGTATACGTCCGTGCGCTTCGACAGCGTGTAGTCGGCCATCAGCCCGAGCGAATGGATCTTCGGCTTCGCGGTGCCCGTCGTCGCGTCGTAGCGCACCGTCGTGTACACGTACTGCGCCCCGACGAACAGCGCGGGCGTGAACTGGTACTTGCCGTTCACTTCGAAGTTCCGGTACTTGATCGACGTCACCGTGCCGCCTGCGAGCGGGCCGGTCACGGGCTCGATCGTTTCGTCGCCGAACAGGTAACCGACGTTCGCGGTCGGCCGCGTGACGTTGCTGTTCGTGTACGCGAACCCGACCGTCGCGCGCCCCGCCGTGTAGTTGATGCCCGCACCGAAGATCCGCAGCCGCGCCGACGCGAAGTTCGCATCGGCGCCGACCGCTCCCGAGCCCCCGATCGCGCCGCCCGGCGTCGCACCCGGGTTGTCCGCATTCAGGAAGGCCGCGCCGACGAGCCACCCGCCCTGCTCGTACTGCGCGCCGACGCTCCACTGCCGGTTGTTCGCAAAGCCCGTGTCGTTACTGAAGCTGTACGTGCCGCCGAACGAGAAGCCGGCGAAATCCGGGCTCGCATACTTGACCGTGTTGTTCACCCGAAACGTATTGCCGGTGTTGTCGTTGTCGAGCGGATGCGAGAACGGATAGACGCCCCAACTGCCGTTCGCGGTGGTCGGCGCGAGATAGTCGACCACCGCATCGTATTGCCGGCCGAGCGTCAGCGTGCCGAACCGCGCGCTGCCGAGGCCGACGTACGCCTGCCGCCCGAACATGCGGCCGCCCTGCGCGAGCGTGCCGCTGTTCACGTTGAAGCCGTTCTCGATCTGGAACAGCGCGCTGTAGCCGCCCCCCAGGTCCTCGCTGCCCTTC
The DNA here is from genome assembly GCF_001043615.1 of Burkholderia sp. LK4. NCBI lineage: Bacteria > Pseudomonadati > Pseudomonadota > Betaproteobacteria > Burkholderiales > Burkholderiaceae > Burkholderia > Burkholderia sp. LK4. Next base: position 14,427 of record NZ_LDUL01000076.1, read on the forward strand.
AGCCCCCAGCGGCTGCCCTGCGCGAAGCCGCTCGCCATCTGCCACGCGCCATGGCCGCCGACATTGTTCGTGTAGTCGATGCCCGCATCGACGAGGCCGTACAGCGTGACGCTGCCTTGCGCGAACGCGGGCGCGGCGCACAGTGCCGGCATCGCGACGAAAATCAGTCTCCAGTTCATCCGTCATCCTTATTTGTTTTGTCGTTACCGCGCCAGACATGGCGCCACCGCTTACTTCGTGCCGTAGATGTCGAAGTCGAAATACTTCCGGTTGATCCGCTGGTACGTGCCATTCGCGAGGATCGTCGCGAGCGCGCGGTTGAAGGCGTCGCGCAGGTCGTTGTCCTGCTTGCGCAGCCCGAGCCCGTCGCCCTGCCCGAAATACTTCACGTCGTCGATCGCCGCGCCGACGAACGCGAAATCCTTGCCCTGCGGCTTCTTCAGGAAACCGTCGCTCGCCGCGATCGATGCCTGGAACGCCGCGTCGAGCCGGCCCGTCACGAGATCGGCATAGACCTGGTCCTGGTTCGGGTACGACACGATCTGCGCGCCGGCCGGCTGCCAGTTCGCGATCGCATAGTCGGCCTGCGTGGAGCCCTGCTCGACGCCCACACGCTTGCCCTTCAGCGCGCCGGCCGTCGGCAGCAGCGGCGAACCCTTGCGCGCGACGAGGCGCGCCGGCGCGTTCGAGATCCGGTTCGTGAAGGCGATCTGCTGCTGCCGCTTCGGCGTAATCGTCATCGACGACGCGATGACGTCGAACTTGCGCGCGAGCAGCCCCGGAATCATCCCGTCGAAACTCGATTCGACCCACACGCAGCGCGCATGCAGCTCCGCGCACAACGCATTCGTGATGTCGATCCCGAAGCCCGTCAGCGTGCCGTCGGGCAGCTTGTACTCGAGCGGCGGGTAAGTCGGATCGACCGCGAGGCGAATCTCCCTGCCCGCCCAGTCACCCGCATGCGCCGCCCCCGCCGCCAGCGCCGCCGCGAGCGCCGCCACCCGTTTCCATTGCTTCCACTGCTTCATTGCCAGTCTCCTTCCTCGTGTGAATCGTCAGTCAAGATCATGCGGTTGCGTCACGCGAGATAACGCTCCGCCAGCGCAATCCAGTAGCTCGCGCCGATGGCGAGGCACGCGTCGTTGAAGTCGTAGCCGGGATGGTGCAGCCCGCATCCGGCGCCGCCTTCGCCATTGCCTTCGCCGTTGCCGATCGACAGGTAGCTGCCGGGGCAAGCGTTCAGCATGAACGCGAAGTCCTCGCTTGCCGCGATCGGCCGCAGATGAGGGATCAGCGCGCCGTCACCGCCCCATTCGCGGGCGACGTCGCGCGCAAAGGCGGTTTCCGCCGCGTGATTGACGAGCACCGGATAGTCGTGGCGGTAATCGATCTCGGCCGTCGCGCCGTAGCTCGCGGCCTGCCCGTGCACGATCTCGCGAATGCGCCGTTCGAGCAGCGCGCGCACGTCCGGCGACAGCGCGCGCACGCTCAGTGCCAGATCCGCGTGCGGCGGGATCACGTTCGACGCGGTGCCCGCATGGATCGAGCCGGCCGTCACGATCGCCAGGTCCTGCGGGTTCACGTTGCGCGACACGACGGTCTGCAGCGCCATCACGATCGACGCGCAGACGACCACCGGGTCGATCGTCGTATGCGGCGCCGCGCCATGCCCGCCGCGCCCGGTCACGCGCACGCGCACCTCGTCGGCCGATGCCATCGCCGGGCCGTCGCAGAAGCCGAGCACGCCGGCCGGCAGGCCCGGCACGTTGTGCATCGCGAACACCGCATCGCACGGAAACTGCTCGAACAGCCCGTCGTCGATCATCCGCTTCGCGCCGCCGAGCCCTTCCTCGGCCGGCTGGAAAATCAGGTTCAGCGTGCCCGTGAAGCGGGCGCGCTCGGCCAGGCACCGCGCCGCCGCCAGCAGCATCGCCGTATGGCCGTCGTGGCCGCATGCGTGCATCACGCCGTCGCACCGGCTCGCATGCGGCAGCCCGGTCGCCTCGCGGATCGGCAGCGCGTCCATGTCGGCGCGCAGCCCGAGCCGCTTCCCGGCGCCTCGGGTCAACGTGCCGACCACGCCCGTGCCGCCGAGCCCGCGCGTTACCCGATAACCCCACGTTGTCAGGAAGCGGGCCACGAGGTCGCTCGTCGCATGTTCCTCGAAGCCGAGCTCCGGATGCGCGTGCAGCCGTCGGCGCAGCGCGATCATCTCCGTCTCGATGGCCGCCAATTCCGGCTGGACTGGTGTGTGGTTCAACCCCGATTCTCCTCGATGTACACCGGTTGCCGATCGCCCGAATGACCGATCGTGGCCGCATCGTAGGCAGCGAAAATCCCGGCGAACAGCCGCGGTTTCGTTATGATGACAACCTTTCGTTGTCGGGTATCACGCCATGGGTACGATCAGGCTGCATCAGCTTCAGGCGCTCGTCGCGAGCGCGGAGGCCGGGAGCATCCGCGGCGCGGCGCGCACGCTCGGGCTGTCGCAGGCGGCCGTCACGCGCGCGCTGCGCGAGCTGGAGGCCGGCGAGCGCCTGCCGCTGCTCGTGCGCGCGCCGGAAGGGATCGGCTTCACGGAATACGGCAAGACGCTGCTCACGCACGCGAAGCTCGTGCTGAAGCAGCTCGAACATGCGCAGAGCGATCTCGAACGCATGCGCGGCCGCATCGAGGGCCGGCTGAGCATCGGCGTGACGCCGTGGCTCACGAAGACGTTCCTGGCGGAAACGGTGCTGCGCTTTCGCGAGCGGATGCCCGACGTGCGCCTCGAACTCTACGAGGCGCTGATGGCCGTCGCGCAGCCGCTGTTGCGCGACGGCAGCATGGATTTCGCGCTCGGGCACGTGCAACCGGGCGGCACGCAGGAATTCGCGTTCGAGCCGATGCTGCGCTACGAGACATCGGTGATGGTGCGCGCCGGCCATCCGCGCGAACACGCGCGATCGATCCACGACCTGCTCGAGAACGACTGGGTGCTGAATTTCGCGGCCGACGGGCAGGCCGCGCTCGTCGACTACCTGTTCACGCGCCACGGTGCCGACATCGACGAACGGCGCATCGTCCGCGCGCAGTCGGCCGCGATGCTGCAGACGATGCTCGAACAGGCCGACATGTGCACGTGGTGCCCGACGATTCTCGCTGCGGTGCCGCCGTTCGGCGAACGGATGCGCGCGTTGCAGCTGAAGGAGACTTTCGAGCCGCGCGACCTCGGGATCGTCACGCGGCGCAGCAGCACGCTGAGCGACGCGGCGCGCTGCTTCATCGAGTGCCTGCTGCACGTGATCCGCCGCCATGCGCGGTCGGCACGCAAGGCGGATCTCGCGCTGTTCAGGACGCTGTCGCTGCTGGTCTGACGCGCGGCGAACACGGGCGGGCCGCCGCGTCGCCGCGTGCGCGGCGTGGCCGTGCCCGTGCCCGTCCCGCCCGTCAGATTTTCGCGGTCAGTGTGATCCCGACCGTGCGCGGATCGCCGTACAGCACCGGATACGCGCCATACGACGGCAGCAGCTCGAGCTTCTTGTAGACCTTGTTGGTCAGGTTCGTCACGTAACCCGTCACGATGTACTTCTGGTTCGGCGTCGTGTAGGAAACGTGCGCGTTCAGCACCGTGTAGCCGCCCTGCCAGAGCTGCGGCATCGTCTGCCGGGTCGCGCTGAAGTATTCGCGGCTGCGGTAGTTCACGTCACCGCCGGCCGTCAGCGTGCCGAACGACACCGGTACGCGATAGTCGAAGCCCGCATTGATCGTCGTATGCGGCGAGCGCGCGAACGAGTTGCCGACGGCGGTCGGCACGTAGCGGAACTCCGTGTAGCGCGTGTTCAGCATCCCGAGGTTCGCGAACAGGTAGAGGCTGTTGACCGGCTGTGCCTTCAGCTCCAGTTCGAAGCCGTCCGCGCGCCCCTGCCCCGCATTCGACAGCGTCGACACCGGCGGGCCGCCGAACGGGTTCGGCGCGAGCGCGAACACCTGGATGTCGCGATAGTCGTAGTGGAACACGCTCGCGTTGACGATCAGCCGCTTGTCGAACCACTCGCTCTTGATGCCGACTTCATAGTCGGTCAGGTACTCCGGCGACACGGTCGACACCGTGCTCTGCGTATACGCGTTGCCGTTGTAGCCGCCCGAACGGAAGCCGCGCGCATAGCGGAAGTACGCACGCACGTTGCTGCTGAGCGCGTATTCGGGCGTGAGGTCCCAGGTCGGCGCGCGCCACGTGTTCGTCTGGTTCTGCCGCGCGCTGACCGCCAGCGGCGACGACACCGACGACGGCTCCCACCAGCTGCCCGGATTGCCGAACGTCACGTTGCCGGTGCCCTGCAGCCCGGTCAGGTTGATGTTCTTGCGCTCGATCGTGTAACGCAGCCCGCCCGTCACGTTGAAGCGGTCGGTAAACCGGTACTTCACGCTGCCGAAGATCGCCGCGCTCTGCGTGTGCTGCGTGAGGTCGGTCAGGTGGTAGAACGCGGGTGACGGCGAACCCGGCAAGCCGCCGCCGGCGCCCTGCTCGGCCAGTTGCTCGGTGAACAGGTGCGTGCCGACGAGCCAGCTCAGCCGGTCGTTCTGCGGCGATTCGAGCCGGAATTCCTGCGAGAACTGGCGGCTCGACAGGTGGTCGTGCGAGCGTGCGGCGTCGAACGCCGAATAATCCTCGTCGTCCTGGTACCAGCGGTGCAGCCCTTCGAACGCGGTGATCGACGTGAGCGTGACCGCCGGGTTGATGCGCCAGTGCGCGGTGAGCGACGTGCCCCAGGTCGAGATGTGATCGCTCGACGGCGCGTTGAGCGACACCGTGTACGGATCGCTCGAGCCGACGAAGCCGAACTGGTTCGCACCGCCCGGCCCCGCGCCTTGCGCGTGCCACGCATTGCCGCCGCCCGTGTAGTTGCGGCCGTGGATGTTGAACAGGAAGTTGGTGTCCGACGTGGGCACGGCGAGCACCTGGAAGCGCACCGCGTTGTCGTGGAAGCCGCCGAAGCGCCCTTGCTGAACCGTATTCGTGTAGAAGCTGTCGGCGTTCTCGTGATACACCGACACGCGCGCGGCCAGCACGTCGTTCTTGCCGATCGGCCCGCCGATCGCGGCCTCCGCGAGCCGGCTGTTGTACTGGCCGAGCCCGATCTTGCCGTAGCCGCTCACGTCGAAGGTCGGCTTCTGCGACGTGATGCTGAGCGCGCCGCCGACCGTGTTCTTGCCCCACAGCGTGCCCTGCGGGCCGCGCAGCACTTCGATGCGATCGAGGTCGAACAGCGGGAAGCCCTGCCCGAACACGCTGTTGATGTACACGTCGTCGAAGTACACGCCGATCGGGCTCAGCGACAGGTCCGACGGATCGTTGCTGCCGACGCCGCGCAGGAACCAGCGCGGCCGCTCGCGGCCCTCGGTCGATTGCCCGGTAAAGTTCGGCACGTACTTCGTCACGTCGTTGACCACGCGCAGCTCGTTGTTCCTGATCGCGTCGCCGCTCAGCGCGCTCACCGCGACCGGCACGTCCTGGATGCTCTCCTTGCGCCGGCGCGCGGTCACGGTGACCGTGCCGAGGTTCGTTTCGCGGATGGCCGTGCCGCGGGTCGCACGGGCCGCCGTCGGTGCAGCCGCGGCGGCATCGTCCGTGCCCGGTTGTGCCGGCTTCGCGTCCGGTGCCGCCGTCACCGCACCCTCTTCCGCCCACGCGGGCAACGATACGGCTCCGCCCGTCAGCAGTCCCCCCAGCGCGGTGACGATTAGTTTTTTCCTGAACATCGATGAGTCATCCTGTTTGATCGGTTGAACGCACGTGCGTGCGCGACGCACGGGTTCCCTGTTGCAATTCGGATGCCAGCCTCGAGAGGCCCGTCGTATCGGGCTTCCGGCAGGTATGCGGTGTGCGCGTTGCTGCATGCGCATCTGTGAACGGAAGCAAACTGCTTGTCACGCAACACTGCCGGATCGCGCGACACGCGCTCCGACGGTCGTCAGGAGAGCTTTGCAGTCACGGGCTGCGACGCATCGCGCCTCGCATGTGCGACGCGCAACGCGCACGCCACCAGCACGACGACGGGCAGCCAGCACAGAAACACGGCCTGCAACCCGACGGCCGGCACGAGCGCACTGCCGGCCAGCGGGCCGCAGAACGCGCCCGTCATCGACGCGAGGTTGTAGAGGCTCGACACCTGGCTCTTGTCCGCCGGGTGACGGCCGAGGCGCTGCATGTTGACGAGATGCAGCAGCGACGACCCGGCGCACAGCACGGCGAGCCCCGCGCCGACGATCCACGCGTCTCGGGCGAGCCCGAGCGCGAGCAGGCCGGCCACGGCGCCGGCCAGGCTGAGCCCGTGGCAACGGCGGGCGCTCAGCCGCTGCGCGGCATGGCCGAGCCCGAACAGCGCGATCACCGCGACCACGCCCTGCAACGTCAGCAGCGCGACGGCGTGCGCCTGGGACAACCCGAGCGACTGGATCGCGAGCACGACCGTATACGCGCCGGCAAGCGAACGCGTCGCACTGTTCACGGCCTCCAGCACGAGTTGCTCGCGCACGTCGTGATTCCATGCGAGCGCCAGCAACGCGCGCAGGCCGCCGGTTTCCGGTCGGGCGCCGCGCGGCGCAGCTTCGGCGTCGCCGAGCAGCGTCCGGCTGAACAGCGCCATGCCCGCGAAGCTCGCCGACGCCGCGCAGAACGTCGCGACCGCGCCATGCGCGCCGATCAGCCAGCTCGCGAGCCACGGCCCGACCATGCCGGTTCCGACCGACATCGCCGCGCGGTACCAGCCGGCGCGCGCGAGCCCGATCTGCGCGAGACGCGCGAGAAACACGCCGTTGATGGACACGATCCGGAACGGGATGCACAGCCCGATCAGCACTTGCGTGAGCGCGATCAGCGGCCATGCGCCGGTAAACGGCACGACGAGGTTGAGCAGCATCGGCCCCATGCTCGCGGCGAAGTACACGCGCCGCGCGCCGTAGCGTGCGACGAGCAGCCCGGCCGGCAGCGTCATCAGCGCGATGCCGAGCGGCTCCATCGCGGCGATGATGCCGAGCCGCGCGCTGTCGACGCCGAGCGCGAGCGCATACAGCGTCGTCGCGAGCTGCGCCATGCTGATCGTCGTGCCGCTCGCGAGCGCCAGCAGCATGAAGCCGCCGGTGAAGCGCTCGCGCCGCCATGCGTCGGCGACGCGTGCCGGCGCGCTCACCGCGCGGCGTCGCGAGACAGCGGTGCGATGCCGTCGAGCGCGCGCCGGTCGATCCACGCGCGCACGTCGAAATCCGCAGGCAGGAACCGCCATTCGACGAGGAAGCGCTTGAAATCGTCGAGCGCGGCAATCGACGCTTCGTCGAGATCCGTGCACAGCCGCCGGTGCACGTCGGTGCCGTACGCGAGCCGCAGCCAGTCATGGCCCGATCCCGTCTCGCGGCCGAGATAGCCGAGCACTTCCTGCTCGTGCTCGCGCGCCCAGCCTTCGACGTCGGTCACGCGCGCGAGGAAGCGGCGAACGATGTCGGGATGGCGTTCGAGCGTCGACGCATTGACGGTCAGCGGCCGAGGCGAGCCGTTGTTGATGCGGATCTGCGGATCGGGATGAAAGCCGATGTCGACGACCGGCTGCGCGCCGATCAGGTGCGCGGTCTCGAGCCCGAGCGAACCCTTCACGTAGATCGCATCGACCTCGCCGCGCACGAGCGCGGCCGCTTCGGCCGCATAAAGGCGCCGGCTGGACAGGCTCGACGGATGGCTGAATGCCGCGTCGCGCGTCAGCGGCGTCGACACGGGCGCGCGCAGGTTCGACGCGGGCACGTCGACCCATTCGACGTCGGCGGGGCCGAGCCCGTCGAGCGACAGCGCGCTGACGAAGCCGCGCAGCGCCGCCGCGCGGAAGATGTCGATACGTTCGCCGTCGCGGCGCGGCAGCCCGATGCGACGCCCGCGCAGGTCCCTCGGCCGCTTCAGGCTGGTTTCCGGCAACGCGACGATCGCCTGCGCCTCGTCGACCCAGGTCAGCGCGACCACCCGGGTATCGGCGCCGGAGGCGCGTGCCCACAGCGCGGGAATGCTGCCGCCCTGCCGGAACGTGTTGTCGAGCGAATGATCGACGTGCGCGCGATGCAGCGCCGCGTGCTGGTTCTCCTGCAGCGCGCGGACGGTGATGCCGTCGCCGGCGAACTCGCTGTCGAGCCAGCCGAGATGCGCGGCGATGCCGAGCGGCGTCGGCACCGGACAGCGCGTGTACCAGATCGACTGGACGTGATGGGAAGCCGTGATGCTCATGGATGCGTTCGGAAAAGGAGTCGTGAACCGCGCATCAGCCGCGCGGCGCGGTGAGCACCGACAGCCGCGTGATGCCCGCATGCTCGATCGCGGCCATCAGCTTCGCGACGGTGCCGTACGGCACATGCTCGTCGGCCTGCAGGTCGAGCGCGACGTCGGGCCGGCCGGCCTTCAGCGCGGCGAGCTCGGCCGGCACCGCGGCGAGCGCGACCGCGCGCTTGTCGAGATACACGACGCCCTTGTCGTCGACGCTCACGGTGACGTTCGGCTTGCGGTCGGCCGGCGCCGTGGCGACGGTGTTCGGCAGGTTCACGTGCACCGCGTTGTTGAGCAGCGGCGCCGTGACGATGAACGCGACGAGCAGCACGAGCATCACGTCGACGAGCGGCGTGATGTTGATTTCACTGAGCACGTCGTCGTTGTCGGAAGAGGACGAGAAGGCCATTATGCGAACGCCTCCTGACGAGCGCCGTCGGCACGGCGTGCCGGCGCGGGCGCGGTGGCGGCGGCCGGCACGCGGAAACCGGCCTTCTGTGCGAGCGTGACGAAATCGGTTGCGAACGCATCGAGATCGGCCGACGCGGCCTTCACGCGGCGCACGAAGAAGTTGTACGCGAGCACGGCCGGCACCGCGACCGCGATGCCGATCCCGGTCGCGACCAGCGCCTCGCCGATCGGCCCGGCGACCACATCGATGCTCGCCGACGCACTGTGCGTGATCGCGGTCAGCGCGTGGATGATGCCGAACACGGTGCCGAACAGGCCGACGAACGGCGCGGTGCTGCCGATCGACGCGAGCACGGCGAGCCCCGCTTCCGCGCGCCGGCGCGCGTTGTGGATCTGCTGGCGCAGATGGCGTTCGAGCAGGTCGTGGCGGCTCCAGCTGTGTTCGAGATCGTGCGCGCTGCTGTCGTCGGCGCGGCGCAGCGCGTCGAACCCCGTCGCGGCGAGTTCGCCCACGGGACTGTCGGCGCCGTCGAGCGCGGCCGCCTCGTGGAAACTGTTCGCGGCCCAGAACGCGCGCGTGTAACGACGGTTGCGTGCGCTCGCACGCAGGCTCTGGATCGTCTTCACGACGATCAGCGTCCACGTGACGACGGAGAAGGCGACGAGCAGCCAGAGCGCACCCTGGACGATGAAGGTGGTCGGGATACCGTTCATGATGAGAGTTCCTTGAAAAATGTGGCGGGCCGCCCGGTCGGTCAGCCCAGCTTGAAATCGATCGGCACGTTGACCCAGCCGTCGACCGCTTCGTCGCCGCGCTTCGCGGGCACGAACGTCCAGCGCTTCACGGCGGCCACCGCCGCGTTGTCGAGCACGCGGCGGCCGCTGCTCGTGCGGACGTCGACGGAATCGGGCGTGCCGTTCGCGAGCACGTGCACACGCAGCACGACGCGCCCTTCCCAGCCCTGGTCCTGCGCAAAGGCCGGGTAGTCGGGCGCCGGGTTGCGCAGGTAGGCCGCGTCGCCGATCGGCGCGGTTTCACGCACGGGCGCTGCCGGCGCGGCGGGTGCGGGAGACGGTGCGGCCTGTGCGGCAGCGGCCGGTGCCGCCGGCGCCGGCGCCGCCTCGCGCGTGACAGGCTGCGCGGCAGCCGGCGCAGGCGCCGGATGCGCGACGGCCGCACGCGGCTTCGGCGGGGTCGGCGCCTGCTTCAGCGGCTGCTGCGGCTTCGGCGGCACCGGTGGCGGCGGATGCGCGGCCTGCGGCAACGGTTCAGGCGGGCGCGTCAGCTCGACCGTCATCGGCAGCGGCCGCGGCGGCTGCACGGGCTGTACGGGCGGCGCGGCGGGCGGGCGCGCGGCCAGCAGCGCGACGCCCGCATGCAGCGCCGCTACGGCGAGTGCAATCGCACCCGTGACGCGCCACCGGCCCGGCTTCGCCGCGCGCGCCTCCGGCCGTGCGGCAGGCGAAGCCGACGGCGGCCATGCGGCAGCCACCACAGCGGCCACACCCGCGCCCGTGCGCGGCGCCGCGCGTGCCGCATGCCGACGCGCCGGCGGCACGCCGTATTCGATCGTCAGACCTGTCATGCTCGACTCCTTGCAATGACGCGCCGCGGCGCACTACGCGACCCACGCATGGCGTTGCCGGTCGATGCGCGTGAACGGCGCCGGGTCGATCCATGCGCGCGCATCGAAATCCTGTTCGAGAAAGCCCCACCCGACGAGGAAGTCCTTGAACGCGACCAGCCCGTCGATCGATGTCTGCGCGAGCCCCGTCTCCAGATGGCGGTGCACGTCCGCGCCGTACGCATAGCGCACCCATTCGTCGGACGCACGCGTTTCGCGGCCGATATAGGCCACCGTCTCCGCCGGATGACGCGCGGCCCAGTCGCCCGCGCCCACCACGACCGACAGGAAGCGGCTGACGAGATCGGGGCGCGCGTCGATCAGTGCGCGATCGACCGTCAGCGTGCGCGGCGTGCCGTTGCCGATCCGCACCAGCGGATCGGGGTGCGCGCCGAGATCGATGACCACCTCCGCGTCGATCAGGTGCACGGTTTCGAGCCCTTCGACGCCTTTCACGAACACCGCGTCGACCTCGCCGCGCACGAGCGCCGCAATCTCGATCCCGTACTCGTGCGGACCGCGTGTGAACGATGCCGGCCCGGTGTGGCGTTCGCGTTCGTCGGGCAGGTCGACCCATTCGGCGTCGCCGTGCCCGAGCCCTTCCAGTTCGAGCGCGCTCAGGAAGCCTTTCAGCGCGGCCGCGCGCCAGAAGTCGATGCTGATCGGATGGCGCGGCAACCCGAGCCGCCGGCCGCGCAGATCGCGCACGGTGCGGATACCGCGCTCGGGCAGCGTGACAATCGCCTGGAACTCGTTGGTCCACGACAGGCCGATCACGCGCGTATCGGCGCCGCGTGCCCGCGCCCACAGCGCCGGAATGTTGCCGCCCTGCCGGAACGAGGACGGGAGGCTGTGATCGAAGTGCGATTCGCGCTTGCCGGCGTCGGCCGTTTCCTGCAGCGAATGCAGCGCGATGCCGTCCGGCCCGAACTCCTCGTCGAACCAGCCGCGGTGCACGGCGATGCCGAGCGCGGTCGGCACCGGGCAGCGCGTGTACCAGAGTGCGTCGCGGGCCGTGGCCTGCGCAGCGAGTGTCGTCATGGTGAATGTCCTTGTCGTTGGAATGCGGGGGAATGCCGTTGCGCTCACGCGCCGGCCACGCGCAGCGCCGCCTGCGTGCCGCGCGCGTTCAGCGCGCCGTCGACGAGCGGCAGCACTTCCTCGCCCACGCGGTACGCCTCCTCGAGATGCGGGTTGCTCGCGAGGATGAACGTCGACACGCCGATGTCGACGTATTCCGCGAGCCGCTCGGCCACCTGCTCGTGGCTGCCGACGATCACGCAGCCGGGACCGCCGCGAATCTGCGACATCCCGGCCCACAGGTTCGGGCCGACGATCAGGTCGTCGAAGTGCTGCGTGTTGCCCTGGTGCAGCGCGAACTGGCGTTTCGCACCGACCGATTCCGACGACTCGCCGCGCCCGCCGAAGCCGTTGCGCGTCGCGTCGCCCACCGTCGCGAACATCTGCCGCAACTCGGCCCACGCCTGCGCCTCGGTCTCGCGCGCCAGGATGTCGATGCGCATGCCGAAGCGCAGGTCGCGCTCGGCGTTCTGGCGATCGAGCGCGCGGCGGGCCGCATCGATCACCTCCTTCTGTTTCGCGAGCGGCTCGCCCCAGCTCAGGTGCACGTCGCCGTGCTTCGCGGCGACCGCGAGCGCGGCATCGCTCGCGCCGGCCAGGTAGATGCGCGGCGGTTTCTGGCCGCTCAGCGGCGGCAGCAGGCCGCCGCCTTCGACGCGGTAAAAGCGTCCGTCGAACGTGAACGGCTCCCCGGCCGCGACACCCTTCACGACGTCGAGGAACTCGTCCGTGCGCGCATAACGGCTGTCGTGGTCGATGAAGTCGCCGTACGCGCGCTGGTCGGGGCCGCCGCCGCCCGTGACGACGTTCCACTCCACGCGGCCACGGCTGATCCGCTGCAGGCTCGCGGCCATCTGCGCCGCGTAGACGGGATGCACGAAATGCGGCTGCAGCGCGATCAGGAGCCGCAGCCGGCGCGTCTCGCGCGCCAGCGCGGCCGCCACGACCCACGGCTCCTCCGTGAAGCGGAAGATCGGGATCAGCGCGCCGTGGAAGCCGGCGATATCGGCCGCGCGCGCGACCTGCGACAGATAGTCGATGTAGCCGAATTCGTCGTCGTCGACTTTCGGCGCGACGCGCGACGCGCGCTGGCGGTTCCATTCGCCGCGTGTATGCAGGTCGTGTGCGCGCCTGCCGTCGCCATGCATCGGCAGGCGCCACAGAAATTCAACAGCCATCGGGGTTCTCCTGGTCGGGCCATTCGGATTGCGTGCGGCATCGCCGTGCCGCCCGTGTGCAGCGCTGTAAAGCACGCGGTGTGCCAACCCGTTCACAGCAACACCTGCGCGGCCGCCTGCAAACCTGCGCGGCGCCTTGCACGCCAAGCGCCGACGGCAACCGGATCGCCCCCGCCCGGCCGTGGCCGGCACGGTCGCGACAGGCCCGTGCCGTGCTGCTGCATCGGCCGCACCGCTGCTGCGCGCGCAACAGCGGCCCACGCGACTGTTGCTGGCGCAACAGGCCACGCATCGACACACGCATCGGCCTTTCCGCGCGACGCCCGCACCGCGTGCGGCCGCGCCGTTTCCGTTCACTGGCCCGGAACTTGCAACGCTGACCGGCCCGCGCGTGCGCACCGACACCGAGCGGCACCGCGCGCGACCGCGCTTCGACCATGCTTACGCAGAGAGGGAATCTCACACATGACAGACAGGCCCGATTCGTCATCGGACAAGCAGCAGACGTTCTGGTACGCCCGATCGCCCGTGCCGACGCCGCTCGGCATCGCCGTGCATCTCGGCTGGCTCAACGGCGAGACGTCGGCCGACGGCGTCGCGATCCGCTCGCCGCGCGGTGCCACGCGGCACGACGTGTCGTCGATCAGCGACCACACGCTGGCGCAGTCGTTTCGCCAGGGCGGCAGCATCCCCGCGATGTGGGCGCGCTCGAACGGCGCGAACACACGCGTGATCGGGCTGTCGTGGGTCGACGAATCGCAGTTGATCCTCGCGCGGCCCGAGTCGGGCATCCGCTCCGTGAAGGCGTTGCGCGGGCGCCGCGTCGCGATCCCGAGCCGCCCCGACGACCGCATCGACATCTTTCGCGCGTCGGCGCTGCGCGGCTTCGTCAACGCGCTGAGCCTCGACGGGCTGACCACCGCCGACGTCGAACTCGTCGACGTGCGTGCGCGCACGCTGCAGGCCGTCGGGCCGGCGCGCGCGGCAGACCTGTTCGCGTCGCCGCACGGCTTCTCGAGCCGCGCGCTGTACGCGGCCGAAGCCGGCTCGCTGCTGCGCGGCGAGGTCGACGCGATCTACGTGAAGGGCTCGACCGGCCTCGAGATCGCGCAGCTGATCGGCGCGCACGTCGTGATCGACATCGGCTTTCATCCGGAGCGCTCGATCCGCAACAACAACGGCACGCCGCGCCCGCTGACCGTCAACGCGGACGTGCTCGCGAACCATCCGGACATCGTCGCCGGCTTCCTGAAGCTCGTGGTCGCGGCCGGCGAATGGGCCGGCACGCATCCCGACGAAACCGCGCACTACGTGGCCGGCGAAACCGCGTCGTCGATCGACTGGGTCCGCGCCGCGTACGGCAACCAGCTGCACCGGCACCTCGGCGTCAACCTCGACGACGAATCCGTCGCCGCGCTCGACGAGTTCAAGACGTTCCTGCACGACCGGGGTTTTCTGGAAGCCGACTTCGACGTCGCCGACTGGATCGACCCGCGCCCGCTCGCCGACGTGCTGCGGCCGTCGCGGCAGAAACGCGCGTGAGCCTCTTTTCCGCCCACTGATCCCGACCATCATGAAACACATGCTCTCCCTCGCTTCGCTGCGCCGCCCGCTGCGTGCGCTGTTCGCCGCGCTGCCGCTTGCCGCGGCATCGCTCGCCGCACCGGCCGCGCACGCGGACGATGCGCCCAAGGTGGTGCGAATCGCCGTCGTCGCCTATTCGGGCGGCGGCAAGACGCAATACGCGGGCGCCTCCGCGCTGATCGACGCCGACAAGTCGCTCGAGAAGGCGCTCGCCGCGCGGCACGTGAAGCTGCAATGGGTACCGGTGTCGACCGCGGCGGTCGGCACGCTCGTCAACGAGGCGTTCACGAACGGCAGCATCGACTTCGCGGGCTACGGCGACCTGCCGTCGGTCGTCGTCAACGCGTCGGGCACGCATACGCGCCTGATCGTGCCGGGCGGGGTCGGCAGCAATACGTATCTCGTCGTGCCGGCCGGCTCGAACGCGAAATCGATCGTCGACCTGAAAGGCAAGCGCATCGCGCTCAATCGCGGCCGGCCGTGGGAAGTCACGTTCAGCAAGCTGCTCGCCGAGAACGGGCTGAAGCTGTCCGACTTCAGGATCTACAACCTCGACCCGCAGGCCGGTGCGGCAGCGGTCGCGGCCGGCCGCGTCGACGGTTTCTTCACGCTGTCCGACGCGTATTCGCTCGTCGACAAGAACGTCGGCAAGATCATCTGGTCGACCAAGACCGCGCCCGACGACTGGAAAATGCGCGCGGAACTGTGGGCATCCGACGATTTCGTGCGGCGCTACCCCGACATCACGCAGCTCGTCGCGACCGCCTACGTGCGTGCCGCGCACTGGATCTCGCAGCCGCAGAACCGCGATGCGTACGTGAAGATCCTGAGCGCGTCCGGCCAGCCGGAAAGCGTCGTGCGCCGCGAATACGCGGACGAATCGACGCCGTGGAAGGAGCAATGGACGCCGCTCTTCACGCCCGCGCTGACCGGTCACTACCGCGACGTGGTCGCGTACAGCCGCCAGGCCGGCCTGACGTCCGCGCCGGTCGACGTGAACGCGCTGCTCGCGCCGACGTTCGTCGCGACCGCGCTCAAGCAGCTCGGCCTCGACGGCTACTGGCGCGCAGACACGGCGCGCGTCGCGAGCCGCTGATGCCGATGCACGCCCTCGCGTCGAACGGCGCACGCGCGATCCGCCTGCCTGGCGTCGCGCGGCTCGGCGGGCTCGCGCTGTGGTGGGCCACGCCCGTCGCGTTCGCCACGTTGTGGTGGCTCGCGAGCACGTTGCGCTGGTTCCCGCCGCAGCTCGTCGTGCCGCCCGGACGGCTCGCGGCGACGCTGCGCACCCTGCTCGACACCGGCGAGCTGCGCGACAACCTGCTGATCACGCTGCATCGCCTCGCGCTCGGGTTCGTGATCGGCGCGGCGGGCGGAGCCGCGTTCGGCATCCTGCTGGCGCGCAGCCGGCTGTTCTCCGACTACCTGCGGCCGACGTTCGACCTGCTGCGGCAGGTGCCGACGCTCACGCTGATTCCGCTGCTGATCCTGCTGATCGGCGTCGACGAGCCGCTGAAGCTCGTCGTCGTCGGCAAGGCCGTGTTCTTCCCGGTCGCGCTGGCCGCGTACACGGGCGTGCACGACGCGCCGCGCGACCTCGTCGAGATGGCGCGTCACTACGGGCTCGGCCGCTTCGCGCTGCTGCGCGACGTGCTGCTGCCGGCCGCGCTGCCGCCGCTGCTGACCGGCGTGCGGATCGCGCTTGCGCGCGCGTGGCTCGCGCTCGTCGCGGTCGAGCTGCTCAGCGCCGACAGCGGAATCGGCCAGATGATGGAACTCGCGCGGCAGATGCTGCGGCTCGATGTCGTGCTCATCGACGTCGCGGTGATCGGGCTGATCGGCTTCGCGATCGACCGGTCGATCGCGCTCGTGCAACGCTACGCATTGCGCTGGCAAGCGCCCTCGCGCTGACCTGACTGGATACGCTTCGAAATGACGCTCGCCATACGCTCTCTCTCGCTCGCCCCGCTGCGCCGCCGCGCGCGCGGCCTCGTCGTGCCGGCCCTGCTCGTGGCCGCATGGCAGTTCGCATCGTCCGGCGACGCGGCCCATCAATACGCATTCGTGCCATTGCAGCAGGTGGGCGCCGCGCTGGTCGAACTCGCCCGCAGCGGCGAACTCGCGACCGATCTCGGCGCGAGCCTGCGCCGCACGACGCTCGGGTTGGGGTTCGGCGTCGCGGTCGGGCTTGTATTCGGCGCGGCGATGGCACGCTCGACGCTCGCGCGCAAGCTCGGCGAGCCGGCGTTCCAGGCACTGCGCTACGTGCCGCTGCTCGGGCTGATTCCGCTGCTGAGCCTGTGGGCCGGCACCGGCGAATTCGCGAAGGTGCTCATCATCGCGCTCGCCGCGTTCTACCCGATGACCACCGCCAGCTTCGACGGGCTGCGCCGCGTCGATCCGCGCTACGTCGAACTCGCGCAGTCGTATCGCCTGACGCGCATCGGCCTGTGGCGCGACGTGCTGATTCCCGGCGCGCTGCCCGACCTGTTCGCGGGCGTGCTGCAAGCCGTGCCGTTCGCGTGGATCACCGCGACCAGCAGCGAGCTGCTGTTCAACGCGGGCGCGGGGGTCGGCAGCCTGATGCAGAACGCGCAGGCCGGCGCGCGCGCCGACGTGCTGCTGGTCTGCGTGCTGGGGGTGACGGCGCTCGCCGTCGGCATGAGTGCGCTATGCGAGCGGATCGCGCAGCGCGCGCTGCGCTGGCGCGATCACGCCTGACGGCGCAGCCGCGCGTCGGCGTCTCCTCCGTCACCCGCGTCGCGCGGCTTCAGGATGCCGAGCTGCGCGAGCCGCGCACGCACGATGTTGCGCGACTGGTCGAGCAGGCGCGACATGCGCAGCTGGTTGTGCTCGCTGTACTCGAACACGCTGCGGTAGACGGTGTCCTCGATGTGCTGCCAGAGCGACGGCGTGCCGAGATCCAGCAGCTCGATCACCGCATGGCGCAGCGCGTCGGTCGCCTCGGCCACGTCGCGCGCACGGCGCGGCGGTGCCGCCGCCGGGGGGCGCGGGTCGTCGGCATCGGGCGCGAGCGACAGCGCGGAGAACTGCAGGTCGCCCACATCGATCGCGCCACCCGCGCAGATCAGCACCGCGTGGTGGATCACGTTCTCGAGTTCGCGGATATTGCCCGGCCACGCGTGCGCATGCAGCCGTGCGCGCGCGGCGTCCGTGAGCGTCGGCGCGGCGACGCGCAGCCGCTTCGCATAGGTGTCGATGAAGTGTTCGATCAGCGGCGCGATGTCGCCGAGGCGCTCGCGCAGCGGCAGCAGGCTCAGCTTCACGACGTTGAGCCGGTAGTAAAGATCCTCGCGGAAATTGCCGGCGCGCACCGCGGCTTCGAGGTTCACGTTGGTCGCCGCGACGAGCCGCACATCGATCTTCACGGTCTTGCGCGAGCCGACCGGCGTCACCTCGCGCTCCTGCAGCACACGCAGCAGCTTGACCTGCGCGGACAGCGGCAGGTCGCCCACCTCGTCCAGGAACAGCGTGCCGCGATTCGCGGATTCGAACCAGCCGGGCTGGCTGTTGATCGCGCCGGTAAACGCGCCGCGTTCGTGGCCGAACAGCTCGCTTTCGATCAGCGTCTCGGAGAATGCGCCGCAGTTGACCGCCACGAACGGGCCGTCATGGCGCTCGCTCAGCGAGTGCACGAGGCGCGCGATCAGCTCCTTGCCGGTGCCGCTCTCGCCGGTGACGAGCACGGTCGCGTCGCTCGGCGCGACGAGCTGGATGCGCTCGAGCAGCACCCGCGATTTGGGATCGTCGAACGTCAGCGCCTTCGCACGGATCGTGATCGCATGCGAATTCGGGTCCGGCAAACTGAAGATGGCCATGGCACGACCGGCGTATTGAACGGGGAAGGTCCGACGATAGCAAGGCGCGCGCCGGGGATGAACCAATTCATCGAGCTATCGGTATGACGGCGGCCGGATTGCGCCGGCCGCCGCGCGAGCTCACGCGATGTCACGCGAGACCGGTCATCTTCCATTGCTGCTCGAGCGCGCCCGGCCCGAACTCGAGCGAGCCGCCGAGCGGCTCCGCGAGCGCCTGGAAATACGCGGCTTCCTCGAGGATCAGGATGTACTTCGACACGTCGAGGATCGATTTTCCCCAGAAGGTTGCGCCCCCGTTCGCCTCGATGATCGCCGGTACCTCGGGGTCGCGGCGGATCGTGTCGACGATGAAACGCGGCTCGCCGGGACGACGATCGACGTACACCGGAATCTCGCGGGCGCGCGTGTAGCGCGCGGCCGGCGCATAGCGGATCGGCAGCGGGCGATGCGCGCTCGCCCATGCGCCGAGATACGGGCCGTGCACGTGGATCACGACACCGACGTCCGGCGCCTCGCGGAACACGTCCGCATAACGCGGCCCGTTGCCGCCCGCGCGTGCGTCGCCATGCAGCACGTCGCCGTCGAACGTCACGACGACCGGCTGGATCTCCTGCGACGCGGCCCACGGGCTCGGCGCCGACAGCGCGACGACGAGCTCGGTGCCCGGCACGCGCTGGAACGCCTGGAACGTGTTGGTCGCGGACAGCGTGCGCGTGTCCTTCAGCACGCGTGCAGCCTGCGTGAATTCGCGCGTGGCGCGCTCGACGAATGCCGCGAGTTCGCCGCTGTCGATGGTTGGGGTGACGGACATGAGGACGGTTTCCTTGATCGGGTGGACGGAAAGGATCGCAACGCAACGTCGCGACTCACGCCGACCGGATCAGCAGCAATCGTGCCAGCCGGGCGCGCA
The DNA here is from genome assembly GCF_001043615.1 of Burkholderia sp. LK4. Lineage (NCBI taxonomy): Bacteria > Pseudomonadati > Pseudomonadota > Betaproteobacteria > Burkholderiales > Burkholderiaceae > Burkholderia > Burkholderia sp. LK4. The sequence continues at coordinate 33,335 of NZ_LDUL01000076.1, forward strand.
CGCATCGAACGCCCGCGCCGCGGTGCGGGCCTGTCATGCACGACGCACGCGGCACGATCCATGCACCCGCCTTTGTTGCGGGAGCAACAGCCCGCCGGCCCGAATTGCTGCGCGACGCGCAGCCGGCGCATGCGTGCGGCGCACGCGGTGCGACGCAACGGCCCGTCGCGCCGCGCGCCGCACACGCAACGGATGCGCTGGTTCGAAACTTGCGTCGTGGTCGGCCCGCGCCATGCACCGTCCGGCGCTTCCGATCCGATCTCATCGACCTCCATCCGACCATGACGCTTCCCCCCCTGCGCGGCTGCGCCGCGCGCGCACTGCTGGCTTCGGCGCTCGCCGTATCGTCCTTCCTCTCGCACGCGGCTTCGCCCGGCCGCGTTCCCGCGCCCGACCCGCTGCAGGGCGACGGCCGCGTGTCCGCGTTCTATACGTGGGACCGCGACATTCCGGCGACGCCCGGCGCGCTGCTGCGCACCGAGCCACTGCCCGCGACGCTCGGGCTCGCGAGCGCAGCGCGCCAGTTGCGAATCCTCTACGCGTCGACCGACGGTGTCGGCGGTCACACGCCGATCGCCGTGTCGGGTGCGCTGTTCGTGCCGCGCGGCACGCCGCCCGCCGGCGGCTGGCCGATCGTCGCGTGGGCGCACGGCACGTTCGGGATGGCCGACATCTGCGCGCCGTCGTGGTTCGGCCGCTCGTATCGCGACGTGCGCTACCTTAACGCGTGGCTTCAGCAGGGGTTCGCCGTCGTCGCGACCGACTATCAGGGGCTCGGCACGCCGGGCCCGAATCCGCAGCTCAACAACCGCTCGAACAGCTACACGCTGCTCGACAGCGTGCGCGCGGTACTCGGCGGCGTGCCCGGCCTCGCGAACGAGGTCGTGCTCGTCGGCCAGTCGCAAGGCGGCTCGGCCGTATTCGCGGCGGCCGGCTACGCGCCCGCGTATGCGCCCGAACTCGCGATCCGCGCGACCGTCGCCACCGGCACGATCTACAACGCATCGCCCGCCACGCTCGCGTCGCTGCCGAAGTTCGACAGTGCCTACCGGCGCGACCCCGAGCGCGTCGATCCGACACTCGCGTACCAGTTCTACTCGGTGCTCTCCGCCCAGCAGATCGACCCGTCGCTGCGCGCGGACGAAGTGCTGACCGACCAGGCGTTGCCGATCCTCGAACAGGCGCGCATCGGTTGCCTCGCGTCGCTCGAGGACGATGCGGCGCTCGCGCACCTCACGCATGCGAACACCGTGAAGCCCGGCGGCGATGCCCGGCTGAAAGCGTGGTGGGACGCGTACCTGACGTACCCGACGCTGAAGATCGCGACACCCGTCTTCATCGGCGCGGGCGCGGACGACGGGCTCGCGCCGCTCGAACTCGCGCTCGCGAAGGACGCGTGCGCGGCGGGCACGACCGTCGAGGCGCACCTGTATGCGGGCCGCGAACACAACGGTACCGTGAACGCGTCGCTCGCCGATTCGATTCCGTTCGTGAAGCGCGTGCTTGCCGGCGAGACGATCCACCCGGTCTGCACGCCCGCCGCGCAGCAGGCCGTGTCGCGGTAACGCGCGCCGCGCGCTTTGCACGCCGGCGCGAATGCATTTCCGAATCCGTTATTGGATCGCGCCGCCGCGCATTTTTATACTCGTCAGCACTCTCTTCCAAAGAGTGCCAGCCAATCTCGACAGAACAGCACAGGACGAACCTATGAGCCTACGCCCCTTGCACGACCGCGTAATCGTGAAGCGACTCGACCAGGAAACCACCACCGCGTCGGGCATCGTGATCCCCGACAGCGCCGCGGAAAAACCCGACCAGGGTGAAGTGATCGCCGTTGGCCCCGGCCGCAAGGATGCGGACGGCCAGCGCATCGTGCCCGACCTGCAGGTCGGCGAGCGCGTGCTGTTCGGCAAGTACGCGGGCCAGGCCGTCAAGCTCGACGGCACCGAGTTTCTCGTGCTGCGCGAGGAAGACATCGTCGCAGTCGTCAACCAGTAACGGAGCGAAATCATGGCAGCGAAGGAAATCATTTTCAGCGACGTCGCACGGGCCAGGCTGACCGAAGGCGTGAACATTCTCGCGAACGCGGTAAAGGTCACGCTCGGGCCGAAGGGCCGCAACGTCGTGCTCGAACGCAGCTTCGGCGCGCCGGTCGTCACGAAGGACGGCGTGTCGGTCGCGAAGGAAATCGAACTCGCGGACAAGCTGCAGAACATCGGCGCGCAGCTCGTGAAGGAAGTCGCGTCGCGCACCAGCGATGCGGCCGGCGACGGCACCACGACGGCCACCGTGCTGGCGCAGGCGATCGTCCGTGAAGGCCAGAAGTACGTCGCGGCCGGGCTCAATCCGCTCGACCTGAAGCGCGGCATCGACAAGGCCGTCGCGGCGGCCGTCGACGAGCTGAAGAAGATCAGCCGTCCGACCACCACGAGCAAGGAAATCGCGCAGGTCGCGACGATCTCCGCGAACGGCGAGGAATCGATCGGCCAGCGCATCGCGGAAGCGATCGACCGCGTCGGCAAGGAAGGCGTGATCACCGTCGAGGACGGCAAGTCGCTCGCGGACGAGCTCGATGTCGTCGAAGGGCTGCAGTTCGATCGCGGCTATCTGTCGCCGTATTTCATCAACAATCCCGACAAGCAGATCGCCGAGATCGAAAGCCCGTACATCCTGCTGCACGACAAGAAGATCTCGAACATCCGCGACCTGCTGCCGGTGCTCGAACAGGTCGCGAAATCGGGCCGGCCGCTGCTGATCATCGCGGAAGACGTCGAAGGCGAAGCGCTCGCGACGCTGGTCGTCAACAACATCCGCGGCATCCTGAAGACGGTGGCCGTGAAGGCGCCGGGCTTCGGCGACCGCCGCAAGGCGCTGCTCGAAGACATCGCGATCCTGACCGGCGGCCAGGTGATCGCCGAGGAAACGGGCCTGACGCTCGAGAAGGCGACGCTGGCGGAACTCGGCCAGGCGAAACGCATCGAGGTCGGCAAGGAAAACACGACGGTGATCGACGGCGCGGGCGATGCGAAGAACATCGAGGCACGCGTGAAGCAGATCCGCGTGCAGATCGAGGAAGCGACGTCGGACTACGACCGCGAGAAACTGCAGGAACGGGTCGCGAAGCTCGCGGGCGGCGTGGCGGTCATCAAGGTTGGCGGGGCCACCGAGATCGAGGTGAAGGAGAAGAAGGACCGCGTCGACGACGCGCTGCACGCCACGCGCGCGGCCGTCGAGGAAGGCATCGTGCCGGGCGGCGGCGTCGCACTGATCCGCGTGCGGCAGGCGATCCGCGAACTGCAGGGCGTGAACGCCGACCAGAACGCGGGCATCAAGATCGTGCTGCGCGCGCTCGAGGAACCGCTGCGCCAGATCGTCACGAACGCGGGCGAGGAGGCAAGCGTCGTCGTCGCGAAGGTGGCCGAAGGCTCGGGCAACTTCGGGTACAACGCGCAGACCGGCGAATACGGCGACCTCGTCGAATCGGGCGTGCTCGATCCGACCAAGGTCACGCGCACGGCGCTGCAGAACGCGGCGTCGGTCGCGGGGCTGCTGCTGACGACCGATGCAACCGTCTTCGAAGCGCCGAAGGATGCGGCGCCGGCGGCTGCGCCGGGCGGCCCGGGTGCGGGCGGGCCGGGGTTCGACTTCTGACGGCGTGTCGCGTGTGCCGGTTCGCCGGCATGCGCGACTGGCACGCACAGCAAAACGCAGGCAACGCGTGGCGACGAAAGTCGTCACGCGTTTTTTGCATGTGACTGGCGAAAACGGGCGGCGTGCCGGCACGCCGGCGCGCTCGGGTAAGATGAACGCCCGTCCGCCGCCCGCCGTCCACGCCATGCCGACCGTACAAACCATTCTCGACGACTACGAACGCCTCGGCTGGAGAGGCAACGATCCGATGTCGCAGATGCTGGCGCTGCGACGCGACAATCCGGCCGCGCTCGCCGACCTCGTGATCGCATCGTTCGATCGGGCGTTGCCACATGCGACGTTCCTCGATGCCGCACTCGACCTGATGGACGACCTCGCTTTCGCGAAGACTGCGGCCGAAGCGTGGCAAGACGTCCGCAACGGCGCGTGGAACGAGCGGCTCGCGAGCGTGTTGTCGAGCGTGGTGATGCAGACGCCGCAGGTATTTTCCGATCACTGGGACGTGTTCCTCGACATCGCCACCACGAAGCGGTCGCCGCGCGTGTACTACGAGGAAAACGCGTGGCGGATGCTCGATCCGGCGACGGTCGATGCATGGCGCGGCCGGCTTGCCGAGCCCCCCTCCGGCGACGACGCGGCGCGCGAACGCGCCATCGCGCTGCTTCATTCGCGACACCCCGCGGCCGTTCGCGACGCGGCGGCGTGGCTGTTTTCCGACGATCCGGGCAAGTGCGCAAACTGGCTCATGTCTGCCGGCTATGCGCAGGAACACGACACGTTGCGCGCGCTGCATGGCGAGTCGCCGCTGCACATCGACTTCGGCCCGACGCTGCGTGCGCCGAGGCTCCGCGAGATGCCGAAGTGGAAACGCGAGATCGACGCGCATCACCCGACCTGGCACGCACGCGATTCGCATCGATCGGGCGCGCGCTTCGGCGGCGTGTCGACGCATCGATGCGGCCTGTGTCACGAGCCGCTGCATCGGTTGTTGACGCTACCGCAACCCGCGGCAGCCGGCATCGACAGCGCGACGCCGGTATCGTTCGACACCTGCCTGTCGTGCGTCGGCTGGGAGAGCGACGGCCCGCTGTTCCACCGGCACGACGACGCAGGCAACGCCTGCGCGCACCCGTCCCAGCAACGCGACATCGCGATCCAGCCCGAGTATCCGGCCGCCGCGTTCGTGGAAGCAGACGTTGCACTCTTCGCGGCGCCGGCACGCTGGACGCGGCAGGACTGGGGCGAATCGAACGACAGGCAGAACCTGAGCCGTGTCGGCGGCGCACCGTCGTGGGTACAGTCGGCGTGGTATCCCGACTGTCCGGATTGCGGCCGCAAGATGTCATTCGTCATGCAACTCGACTCCCACTTTCCGCAAACGGACGGCGGCGAATGGCTGTGGGGCAGCGGCGGCGCGAACTACACGTTCTGGTGCGCGCCGTGCCGCACCAGCGCGCATCTCTGGCAGTGCACGTAGTTCACGGCGCGATCCCGCACCGGCCACGCAACCTTTACGACCTTTTTACTTGCGCCCGCGCATGCGTTCACTAGAATGTGTTCGCAATCGATCCATCACCGAGTACGCACCATGCGCATCCGAAGTCCTCGCCCTCCGAGTTGCTTTTCTGCCTGACAGGCAGGACGCCTGCGTCTCTCTTTTCCCGAGCCACCGTCCTGCCCGCAGGCGGACGGTGCGCGCCGTAGTCATTCCCGTGCACGCTTGAACACGACGTCGATGCGTTGATCGCGCGTCGTGCGGGCAAGCGTGTTCCCGCGGAACATCCCTTGCAACGTCGCGCCATCGATCCGCCCCCTCAGGCAACGATCGACTGGCATGCCCGCATCCGGCATGTCGATCATGTCGCATTGCTTCGCATCCCTGATTTAATCCACTGAATTTCCCGATACCGGAGCCCGATCATGTTCGAGATCGACAAGCAGTACACCCGCGAATTCATCCATACCGCGTGCGGCGGCAGCAAACAGGCATTCCTGCCGACGAAGAACGGCAAGGTCGTCGCCGCCTGCCTGCGCACGGACCTCAACCCGCATGCGCCCGACGTGATCCTCTGCGACGGCAGTGCATCCGCGCGCGCGGCCGGCAGGACGCTCGCCGCGCAACGCGATGCGATTCCGGTGTTCATCCGCATGGCAACCGACGCATACCGCTTCGTCGGCCGGTACGTCGTCAGCGAATCGCTCACCGCACCGCTCGACTGCGCACCCTACGTGCGCAACAGCAGCTTCACGCCCGGGCAGATCTCGCGCGTGCTGAAGCTCAAGCGCTGCTGACGCGCGCAGCGCACGCCTTCCCGGTCGCCTTTCATCAAGGAGCAATCATGCTTGGCCTGACGTTCTGGAAACACGTGATCGGCACACGACCCGATGCCGCCCGCGACGATCGCGCAACGGCACTCGGCCGGCACCGCGTGCGCTCGAGGACGCTGGTGCTGACGAGCGCCGCGGTGGCATTTGCGGCGATCGCGTTCGGTGCGCCGGTCGTCGGCATTTCGGTGTTCCTGCTCACGACGTTGCCGTTCGTGCTGTCGGGTACCTGACGATGTCCTTGTCGGACACGCGGCGGACGCCGTCGCAATCGATACGAAATTTTAATGCGGCGCCCCCGCGTCTCTGACACCGTCTTTACGCGCCTTTGTCTAGGATTTCCCTGTCATCCCGACACGGAGAGATCCGCATGCAAACGCAGCAGGCCGCCATCGGCGGCCACCCCGACCTTCCCCGCCGCCGCGTCGCCACGCCTGCCGCGATCCGGCTGGCCGACGCGTGCCCGCCGCACAACATCCTGCTCGACGTGCCGGTCGAAAGCGCGACCCAGTTGTTCGACCTCGCCGCGCGATACATCGAGCGCGGCAGCGGTGTGCCGGCGGAGCGCATCAGGACCGAACTGATCAGGCGCGAACAGCTGGGCTCGACCGGCCTCGGCCAGGGCGTCGCGATTCCGCATGCGCGCATCGACGGGCTCGGCTCGGCCGTCGCGCTGTTCGTGCGCGCACTGTACCCGTTCGCGTTCAACGCGCCGGACCGCAAGCCCGTGCGCGAATTCATCGTGCTCGCCCTGCCGAAAGCTGACGATCGCGCGCACCTCGAACTGCTCGCCGACGCGGCGCGGTGTTTCAGCGATCGCCCGTTCCGGCAAGCGTCGCGCGACGCGCTGACGCCCGACGAGATTCACCGGCTCATGCAACGCACGCATTGACGCCGCACCGTGCGGCGTCAGGCACTCCCTTCATCCTTCCGGATTCCCATGTTCCCAGACCCTGAAAGCTCCACCCTTACGTCGCATCGCGTGGCCGGCCTGGCGCGCTCGCTGCCGTTCATGCAGGCCCTGCACGGGCAGACCGTCGTCATCGTCGACGGCGGCACCGCGAGCGACGCGCGCGCCCGCCACGCGTTCGCGCAGGATGTCGCGCTGCTCGCACTCACCGGTGTTCGCCCGATCGTCGTCCAGGGCGTGCCGGCCGCACCCGGTACGCAATCGATCCACGCCGTTCATGCGGCGATGGCGGGCGTCAATCATGAACTGGTGCGCCTGATCGGCAGTCACGGCGCCAAGGCGATCGGCATCGACGGCCATGACGGCGGCCTGCTGGTGGCGAGCGCCCGTTCCGACCGCACTGACACGAGCGCGGTCGCCCGCTTCGACGGCACAGCGCTGAACGCGTTTCTCGAGAACGGGCTCGTGCCCGTCGTGATGCCGGTCGCCCCGGACGACGCAGGCCATGATCACCTGCTGCGCGCGGAACGGCTCGGCAGCCTCTTCGCGCAGCGCACGGGCGCCGTGACGCTGGTGATGATGGTCGACGGCACGCTGCTGCGCGAACTCGGTGAGCTCGCCGGGCTCTATGGCATCACGGAACTCGAGCAATGGCTGGCCGAGCATCCGGCCGCAATCGCAGCGCCTTGCGTGCGGGACGCGCTCGATGCGCTCGCGCACGGCGTGCAGAACGTCCATCTCGCCGATATCGGGCAACCCGAATCGCTGATCGACGAACTGCTGACGGAGGAAGGATCGGGGGTCGTGTTCTGCCGGCGCGGCAACACCGACCTGCTAGCGGAAACCCGCCGCTACTTCGCGGATTCGGCGAGCGTGCTGCGCGACGGCTTCAACGTCGAGCAGAAGCAGGTCGTGCGGTTCTGAATCTTGCAGCAGAAACGCTCGCCGCGCGGTGCGCCGTAACGTCAGAACATCTGGCGCAGGCCGACGGCAGCCCCGACGTTGTTGGTCCTGCCGATCTGGTCGACCTTGCCGGTGAGCCGGTTGGTGGCACCCGGGTAGTCGGCCGCGAACGCACCGTTGCCGCGCGAGAAATCGACCGTGCCGTAGACCTCCGTATGCTTGGACAGCGCATACTCGGCCAGCACGGTCGCCGAGTAGTTGATCCCGGAGCCGAGCGTGCCGTCGAGCCGCTCCGCGTTGCGTGCGTGGCCGTAATAGCCGGCCACCGTGATCAGCAGCGGCGCGGTGGCCTGCCAGTTGGCGCCGACGTAGAACGTGTCGTCGATGCGGTTCGGGCTCCCGCCGCTCAACGCCGGTGCGCCGGCCTGCTGCATGTTGAAGTCGGTCGTGCCCGTCTTGTCCTGGCCGTGCAGCCAGCCGGCCAGCAGGCGGACGGAGGGCGTCACCTGATACGCGCCGCTCACGTGCAGAAAGTTCACCTTCGCGCCGTTGGTCGCACTGCCGTTCACGGACGACACCGAGGTCTGCTGGAAGCCTGCGTTGATCGACGCGGGCCCTTGCGCGTAGGTAAGCTCGACGCCGTACGTGCTGTCGAGGCCCATCGCACCGGCATGATTGCCGAAGCCGTAGATCGCATCGACGCTGAACCCGTTGTACGTGAATGCGTACTTCACCGAGTTCGGCACCGTCAGGTAGTTGCCAATGCCGTTGTACGCCCAGCTGTCTTGCCAGTAGTCGCCGACGGTCATCGGATCGAATACGTCGCCCATCGTGTCGTACAGCGGCGCGTACTGGTTGCCGAACGTCAGCGTGCCGTATCGGCCGCTCGACAGGCCCACGTAGGCCTGCCGGCTGAACAGCGTGTTCGCGACGTGCAGCTTGCCATCGCCCAGCTCGAAACCGTTCTCGAGACGGAAGATAGCCGACAGCCCGCCGCCGAGATCCTCGCTGCCGCGCAAGCCCCAGCGGCTGTGCGTTTCCGGGCCGACCGTCATTCCGATCAGGTCCTTGCCGTCAGGGCCGGCATTGGTCTGATAACGGATCGCCGTATCGACGAGGCCATACAACGTAACCGAACTCTGCGCGAACGCGCACGATGCTGACATCGTGAAAGCGGCGCCGATACAACCGGTGACAACGGTGCGTCTCATGAAAGGCCTCCCTGAGCCATTGATTTTGTAAGCAGTCCGACAGTATTCGTGGACGGACGCCATTACTGCGAACGGGAGAATAATCGGCCATATTCGCGGCACCTATTACCACTTCTGGATTGGACCTTTCCAGCGTCGTCAACAATCGCTGTCGTGCACGATGCGGCGGCCCGGCGCGATCGAGATCCGCTGTCGCGGCCTGCCGGACGGCGGGCAAATCACGTGCAGCCCCGATGAATCGCACCGTGCCGAAACGCGGCACCGACGGTTCGATGCCCGGCTGTCGGAGCATGGCCACGGCGCGCGGAGCGGGAACGATCCCGACACGGTGCGTCCTTCGCGACCGGATGCCCCGGCGTCGAATCAGGCTGGGGCGGCATCGATCCGGAATACCGCGATCGCGCAGCGCCGCGCCAGCGCGACGACCGGCTCTGGCCGCCGCGGCGGGATGCCAGGAACAACGCACGGCGCAATGGCGCTCCCGTCGATGCGCCGTTGCCGATCCGGTGCCAGGCCGTGCCCGATACGACGGCCGGGCCATGGAGGATGGAGCGCGACGGATAGATGCTCACGGAACGTCGAGCGGCGCGCCATGCCCGCATCGCCACGCAAATGAGCCCGCTTGCGACAGCCCGTTGCCGGGCGCCCCAAGCGGGCTCCTCGCAGACGGCATGCGTCAGCGTCGCGTCGCCAGCCTTCTCACGACGCTCACCAGCGCGTCGACTTCGTCGCACGTGTTGTAGAACGCGAGCGACGGCCGCACCGTTGCCTCGAGCCCGAACCGCCGCAGGATCGGCTGCGCGCAGTGATGCCCCGAGCGCACCGCGATGCCCTCTTCGTTCAGCGCCTGCCCGACTTCCTCGGTTTCATAGCCCTTCAGCACGAACGACAGCACGCTCGCCTTGTCGCGCGCGGTGCCGACGAGGCGCACGCCCGGCACCGGTGCGAGCACGCTCGTCGCATACGCGAGCAGGTCGTGCTCGTAGCGCGCGATGTTCTCGATCCCAACGCGGCTCACGTAATCGAGCGCGGCACCCAGCCCCACCGCATCCGCGATGTTGCCGGTGCCGGCCTCGAACCGGTTCGGCGGCGGCTGGAACACCGTGCGCTCGAACGTCACGTCCGCGATCATGTTGCCGCCGCCCTGCCAGGGCGGCATGTCGTCGAGGATCGCGCGCTTGCCGTACACGACGCCGATCCCGGTCGGCCCGTAGATCTTGTGCCCGGAGAACACGAAGAAATCCGCATCCAGCGCCTGCACGTCCACGCGCATGTGCGAGATCGACTGTGCGCCGTCGACGAGCGCCTTCGCGCCCGCCCGATGCGCAAGATCGACGATCTCCTTCACCGGCACGACCGTGCCCAGCGCGTTCGACACCTGCGTGACGGACACGATCTTCGTGCGGTCGTTGAGCAGCTTCCGGTATTCGTCCAGCAGCACCTGCCCCGAATCGTCGACCGGAATCACGCGCAGCTTCGCACCCTTGAGCGCGGCAAGCTGCTGCCACGGCACGATGTTCGCGTGATGCTCGAGGTTCGACACGATGATCTCGTCGCCTTCGCCGACGTTCTGCACGCCCCACGACTTCGCGATCAGGTTGATCGCCTCGGTCGTGCCGCGCACGAACACGATCTCGTCCGGCGACGACGCGCCGATGAAGCGCTGCACGGTTTCCCGCGCATGCTCGTAAGCATCCGTCGCGCGGCCGGCCAACGCATGTGCCGCGCGGTGGATGTTCGAGTTCTCGTGTGCGTAGAAGTATGCGAGGCGGTCGATCACGGCCTGCGGCTTGTGCGTCGTCGCCGCATTGTCGAACCAGACGAGCTGCTTGCCGTTCACGCGCTCCTGCAGGATCGGGAAATCGCGGCGAATCGCGTTCACGTCGAACGGCGGGTGCGCGCCGCGATACAGCTGACCTTGCGGCTCGGCGGCGTGCGTCTCGTCGATGAAATAACGCGGCACCTCGCTGCCCGATGCGCGCGACGCCGGCACGTCGCGATGCACGGCGAGCAGTTCGCGCAGCGCGTCGTCGCCCGGCAGCCCGAACGCTTCCGGCGACGCGAGGCCGTTCGACGGCACGACGATGTCCTGCGGCGTCGCCTGCCAGCCCTGCAGCGAACCGTCGGTGAAGTAGTACGGCGATGCCTTCGCCGCACCGTCCGGCGCCGGCGCATTCACTTGCGGCACACCGAGCGCCGCGCCGCCGACGCGTGGTTCGAGCGCGGGCGCGATCGACACGGCGTTGTCGGGCAGCCCGTTCTGCGCGGCCGCATGCGGCGCGAGCGCCGGTGCGCGGTTGCCGAGCGACAGCACGTGGGTCGGTGCGGACGGCGCGAGGTTCGCGCCGGGCACTTTCCCTTGCGGGAGCGCGAGACCGGGCACGCCGGTGCCCGCGCCGCCCGGCCCCGCGAGCGGCGAGCCGCCCGGAACCGGGTTGCTCACCGACGCAAGGATCGGCGCGGCGGCCGGCAAGGCCGACGGCACGCCGCCGACCGCACCGCTGCCCGCCGACACCCCGGGCGCGGTGGCCTGACCGGGCGGCGTCGAGAAGAACTCGGACGCGAGCCGCGCCAGCGTCGCGGGATCGGGCAAGCCGGCCGGCAACGGCGCGTGCGGCAGCGCGTGCGCGTCGCCGCCCGCCAGCCCGGGATTAACGGTAGGTGTCGGGATAGTCATGGAACTTGGCGATTTCGACGTCATCGAGGACAGCCAGCGCATCCGGCGAATGGACCGCGAGCGAGCAATACAGCGAGATCAGGTACGACGCGATCGCCTGGTTGTTGATCCCCATGAAGCGCACCGACAGGCCCGGGCCCTGCTCGCCCGCGACACCCGGCTGATAGAGGCCGACCACGCCCTGGCGCTTGTCGCCGACGCGCAGCAGCAGGATCTTCGTCTTGCCGTCCGCGACCGGCACCTTGTCCGACGGGATCAGCGGAATGCCGCGCCACGTGAGGAACTGCGAGCCGAACAGGCTGACCGTCGGCGGCGGCACGCCGCGCCGCGTGCATTCACGGCCGAACGCGGCGATCGCGAGCGGGTGCGTGAGGAAGAACGCGGGCTCCTTCCACACCTTGGTCAGCAGCTCGTCGAGGTCGTCCGGCGTCGGCGCGCCCGTCAGCGGGAAGATCCGCTGGTCGTCGGTCACGTTCGCGAGCAGCCCGTAGTCGGGGTTGTTGATCAGCTGGCTTTCCTGCAGCTCCTTGATCGTCTCGATCGTCAGGCGCAGCTGTTCCTTGATCTGGTCATGAGGACTGCTGTAAAGATCGGAGATCCGCGTATGCACGTCGAGCACGGTGCTCACCGCGTTCAGGAAATACTCGCGCGGCTGTTCTTCATACGGCACGAAGGTCTGCGGCAGCACGCTTTCGTCCTCGAGCTGCGTGCACGCGGCACGCACGGCTTCCGGGTTCTTCACCTGGTTCAGGCGATAGATGCCGGCCTCGACCGGCACCCATTGCAGCAGATGGGTCAGCCAGCGCGGCGTGATCGTGGAAAGCTGGGGGACGGTCTTGGTAGCGTTCGCTAGTTGGCGGGCGGCGTGATCGCTCAGCGCAGCCGTGCCGCTTGCAACGGTCGACATGTGTGGCTCCGGGTTCTTAAGATGAAAAACGGGATTGCTTATGACGCTGGGTGATTATCGGAAGCACGCACCTGCCGGCTCAACATGCTATAGCCGTCATGCCGCGTGCGACCGAAAGGGAAAGGTGACGAGGCGGTCTCAGGTGACGAACGTGCCCGGCAGCAGCGTCGAGATCGATACGTCGAACGCGCGCGCGATCTTGTCGGCCGTGACGATCGACGCGATCGCCTCGCCGCGCTCGATCTCGCCGACATACGAACGGTTCAGCCCCGCATGCTCGGCCAGCTGTTCCTGCGACCACGTGCGCGCTTCGCGCAGCCTGCGCACGTTGGCGCCGAAGTGATGGATGAGGTCGCTCATCGCGCCTCCCAGGCGACACGCGCCGCAGCGCGCGGCGCGGCGTTCGCTTCGCTGCGCAGCACCGCCTGCGTGACGTTCTCGCCGGCCGCCACGTCCTGCGTGAGCCACACGTTGCCGCCGATCACCGCGCCGCGCCCGATCGTCACGCGGCCGAGGATCGTGGCGCCCGCGTAGATCACCACGTCGTCCTCGACGATCGGATGCCGTGCGAGCCCTTTCTCGAGATGGCCGGCCGCGTCGCGCGGAAAGCGTTTCGCCCCGAGCGTGACGGCCTGGTACACGCGCACGCGCTCACCGATGATCGCCGTCTCGCCGATCACGACGCCGGTGCCGTGGTCGATGAAGAAGCCCGCGCCGATGCGCGCGCCCGGATGGATGTCGATGCCGGTCTCCGCATGCGCCTGTTCGGCGATGATCCGCGCGAGCAGCGGCAGGCCGAGCCCGTACAGCTCGTGCGCGAGCCGGTGATGGATCATCGCGAGGATGCCCGGGTAACACAGCAGCACCTCGTCGACGCTGCCGGCCGCCGGATCGCCGTGGAACGCGGCCAGCACGTCGCTGTCGAGCAGCCGGCGGATCTCGGGCAGGCGCGTGGCGAACGCCTGCACGGCCGTCGACGCGACTTCGTCGACATGATCGACCGGCCCGTCGGCATTGCGCTGCCGCGCCGCGTAGCGCAATTCCAGCTTGACCTGCGTGAGCAGCGCGTTCAGCGCCGCGTCGAGTGCATGGGCCACGTGGAAGTTCTCGCTCTCCTGGCGCAGCTCGGGCGGCCCGAGCCGCATCGGGAACAGCACGCCCTTCAGCGCGCCGACGATCTGCGCGAGCGCTTCGCGCGCCGGCAGGTCGCGCCCGCCCGGTTCGAGCGAGCGCCGCTGCTTCTCGCGCCATGCGCGGCGTACGGTCTGCAGCGATTGAACGATGTCGTCGATGTCGAATGCGGCCATGCTGCGTTCTCCCTGTCTCGGCCGTGAATCAGTCCTGTGCCCACGGCAGGCCGCGAAAGCGCCAGCCGTTGCTGCCGCCGCGATGCTGCCGTTCGTCGAGGTCGCCCTCGAACCCTTCGAGCACGTTGAATACCTGCGTGAAGCCGCCCTTCGTCGCGGCCTCGGCCGCCTGCGCCGAGCGGTTGCCGCTCCGGCACAACAGCAGCACGACGGCCGCCTTGCCCGTCTTCGCTTCCAGTTCGCGCACGAAGCGCGGGTTGCGCGTCAGGCTCGTGCCGGTCGCCCACGGCACGTGCAGCGACTCCGGCACGTGGCCGACGAATTTCCGTTCCTCGGCGGTGCGCACATCCACCAGCAGCGCATCGCCGGACGAGAACAGCGCCCACGCGACTTCCGGCGCGACACCGCCCGCATAGGGCGTGCCGGCCGCCGCAGCGGCCGCGCGCGCGTCTTCGAGCGCCTGCTGCGCGGCAGTTCGTTCTTCCAGTTCAACCGTCATGACACTTCCTTGTTTTCGCGGATTCGTATGAACAAAAACACCGGGAATGCGGCCGTTGCAGCTTGCGTGCTGTCTATAGCCGTCAGCGCCACTATGCGAGGGCGGCCGGGGAAGCTGAACCAATAAAAATTCATTTCCTAATCAGCGTTGCGGGGAATGCAATAGCAGACGCGCGCTATCGCCGCGGGCTCGCGGGTGAGCAGGACAGGCGCAACGGTGGCCGTTCGATGTCGCGCATCGAAGGCATTCGAAAGGAATCGCGGGAGACGATCAACGCGGCGGGTGGCGCGTTGCGATGAAATCCGGCTGCCGGCACGCGTCTGCACGATGCCTGACGGGCATCGCCGACGCATTCGCTTGTGCGTCTGCCGGTTACTGTACCGGGTCGACCGGCGCAACCGGCACGCCGCGCGCTTCGATGTCGCGCCCGGCGAGCAGGCACAGATCCTCGCGATGGTGCGCGGCGACCACCTGCACGCCGACCGGCACGCCATTCTCGAGCGACGTCGTCACGGCAAGCCCCGGCAGCCCCATCGCCGGCAGCGCGCGCAACGTGAGCTGCGCCTCCCACACGCGATCGAATCCGTCCTGCCCCTGCCGGTCGAGATCGTCCGGGAACGGCAGCTCCGACGATACCGGCAGCAACACGACCGCATATTCATCGAGAAACAGCCGCCACTGCCGTGTCAGCGTCGTACGCCGGACGAGCGCGCGGCCGATCACGTCGGCCGGCAGGTCGCGCACCTTGCCGCGCACGGCCTCGACCACCGCCGCCGCGCCCGGATCGCCATCGCCGGCAACCGCGTTCGCCAGTGCATCGAAACCGTCGCCGAGCCAGAGCTGCTCCTGCAGCAGTGCGGCCTCGCGCATCGGTGGCGTGTCGTCGATCTCGTCGACGGTCCAGCCCGCATCGACCAGCCGTCGCGCGGCATCGCGCAACGCGGCCTCGACTTCGGGCACGACCTGCAGGCCGCCCGGCCGCACGCATAGCGCCGCGCGCTTCGGCACCTCGCGCCCGTCGAACGGCACCGCCACGTGCCACGGGTCGCGTGGGTCGGGCGCGGCGACCGCACGCAGCGCGAGCGCGAGATCGTCGATCGTGCGTGCGATCGGGCCGGCCGTCGACATCAACTGCGCACCGATCGCCCGCTCGGGCGACGACGCGTTGAACGCCGGCACGCGCCCGAGCGACGGCCGGATTCCGTGCACGCCGCATGCGTAGGCGGGGTAACGCACCGAGCCGCCGATGTCGGTGCCGACGGCAAGCGGGCCGATTCCCGCGGCCACGGCCGCCGCCGCGCCGCCGCTCGATCCGCCCGGCGTCAGCGACGGATGACGCGGATTGCGCGTGTGGCCGTGCACGAGATTCGACGTGAACCAGCGCAGCGCGAACGTCGGCGAATTGGTGCGGCCGAGCAGGATCGCGCCGGCTTTTCTGAGGTTGCCGACCACCGGGCTGTCGGCATGCGCGATCAGGTTCTCCTGCAGGCGCGTGCCGTTGGTCGTCGCGAAACCCGCCTGGTCGACGTTGATCTTCACGGTGACGGGCACGCCCGAGAGCGGCCCCGGATCGTCGCCGCGCGCGATCGCGCGATCGACTTCGTCGGCCTGACGCCGCACGTCGTCGGGCCGGTGTTCGATCACCGCGTTGATCGCCGGATTCACCGCGTCGAGACGATCGAGCACGGCGTCCGCGACTTCGCGCGCGGACACGTCACGATGCCGGACGCGTTTCGCGAGTTCGGTTGCCGGCAGTTGCCACAGTTGCGTCATGACTCCTCCTCGTGAAAAGACATCTCCGTCACTCGCGCCACCGCGCTTGCCTGCGAAAGCGCGGCGCCGCGTTCACTCACTGCGTTTCCTGCTTCGCCCGTTCCGCCGCCGCGATGATCGCGTCGGCCACGGCCTTCGGCTGGCTCAGCAACGACACGTGGCTGCCGTTCACGCGCGCGACCGTCGCGCCGATCCGCTTCGCCATCGTTTCCTGCAGCTTCGGATCGATCATCCGGTCCTGCGTCGCGACGACGAACGTCGACGGCTTCACATGCCACGCGGCCTGCGTGACCTTCTCCGAAATGCACCCGCCGTACCACGGCCCCTGGGTCGCCGCGACGATGCGCTGCTGTGCGGGCGACAGGTCCGGCGCGAAATCCTGCGCGATCGCCTTGTCCGACAACGTGGCGAAGCCGCCCGCATCCTTGCGCAGTTCGCCAGCCCATGCGGGTGCCGGCAGCCCCTGCGTGACGTCCGCGATCGACTGGCCGTTGTCGGGTGCGAACGCGGCGACGTACACGAGCGACTTCACCTTGTCGTCGTTGCCAGCGTCGCTGATCACGACGCCGGCCCACGAATGGCCGACCAGCACGACCGGTCCCTTCTGTTCGTCGATCGCGCGCTTCGTCGCGGCTGCATCGTCGGCGAGCGAGCTCAGCGGATTCTGCACCGACACCACATGCAGCCCGCGCGCCTCGAGCAGCGGAATCACGCGGTTCCAGCTCGACCCGTCGGCGAATGCGCCGTGCACGAGCACGACGTTCGTGCCCTTCAGGTCGTCCTTCTGCGCAGCCTGCGCCGCGACCGCACCGAACAGTCCGCCGATCACCGCGGCGGACACCAGAACGCGCTTCATCAAACCGGCCATCGTCTTGCTCCTTGCTCTGTTGTGTTGTGTTGTCTGAACGTGCCGCGGTGGCGGCTGCGCCTGCGCACGAGGCAGGCGCGGCACCGGATCACGAATGCGCGTACAGGTCGTCGTATGCGTTGTGCGCGGAATGCGCTTGCGCCGCGTCGCGATGGCCGGCACGCGTCGATGCGTCGGCCACGTTGTCGCCTTGCGACTTCGACGGGCCGTTCTGGTCGGAACGCGCGACCTGCAGCGCGGCGGCGACGTCTTCCGGGTAATGCGGTTCGCTACGCGCCGGGTTGTAGCCGGCCTGTTCCAGGCGGACGAGTTCGGCGCGCACGTCGGCACGCGTGAGGCCGTGGTCGGTATCGGCAAACGACAGGGCGGGGACGGCGGCGAGGACGGCAACGGCGAGGATGCGAGCGGCTTTCATGAGGGTTCTCCTTGAAGGAAGTAGGTCGGTCGATCATTCGGCATCCGATCCAGATCGTCTGGCATCGAACGTTTCCTGCATGTCGACAGTAGAACCCGCCCACGTATCCGGCATGTTTCTGAAGCAGGGTTTCAGTGCAATCCGATGTTTCCGGAGCAGCGCTGGATACAGTGCGATACAAACTCGTCGAATTCGCCATGCAGGTCCGGACGATAACGACTCAATCACCGGCCGATCAGGACACGGCGCCGCGCACAAGTGCGTCACCCGGCGGCCTCGGCGGATGACGAACCTGACCATCTCGACGGATTGAAAAACCGCTCGCTTCTGCCGCGCGTCGCCGGCACGACCGACCCGGAGCATCCCGTCGCGGTCGTCGTCAGGCCACCGTCGACGCTCACGCCGATCGATCCGGACAAGGACTGGTTCCGCGCGCGTGGCGGGAACAATGCGTACCTGCCGTGGTGGGGACGCCGGCACGACACCAATTACGGAATGCAGGGCTATTCGTGGTGACGCAGACGGCTCGGAGGCGCGATCCGTGCGACCAGGATCGCGTCGCCGAGTCATTCACGGGAATGGACGCAATACGGGAATCGGCCACGCAGGCGACGCGCCTACGGCGGCCGGGTCGAATCCGGAGCCGGCACGAGCGGGGTTATGGGGCGAGCAGTCGCACACCATTCGCCACCGATGACGGGACGTTAATGAGCCGCGAGCATCCCGGCGACTCACCTTGCTCACACCGCCGTCACGGCGCCAGCCGCGTGAACACGTAATCGTGATTCTTCACCCGCGCCTGATGGCACGCAAAGCACGTCTGGTGCTGGCCGATATCGGCCGGCACGCCGTTGATGAACCGCCCGAACCCCCAGCCGCCCGTCGACGCATAGCGGCGCGAGTCCTTCACCATCACCTGCACGGTCGTCGCCTGTCCGGGCACCGTCGCCGGCGCGAACTCGTCGGACTGCTTGCGCTTGTACGCGAGCTTCACCAGGATCGTGCCGTCCGGAAACGGCAGTGTCGCCTGTTCGAGCGCACGGATCGCGACGGGATTGCCGAGTACGACACGCAGTTCATCGAGCGGCGCGGCTTCTTCGGCCGGGGCGACCATTTCCCACTTCCGGTAGCCGGGCGGGATCGTCACGCCGTAAATCGGCGACGCGGCGGCAGCAGCCGGCTTCGGCTGCTCCGCGAACGCGGCCGTGCTGCTCGCCGACCACGCGCCGGCCAGCAGCACGCCCGCGACGAACCCGCGGCGTACGCCGCGCCGCACGCGACCCATGCGCGCCCGCATCACAGGTGCTCCACTTGCAGGATCGCATCCGCGAACGCCTGCGGCGCTTCCTGCGGCAGGTTGTGGCCGATGCCGCCGGTGATCGTGCGGTGCTGGTACTTGCCGGTGAACTTCTTCGCGTACGCGGCCGGTTCCGGATGCGGCGCGCCGTTCGCATCGCCTTCCATCGTGATCGTCGGCACCGTAATCGCAGGGCCTGCCGCAAGGCGCCGCTCGAGGTCGTCGTATTGCGCCTCGCCCTTCGCGAGCCCGAGACGCCAGCGATAGTTGTGGATCACGACGGCCACGTGATCGGGGTTCTGGAACGACGCGGCCGTGCGCGCGTAGGTTTCGTCGGAGAACTGCCATTTCGGCGATGCGAGCTGCCAGATCAGCTTGTTGAACGCATCGCGGTTCGCCGCGTAGCCCAGCGCGCCACGCTCGGTCGTGAAGTAGAACTGATACCACCACTGGAATTCGGCCTGCGGCGGCAGCGGCTTGCGGTTCGCCTCCTGGCTGCCGATCAGGTAGCCGCTCACCGACACCAGCGCCTTCACGCGCTGCGGCCACAGCGCCGCGATGATGTCGGCCGTGCGCGCGCCCCAGTCGTAACCGCCGAACACCGCCCGGTCGATCTTCAGCGCATCCATCAGCGCAACGATGTCGACGGCCGTCACGGCCTGCTGGCCGTTGCGCACCGTGTCGGCCGAGCGGAACGTCGTCGACCCGTAGCCGCGCAGGTAAGGCACGATCACGCGGTAGCCGGCCGCGACGAGCAGCGGCGCGACTTCCGCATAGCTGTAGATGTCGTACGGCCAGCCGTGCAGCAGGAACACGACCGGGCCGTTCTTCGGCCCGAGGTCCGCATACCCGACGTTGAGCACGCCCGCGTCGATCTGGTGGATCGTGCCCAGTGACGCGACGCCGGCCGCGCGCTTCGCAGGCGCTGCATCGGGTGCCGACTGCGCGTGCGCCAGGGCGCTGAAGCCGAGGTCGGCAAGGCTGAGGCTCGCCAGCGTCGTACCCAGGATCAGGCGGCGGCGGGTGTTCACGGTTTCGGGCATGACTCGTTCTCCAGTGTCGATCGCTAAGGAAGGTGACCGCGGCACGTGCGGGCACTCGGGAATCTGCATTCTCGGCAGCGGCGCATGGCATCGCGCCGCCGTGTGAATCGCTTCACCGGTTTTATACCCGAGCCCTGGCGAGGCTTTGTATCCCAACGTATCTGTCGGCGAACACGACACACGACGATTCAAAAATCGGGCGGGAAATGCGGGTTCGCAGGGACCACGTGCCACGCGCCGGGCTGCCCCGCCGATGGCATGGCCACGCACCGCCTCTCGCTTCGGCGCCGAAACGCGGCGATACTACGCCGCTTGCCGTGACAACCCGCCCGATTGCAGGTGACCGAATTGACCGATGCCGACCAACAAGACGCTCCCGTGCGACAGGCGGGCACGAACGGGCCGCCGCTCTGGCTCGCGACCATCCTGACCGCGTTCGGGCTTGCGGCGCTTCTGCTCGCGTGGTTCTCCGGATACGCCACCGCCTACTGCGACACCCTTGGCGGTGCCGTGGTCTGGGTCGTGTTTTTCACGGCGGCTTTCGTTTTTGCCGCCTTCCGGGACAACCGGAACATCTTGCCGGTCGGGCTGGTTGCGTGCATCGCCCTCGCCGCGGTCGTCCGGCGGCTTCCGCATTTCAAGGTAACGTGGCGTCGATTCTTGATCGTGCTGCCTTGTGTCTATGCCGCGATGATGCTTCTCACGTGGCTGAGGGACGTACACGGCACGTGCCGGATCATCTGACGGCGACGCCGCCCCGAGACATCGCGGAGGCATGACACCGCCCCACTCCGCCGATGAACACCGGCCGCATGCCGGCCGGCGCGCATTCATCGCTCGAACCACGCCGCCGCACGCAGCCGTTCAGTCCTTCCGGTCCGGCAGGATATGCGCGCGAATCGAGCGGCCCCGCCACGAGATGTGATCGATCCGGGCGCGCAGCGAGTAAAGCGCGACCGACGACAGCGTGTTGAACCGGAGCAGCGCGATGGGGGTGCCGATCCCGGCCGGCACGCGCTCGATCGCATCGAACTGCGGGAATCCATGCCGCGCCAGGAACGCGCCGACCTCGTCGTCGCGCGCGTGTTCTTCGACATTGACCAGCAGTAGTTCAGCCATGAGGATTCCTTGCTCGTTCGCCCGTCACCGGATCAGCCGGTGCGTATGGCGCGCGATCATCAGTTCTTCGTCGGTCGGGATCACCCACGCCGACACGCGGCTCGATGCCGTCGTGATCAGCGGCCCGCCCGTGCCGTTCGCGTCGACATCGATCTCGACGCCGAGCCACGCCGCACGGCGCAACACCCCCTCGCGAATCGCCGCCGCGTGCTCGCCGATCCCCGCCGTGAACACGACGGCGTCGATTCCCTCCATCGCGGCCGCGAGCGAACCGAGTTCGCGCGCGATGCGGTAGACGTACAGCTCGATGGCGAAGCGCGCGTGCGGGTCGTCGCTCGCGAGCAGGGTGCGCATGTCGCTCGACAGGCCGGACACGCCGAGCAACCCGGAACGCCGATAGAGCAGATCCTCGACGGCGCGCACGTCCATCCGGAGTGCTTCCATCAGGAAGATCACGACGCCGGGATCGAGGTTGCCGCAACGCGTGCCCATCGGCAGCCCGTCGAGCGCCGTGAACCCCATCGTGCTCGCGACGCTCTTGCCTGCCACGAGCGCGCACATGCTCGCGCCGTTGCCGAGATGGGCGACGACCGTGCGCCCGCGCGCTGCCGCCGGCGCGACGTCGGGCAGCACGCTCGCGATGTACTCGTACGAGAGCCCGTGGAAACCGTAACGGCGCACGCCCCGGCTGGTGATCGACGCGGGCAGCGCGAACGCCTGGGTCACCGCAGGCTGCGTGCAGTGGAACGCCGTGTCGAAGCAGGCCACCTGCTCGACGCCGGGCCGCATCGTTTCGAGGATACGAATCGGCGTCAGGTTGTGCGGCTGATGCAACGGCGCGAGCGGGGTGAGTTTCTCCAGCTCGGCCACGATCTCGGGCGTGACGCGCACCGGGCCGCTGAAGCGTTGTCCGCCGTGCACGACGCGATGGCCCACCGCCGCGAGACGGTGCCCTTCCTGATGCGCGCCCAGGAACGCGGCGATCTGCTCGAGCCCTTCCTGATGGCCGAACGTATCGCCGCCGGCCCATTGCCGCTCGTGACGCTCCGCGTGGCGGTCGACGGCGCTGAAGTGCGCCGTGGCCGTGTACAGGCCCTCGACCTGGCCATGCACGATCAGGCCGAGCGTGTCGCCGTGCACGTCGAATGCGGAAAACTTGATGCTCGACGAGCCGGCATTCAACACCAGAATCACGTCTGCCATGGCGTCACCCCGCGCGCCGGGCCGCTTCGCGCTGCACGTTCGCGACGAGCATCGCGACCGCGCAGGAAGCCAGCCGGGTGATCAACGAATCGGCACGACTCGTCAGGATGACGGGTACGCGCGCGCCGAGCACGATGCCCGCCGCGTCTGCGCCGGCCAGGAACGACAGGCTCTTGGCAAGCATGTTGCCCGCTTCGAGGTTCGGCACCATCAGCACGTTCGCGTGCCCGGCCACCGGCGAATCGATCTGCTTGATGCGCGCGGCTTCGGGATCGATCGCGTTGTCGAGCGCCAGCGGGCCGTCGACGAGTGCGCCGGTAATCTGCCGCCGATCCACCATCTTGCACAGCGCAGCGGCTTCGAGCGTCGACGGCACTTTCGGGTTGACCGTCTCCATGGCCGAGAGGATCGCCACACGAACCTGCGGAAAATCCAGCGCATGCGCGAGATCGATCGCGTTCTGCAGGATGTCGACCTTTTCCTCGAGCGTCGGCGCGATATTGATCGCCGCGTCGGTCACGATCAGCGGGTCGGCGTGCGCGGGCACGTCCATCACGAAGCAATGGCTGATGCGCCGGCCCGTGCGCAACCCGGAATCGTGCCGCACCACTTCGGCCATGAGTTCGTCGGTGTGAAGGCTGCCCTTCATCAGCGCGGACGCGCGGCCGTCGCGTACGAGCCGCACCGCCGCCGCTGCCGACGCCTCGCTGTACGGCGCATCGACGATCTCGTGATCGCCGACCGGCAGCTGCAACTCCGCGGCGGTCGCTTCGATACGCGCACGCGGGCCGACCAGGATCGGCGCGATCAGCCCCTTGCGCGCCGCCTCCAGCGCGCCCTCGAGCGAGCTTCGATCGCACGGATGCGCGACGGCCGTCGGCATCGGCGCAAGCGCCTGGCAGTGTTCGATGAGGCGGCGATATTTCTCGTGTCGGGTTTCCATTGCGGTTCCTCGCTGTCCGTCACTGCACGCGTTCGAGTGTCGCCAGCGGCCCCCTGGCCGGCAGCGTGGCAGGCGGCGCGCCCAGTACCGCGCGAATGCGTTGCAACGCCGCCCACTGTTGCTCGCTCACCGACGCGCTTTGCACGCGCGCATCGCCCAGCAGCTTGTCCAGCAGCGTCAGCAGCCGCTGGCGGTCATCCGGCCGGGCAAGCAGCACCGGCAGCGTGGCGACGGCCTGTTGGGGCGCGTAAGTCGCGATGATCTCCTGCTCGCCATAGATGCGCCGCCACTGGTCGGGCGGCAGGTTCGGCAGGTATTCGGCATAGGTTTCGGCAAGCTCGCGCTCGGCCGCAAGCTGCGCCAGCGGAAACGGTTCGCCGTTGCGCTCGAGCAGGAACGCCGCCCGCGCAACCGCTTCGGTGTAGCCGCCACGGTCGATCGACGCGAGCGCCGCCTTCACGAACGGCAGGTCGCGGGGGTCCGCCGCCGCCGGCGCAGCCGCGTGACGGTCGCGATACTGCTCCCCGAAATGAAGCAAGGCCGGCTGGGTGTACAGCGTGAAGAACAGCGACTCGATGCTTGCATCGCGCATCGCGCGGAAACAGTCGAGCGACGCGCTGACGATATCCGAGCCACGCTGTTCGAGCTTGCGCCATGGCTCGATGTCGTCGGCCGGCTGGCGGTGGGCCCTGACCGTGTCGGCGGCGGGCTTCAGCCAGCGAAGCCAGGGATTCAGGTCCGAAAACGCCCAGCGCTGGAAGCGCAGCGGATGAAAGTCGCGCAACAGGTGCGCGGTGGTCTCGTTCGATGCCTGCTGCACGTATGGCTGCATGAACAGTTCATACGCGCGCTGCGTGAATTCGGACAACGCGGCGACGGCCTCGAACGCTTGTTCGTCCTTGCGCCCGAAGCGGTTGAAGTATTGCGCGATCTCTTCCAGACGGTGCTCGGCGAAGGTGACGTCGTACGTGACCTTCCCGTCGGCGCTCTTCACTTCCTCGATCGACATCGCATAAAGGCCGGGCGGCAGCGTTTCGACGGCATCCAGCACGCTGACGATCTGCGCGTGCTCCTTCTTCGCGACCTTGCCGGACACGAAGATGCCGAGATGCCCCACGTCCTCTTCCACCAACCCGATGATGACCTGCCCGCGCGCCTTGATCTCCTCCGTGCTGCCGTAGATGTCCGCGACCCAGTTGAACGCCTGCTGCGGCGGCGTGATGTTGTCGCCCATCGACGCGAACAGGATGATCGGCGAGCGGATCTCGCGCAGGTCGAACGCCTTGCCCGATCCGTCTTTCACTTCGCCGGACCAGAGCTTGTTGCCGATGAACAGGTTGCGCGTGATCCATTCGATCTCGTCGCGGTTCATCAGGTAGTAGCCGCCCCACCAGCGCTCGAACTCGAGGAAGCGCGGCGGCTCGGTGTCGATGTGGTCGTACACGTGGTAATACTTGTCCCACAACGTGTTCGCCGGGTTCAGGTTCTCGAAGTTCTGCACGAGATAGGCGCCGTCGAACTTGCCGTTGCCCAGGTCCGACGCAAACGACGCGAGCCACGTGCCGCCGAGTATGCCGCCGGCATAGCGCATCGGATTGTCGCCGGGCCCCTCGCTCCACGCGCCGCTCCAGTACGACATCGGGGCGCCGTTGATGACGATCGGGCCCGTGTCGTCCGCCGACGAACTCGCGAGCATCATCGCGGCCCAGCCGCCCTGGCAGTTGCCGACGATGGCCGGCTTGAGGCTGTCCGGATGCAGTTCCCGCACTTTCCGGACGAACGCCTGTTCCGCGGCACACACGTCGAGCAACGTCTGGCCGGGCTCGGGCTCCTGGAAGAACACGACGAAATACACGGGATGCCCCGCGCGCAACGCCACGCCGACTTGCGAATCGTCCTTGAAGCCGCCGATACCGGGGCCGTGCCCCGCGCGCGGATCGATGATCAGGTAGGGCCGCTTGCACGCGTCGACGATCACGCCATCCGGCGGCTGGATGTGAACGAGCGCGTAATTGACGGGCCGTGCGAACTGCCGGCCGTCGAGCACGACGTCGTAGTCGAAATGCAGCACCGGCTTGAGCCCCTCGGCCATGCGCTCGACATATTGCGTGCCGCGCTCGCGCAGCGTGTCCCAGAACAGCAGCGCGCGCTGTGCGGCGTCAACCGCGTAATGCCACGCGCCCAGCGGCGAGAATGGCATGGCAAACGGATCGGCGCCCGGCGCCCGGCCGGGGCCGTCGCTGCCGTCGAACGCTTCGCCCAACCGTTTCCCGTACTGTTCCAGCGCGTGCTGCGTGCGCTTTTGCAGGACGTGGACAATCTCCGTGGCGATCTCATGACTGCGCGCCAGTTGCGTGGCAGCATCCATAACACTGTTCTCCAGAGGGGCAAGGTGAATCTCGACGCATTCCGGGAGCGGCTGCCTCGCGTCAGCCGAGCACGTGCATCCCCGCGTCGATGTAGTGAATACCGCCGGTCATCGCGCGTGCGGCATCGCTGGCGAGAAAGGTGCACAGCGCACCGACGTCGTCGATGTCGAGCGGACGGCGCAATGGCGCACGCCGGGCGGTGTCGTCAAGCAGATGATCGAAGTTCGGCAGCCCGGAGGCCGCCCGCGTGGCCAGTGCACCGGGCGACACCGCATGCACGCGAATGCCGGCCGGCCCCAGCTCGACAGCGAGGTATCGGACGGTGGCCTCCAGCGCCGCCTTGACCGGGCCCATCACGCCGTACTCCGCGATGACCTGGTCGGCTCCGATATAGGTCATCGCCATCAGGCTTCCACCGGACGTCATCAACGGCTCGGCCAGTTTCGCCATCCTGATGAACGAGTGGCAGGAGGTGTCCATCGCGAGTGCGAACCCTTCCGGCGAACTGTCGACGACGCGCCCGTGCAGATCGGCCCGGGGCGCATAGGCAACGGCATGCAACAGAAAATCGAGGCCGCCCCACTGTTCGCCGATCGTGTCGAACACCTCGCGCATCTGGTCGGCCCGGCTCACGTCGAGCGGCATCGCAATCGCCGGCTTCAGCTGGTCCAGCAGCGGCTCGATGTACGGCAACGCCCGGTCGGATTGCCAGGTCACCGCCAGTTCGGCACCCGCCGCGCGAAATGCGCGCGCACATCCCCACGCGATGCTCTGCTCGTTCGCCAAGCCGACGACGATACCTCTTCGACCTTCAAGCGGGCGCATGCCGTCGCAAGCCATGCGTGACTCGCGCACGTCGTTATTCGTCATCGCGAAACCTCGGGTCGTATTTTTTCACCGGGTGAAACCGTGAAAAAGCCGATTCGGCTTTTTACCGCGTGCCAATAAACAGGATGATTTGTCCGCACTCAGGTGCAGTCGCGGATCATTGTATTGAGGGTTTCAATACATCAGTCAATTCACGCGACATATTTTGATTTTTATCAAAATCGCTTTTTAATCAAATAATTACGATGGAATGTTTCTTCCAGAACGGGTTTTGTTCATCGATATGTCATTCAATCGTGAACAGAAACGCCGTGCTGTTTCTGCCGTAAAACGGTCGCTTAAACAGGTAACGCCGGCAGCAATAACGACGCTACGGTGAATTCAGGAACGTGCACGACGGAAGCAAACGCCGGCCGCATCCGCGCCGGCCCGCGTTCGCCCGTCCTCCCTCGCTTACACGCGCCGCAACGGCCGGAACCCGGCGCGCACTTCACGCGCGAACAACTCCGGTTCCTCCCATGCCGCGAAATGCCCGCCCTTGTCGACTTCGTTGAAGTAGATCAGGTTGTGATAGCTGCGCTCGGCCCAGCTGCGCGGCGCCTGGTAGATCTCGCCCGGAAACACCGTGATCGCGGCCGGCAACGCGATATCCACCGCATTGAAGTTGTTCGAGTGATCCTCCCAGTAGATCTGCGCGGCGGACGTCGCGGTGTTCGTCAGCCAGTACAGCGAGATGTCGTCGAGAATCTCGTCGCGCGGAATCGAACGCTCGGGCACGCCGCCGCTATAAGTCCACTGCGAAATCTTGTCGTACATCCACGCTGCCTGCCCGGACGGCGAATCGGCGAGTGCATAGCCGACCGTCTGCGGGCGCGTGACCATCATCGCCGAGTACCCGCAGTTGTCGCGATAGAACGTCGCGAGCTTCTCGTACGCGGCCTTCTCCTTCGGCGACAGCGACGCCGGCGCGGGTGCATCGGTCGCGAGCAGCGTCGCGATATCCGGCGGCACCGTCGCCGGCATGTTCACGTGAATCCCGGCCAGGCCCTGCACGCGCTGCATCGCCATCCGGTGCGAGATCACCGAGCCGCAGTCGCCGCCCTGCGACACGAAGCGCGTATAACCGAGCCGCGCCATCAGCTCGCCCCACGCGCGCGCGATGTGGTCGGAACCCCAGCCGGTCTGCGTCGGCCGGCCCGAGAAGCCGAAACCCGGCAACGACGGCACGACGACATGGAACGCATCGTCGGCGCTCGCGCCGTGCGCGGTCGGGTCGGTCAGCGGGCCGATCGCCTTCAGCAGCTCGAAGATCGAACCCGGCCAGCCGTGCGTCATGATCATCGGCATCGCGTTCTCGTGCCGCGAGCGCACGTGGATGAAATGAATGTCGAGCCCGTCGATTTCCGTGATGAACATCGGGAAACCGTTCAGGCGCGCCTCGCCCTTGCGCCAGTCGTAATCGGTGCCCCAGTAGCGCAGCAGCGCCTGCATGCGCGCCAGCCGCACCCCCTGCGATTCGTCGGCGACGGTCTCGCGGCCCGGCCAGCGTGTTGCCGCGATGCGGCGGCGCAGGTCGGCGACGGCTTCGTCGGGAATGTGCGCGGTGAACGGGCGTATGCCGCTCGCGCCGGTCGCGGCATGCAGCGCCGTGGGCAGCATCGCGGAGACCCCTGCGGCCACGGACGTGGCAAGCAGGTGGCGACGCATCGGGGAAAACGGTGTGGAAGACATCGTTCGGCATCTCCTTTCGTGAAGTGGAAAGTGAACATGCCGCGCGCGGGGCCGCGCCTTCGCTTTCAATCCGGCGCGCCCGGCTCACGCGGCGTCGCCCATTTGAAAGGTCTGATGTATCCCGGATTTGTCTGGTTTGTACGCGTTTGTAGCGACTGCGCGGCGAGCGGCCCGGCCGCTGCGGCCGCTCGCCCGCGCGACGTTCACAGCGCCTTGACGATCGCGCCGTCGACGCGAATGTTCTGCCCGGTGATGTAACCCGCGCCATCGGACAGCAGGAACGCGACCGTCTTCGCGATCTCGCCGGTCTTGCCGAAGCGGCCGGCCGGGATGCGTGCGACGATCTCCGGCGTTTCCGGCCAGCTGTCGATGAAGCCCGGCAGCACCGCGTTCATCCGGATGTGCTCGGCCGCGTAACGTTCCGCGTAAAGACGCGTCCATGCGCTCAGCGCCGCGCGCAGTGCCGACGAAACGGGCATCGGCTGCTCCGGCGCGTCCGCCGCGAAGCTCGAGATGTTGACCACCGCGCCGCCGCCCTGCTTCTGGAACACCGGCGTCACACGGCGCATCACGCGCACCACGTTCAGCAGGATCAGGTCGAGCCCGGCATGCCAGTTGTCGTCGGTGATCGCCAGCAGCTCGCCCTTCGGCGGATGCCCGGTGTTGTTCACGACCGCATCGATGCGGCCGTAGCGCGCGAGCGTTTCCTGCACCAGCCGGTCGATGTCGGCTTCTTCCGTCACCGAACCCTGGATGCCGAATCCGCCCAGTTCCTCGCCGAGCGCCACCGCGCTGCCCGACGGCGACATCAGCGCGACGCGATAACCCGTCGCCGCCAGTTCGCGCGCGATCGCCGCGCCCATGCCCTTGCCCGCCGCCGTGATCAACGCCACTTTTTCTACAGTCACGATCTGCTCCTCGTTCGAATCCTGCCGCCGCGCAACCGCCGTTCGGTGCGCCATGGTGGTAATGTAGGCGCATCGATACCGACTGTCGAACCAGTATTTCTGCCTCCAGCCGATAGTTTTTCTACAGCCTGACGATGCCGCCTCGCCCCTCCCGCCTGCCGCCGCTGAATGCGCTCCGCGCGTTCGAAGTGTCCGCGCGGCACCTCAATTTCCGCGCCGCCGCCGACGAGATCGGCGTCACGCAGGGCGCCGTCGCGCAGCAGGTTCGCCACCTCGAGGACGTGCTCGGCCTGAAGCTGTTCGAACGCCTGCCGCGCGGCCTCGCGCTGACGCACGACGGCGCCGCGTATTTCTCCGACGTGCAGCGCGCGCTGCACGCGATCGCCGACGCGACCGACAAGCTCGTGAAGCGGCGCGCCGCGCTGACCATCAGCACGACGCCGTCGTTCGCGTCGAAGTGGCTGATTCCGCGGCTCGCGCAGTTCACCGACGCACACCCCGACTACGACGTGCGCGTGATCGCCGACCCGCAGATCGCGACGTTCCGCCATGACGGCGTCGATCTCGCGATCCGTTACGGCAAGCCGCCGTTCGGCAAGCATCTCGCCACGCATGCGCTGTTCCCGCTCGACGTGTGTGCCGTGTGCAGCCCCGCGCTGCTGGCCGCGCCGGCGTCGCCGCGCGCGCTTGCAAGCCACGTGCTGCTGCACGACGCGCACGACCTGTGGCCCGAGTTCCTCGCCGCGATGCCGGAGCCCGTCGACCTCGATCCGCACAAGGGGCTGCGCTTCAACCAGACGTCGCTCGCGATCGATGCGGCCGTCGCCGGCCAGGGCATCGCGCTCGCCACCGATCCGCTCGTCGAGCGCGACATCGCCGCCGGCCGCCTGTGCAAGCCTTTCGATTTCGCGTTTCCGCTGTCGATGGGGTTTTATCTCGTGTATCCGGCCGAGCGGCGCGATGACGACGCCATCGTCGTGATGCGCGAATGGATGACCGCGCAGGCGGCATCGGACGGGCGGCCGCCCGATTCACCCGACTCGGCGGGCAGCCGCGGCGCGAGAAAGCGCGCTTAGAGCGATATGCCGCGAGGAGACACTCGATGGAATGGGAAGAACGATACGGCGGCATCTGGACGGGCGTGCTGATGCCCGGCGAGCAACCCGTTGCCGAAACGCACGTCGCCGATCGGCATCTGGTCACGCTGATTGCGCAACGGCCCGATGGCCTGTATCGGGCCGTCGTCCTGGGGCATCACCCCGATCCGCAGTGGCGTCTGCCGTTCTGGGGAGAAGTCGTCGCGCCCGCGATCGTCGGGTCGATCGACGACGGGGAGCAGTACCTCGCCGCGGCATTGGCCCGTCACGTCGAAAGCGGCGCGTGAGCAGTCCGGCTCAGGGCGCGATCCACCGCCCTTCGTAGCCGCCTTCGTGCAGGTCGAACACCGCGCGGCGATGGCCGGCGCGCGCGAGTTCGAGCCAGTCGATGCGCGTCACGCTCACGTGAAGCAGGCAGAAGTTCTCGTAACCGTCGTCGTCGGGATTGACGCGCGGGCTCGCCGACACATGCGCGGCTTCGGGCGACTCGACCGGCGTGCCCGGCGGCAACGGTGCGCGATACAGCAGCAGCGTATGCGGGCGGCTCGATTGCCAGATCGCGCGGCGTTGCGCTTCGTCGTCGCTGACCGAAGCAACGCCCTCCACGCGAATCTGCACGAGCGCATCGAGATCGCTGGCGACGAGCGCGATGCGCGGATCGCGGCGCAGCTCCGCGACCTTCTCCGAACGCGCATCGGTATGAAACGACAGCACACGATCGGCACGGTTCACCTGACGCAACACGATCGTGCGTACCTTCGGCGCGCCGTCGATACCGAGCGTCGCGGCCTGCAGCATCGTGAACGGCGAACGCTGCGCGCTCACGCCGGATGCGAGGCAGGACCAGAGGCGCTCGTATGTGTGCGCGAGCGATTCGGAAGTTGAGTCGGACATGGCGAAGCGGCGATCGTGCGTGTTGCGATCGCGCAAGCTTAACCGCTTGCGGCGGCGCCGGCACGCGTGCAACGCGCCAGCCGCCGCCGCGCGGCTCAGTTGTAGCCGAGCACGACCGATGCCGCATCGCCGATGTCGTCCGCCGGCTGTGCGCCGAAGCGGCCGAGCACGTCGGCCACATACTGCGGCCCTGCGCTGATCTGCGACGAGCGGTGCGCGACGGGCCGGTTATCGCCCGCGCGCGGTGCCGCGCCCATCGGTACGGTGTCGTTGACGGTGATGTTCACGTTGCTGTCTCCTCACGCGGCGAGCGCCGCTCGATACGCGCGCACGAGGCGCGCGACGCCTTCCCGGATCGCATCGACGTCCGGCGCGGCGAACGACAGGCGCAGCGATGCCGCGTCGACGTTGTCCGCGAAGAATGCCTTGCCCGGCACGAACACGACCTTGTTCGCGATCGCCTGTTGCAGCAGCACGTCCGACGACACCGCGCCGATCCGCGCCCACACGAACATCCCGCCTTCGGGACGATGAAACTCGATCGCATCGCCGAGGCCGTCGCGCAATGCGTCGCACATCGCAGCGCATTTGCGCTGGTAAGCGGCCGTGATGCGCGGCAGATGGCGTTCGAGCGCGCCGTCGGCCAGATACTCGGCGGCGGTCGCCTGCGTCCACGGCGTGCTGCACAGGTCGACCGTCTGCTTCGCGATCACGCAGCGGCGCGCGATCTCGGCCGGCGCGATCGTCCAGCCCACGCGCAGCCCCGGCGCGACGATCTTCGACAGGCTCGCGAAATGCACGATCCAGTCGCGTGCGCCGTCCACTTCGTCGGCCAGCGCAAGCATCGACGGCACGGCTTCGCCCGCGAAACGCAGGTCGCCGTACGGATCGTCCTCGACGATCAGGAAGCGGTATTGCACCGCGAGACGCAGCAGCTTCAGCCGTCGTTCGCGCGTGAGCGTCGCGCCCGTCGGGTTCGCGAAGGTCGGGACCGTGTAGAGCAGCTTCGGCTGCGCGATCGCGCCGGAGGAAAGCTGTTCGCCGAGACGATCGACGTCGAGCCCCGCGCCGTCGACCGGAATCGTCACGATGCGCGCCTGCTGCAGACGCATCGCCTGCAGCGTCGCCGGATAGGCCGGCTGCTCGGTCAGCACAACGTCGCCGGGCGACACCATCACGCGCAGCAACAGGTCGAGCCCCTGCTGCGAACCGGTCGTGACGAGCAGCTCCGCCGCCGTGCACGCCACACCGCGGCGCGCCATCAACGCGATCAGCTGCTGCTTCAGTTCGGCGAGGCCATCGGTCGGGCCGTATTGCAGGCAGCGCACCGGCTGCGCATACGCGCGCCCGGCGGCCGCGTTCAGGCCGTCGACGTCGAACAGGTCGCTGGCCGGATAACCGCCCGCGAAGGAAATCATGCCCGGTTCGGACAGGTACTTGAACAGTTCGCGGATCGGCGAGCCGGCGGGATTCTGGAATGAGGGAGTGAACGCGTACATGTCGTCGTGAGCTGGATGGCGCGGACGGCCGGGATAGCCGCCAGGTACCGGCCACCGCTGCGCTTCTGGCGCCACGGCGGCGAAATCGAGCCACGATTGTCGATAGTCATTAAGGCCGCGGCAAACGATATCTATGCACTAGGTCTTGCGGTTTGGTCATCAAATGGGGTGTGGCGCGGGAGCAGCAAATGGACGATCGGCCGCGTACGCCGGGTGCGGGGCACGCGTTGCCGCCGGAAAGCCGATCCGCCCGACTGTTTCGCCGCACGCTCTCCCTGGCCGCCCCGCTCGCCGGAACCGAACCGGATCAGTGCGCCGTGCCCACCGGCACGGCCGGCGGCGGCTTCGGCTTCCACGTCGAGAGCGTGCGCGTGAGGTCGTCCGACACATAGTGCGGACCATCGAACAGGTAGACGGGATAACCGCGATACGCCAGCAGTTGCTTGCCCAGCTCGTCGGCGCTGGCTGAACGGAATCCGCCCCGCTCGGCAGGCCTGAACGCCTCGGCGATGACCCGCACGCGCCGTTCGCCCAGCTTCGCAACCAGTTCGTCGAGGTAGGCGCGCGCGACATACGGCTCGCGGGCATAGACACCGCAGCCGTCCTGGAAGAACACGCCGACGTCCGCGGGCAGCCACGCCGCGAGCCAGTCCGCGAGCGCCTTTCCGCCGATGTTGGTCTGGTCGTACACGCTCACCCAGAGCGGCCGCGGCAGCCGTTGTAGGACGGCGGCGAGCTTTGGCGCGTCCTGCCAGGTCGGATCGATCTCGACCGGAAAGTAGTAGCCGGCGACATGCAGCGGAACCGGTGCGCGCGCCACTTCCAGCGACTGGTCGGCGAGCGTCGACAGATGGGTGCGCGCCCGTTTTTCGTCCTGGTAGCCGGCCAGCCCCAGGATGACGTTCCTGGCCCACGGCTCACGACCGATGCGCTCCCAGTCGGGGAGGTGCGCGGCAGGCTGGATCGGGGTGCCGGCGATGAACGCGGTATCGTCGACGACGGTCCATTGAATCAGCAGATCGTGAATGCCGAGCATCTGCCAGTTGCCGACCGGATTCGTCGTCGAGTTGTCCACCTGCCAGACGATGCCGTCCGCGTGCACGTCGTGCGCGGTCCAGCTGCAGGCGGCCACGACGAGCGAGGCGCCGATCGCCGCAAGCGTCGCCGCCCGGGGCGAACGCGGCGCGACTGAAAGCGGGCCCGGTCGCGCGGCGAGCCGAAGCCGGCCCATACGCCGTTGAATCCTGCGCCAGGCCGGGATCGCGTACGTGGTCATCGCTGGCTCTCCGGAAGCATGCCTGCGCGTCATCGTAGCCGATCGAACGCAAACGTGCGACCCGCATCGGCAATGCGGGTCGCACAGGGCTGCCGCTACGCCTGCATCACTTGGCCGTCGTGCCGTCCACCCACGTGTAGCCGAGATTCGTAATGCCGGTAATCATGCTCTGGAAGTCCTGGAACGCCGGCAATCCGAGATCCGGTTCAAGCCAGTACGGATGGAAGAAGAACGACGCGAAACCGTCGCGTACCGCCAGGCCATACCGGGCATTGGTCACGATTTGCTGCCACGTGTACGTGATGCACGAGAACGGGTCGATATTGCAGATGTTGTACTGCACGCTGCCCAGGTTCTCCGGAACGATCCGCTGCCCGTAGTAATCGGCGTTGATGATGTACGGGAAAAACTGCCCGGCGGAAAAGTCCTGGTTGGCGGCACCCGTTCCGAGTTGCGGCTTGGTCGACGTGTAGTACACGGCCCGCTGGAACGTGGTCGGGAACGTGAGGGCTGTCGCCGACGACGCGGCCGGCGACATCTGGTACTGCGGCGCGGCCCAGCCGACGATCTTGTAGCCGTTGGTCGTGAACTCGAGCAGGCCATCGGCCATTCGGCCTTCCGCCCATGGGATGGAGTCCTCATCAACCGGCCGGTTCTGCACCGCGTACCAGAACTCGTAGTCGCTGCCGCTGACTGCATTCAGCAGGTTCGGCGTCGAATCGTACTGGTGCGTATAACCGTGCATCACGATCGAGCCGCCGCGCGCGAGCGCGTAGTTCAGCGCCTTCTTGAGGCCCGTTGCCTGCGCCAGATGGATCGTCTCCGGCACGCCGCCGTTGTAATAGCCGTTCGGGTCCGTATACAACGGGATGGTTGCCATCGTGAACGGAATGTGCTTCGAGTACATGTAATTCGTCAGCTGCTGCATCGAACTCGTCGTCGTATACGCGTCGAGGTCTTCCAGACGGACGAGCGCACGATGATTCACCGGTGCATTGGTCTGCAGGATGTCGTGCAGGATGTCGCAGATCACCAGGTAGCGATCCGTCGGGCCGATGTAGGAAAACGGCATGTCCGCGAAGTACCAGAAGTTGCCCGAGCGCATGATGTACGGCGCGGTTGCGCCGCTCTGGCTGTTCTTGATGGTGACGAGCGCCTGCGCCTTGGTGGAATCGACGACCTGGGTCAATCCGATATCCGGATCCGCGCTGATGACGCCCGTCGACGCGTTATAGGCGTAGTACTTGACCATCGACAGGTTCTTGTACGTGACCGTATCGTAGAAGCCCGGATTCGGATTGCTCGCCGACGGCGTCGCGTTCATCCCCGCGAGGCCCAGGAAGCTGAACCCGAAGGTCTGATTGAACGTGAAGGCCGTGTTCCAGGCCAGTTGCCACAGGTTGTACTTGAACCAGACCACCGTCTTCTTGGTGGTCATCACGTCGCTCATGAACGCCGTCGGAATCGGGTTGTTGTAGTAGTCGCCGATATAGAACGTGACGTCGTGGCTGCCGACCATGCCGGACGTGTAGTTCTGGATCGGAACCAGATCGATCGTCGCATTGAAATGGCCAAGCAGGTTCCTCAGCATGATGCTGTACATCAGGCCGAGCTTCGAATAGGGGTCGTTGGCCGGGTTGTCGTACAGCACGAGCGTATGGGCAGTGGTGGCCTGCGCGTGCGCGGTGCCCGGCAATGTCATTTGCGCGAGCCCCGCTAGCAGGGCGATGACGAGCAAGATCTTTTTCATGGCCGTTTCTCCCTAGTCACGTTCCACATTGCCGTTGAGTTTCTTGACGGAATTCTTGGTGAACTTCGGGCGCCCCGTTTCCTTGTATGCCTTCTCCCAATCCTCGTCGGCCATCCCTGCTTTCACGTTGACGTGAGCCGAGCCGTTCGGGAGCGGAGGCGGCTTGATGTTCATGACGGAAGCGTTGCCTGTCGCCTGCGCATTCGCATCCTGAACGCCGACGGCGATGGCGAACGTGGTGATCAATGCGACGAGTGATCCGGCGATGCTCAACCCGTTTCGAAAAGATTCATTGCGATGCGAAGGCATGATTTTCATCCTTTGATATGCAAAATAAGTTCATCTCGCTCACGAGACGAGCATGGAGAATCACCCTCCGGAATCGGGGCGCCATGTCGTTGATTTTTTGCTGCGCAATTGAAACCAGACAAATAAATCCGGGAGGAGATGGCTTTACTTTCAAGCTAGATCCGTACCATCGGTCGCAAATGGGCTTGCGCCAAGGGGGTGAAATTGACGCATCGACGCCACTCAAAAATTGCGTCGATAAAACGTTTCAGGCGTGCAACGCGGCGGTGTCATGAATTTAATCGGACAAACGCGCGAACCCTGTTCGTACGATTCAGGGAAAACCAGTCAATCGCCGAGCTTCGCCGAGCACGACGCGAAAATTTCCTCCGATGACATGCATGTGCAATGACGACTGAAGCACCGGCTTTCCGGTTCGACGCCGGTTCATCCGGCTGGTCACCGCCGGAATCGCGTGACGATTTCCCGAAAGCGACAATCGGGGCCCGGCAGCGGGTCGGGAAACGATGTGTCATCCGATCGATCGACAGCGTGTTTCAGCACTGAAACATTTGGCTCGGATTCGGCGGGCCGATTCCGTTCGGCTAGCCGCGATGTACGTAACGTCAAGGGTCGCGCAGCGATGGCGCACGACTTGCTACATGACCTGTGTGCTGCGGAGTCGGTGCGCGGGGGCACTGCGCAAGCGTCGGGTGGAGAGCGGCTGCAGGCGATCAGGAATGCAGGGACGGAGGCAGGCAGGCAAGCGGTAAACGGGCAGTCAAAAAGTCATCCACTGAACACGTTGCATCGTTCGCAATGCAACGCGACCACATCGGGAAAGCTCGCGTGCTGCCGGCTTTTTCGAACGGCGGGAATTCGCGCGGCGCAAGCCACGGAGTGGACGTGACGGGGCCGGCGAGGACGGGGAACTTTCGTCTTTCGTCGATACGAGGGGAAATAATCAAATAAAAGATAAAATCGCGGAAAAAATGATGGATAACATGATTTGGAGTGCGTACTTATACGCACTTAACCTTGTCGCCATTGTGACCGCAATTGTCATCCTGGTGAGCACACTGGATGACCTCACGCTGGATGCCTGTTACTGGTCGTTTGAAATCCGGCGCATCCTGCGCCGTGAAAAATCGCAAACGATCGATATCGGCATGCTGCGCGGGCTGGAAGAACGGCATCTGGCGCTGATGGTTCCGGCCTGGAAGGAATACGACGTGATCGCCAAGATGATCGAAAACACCTTGGCGACCCTCGAGTACGAGCGCTACGTGATATTCGTCGGCACCTATCACAACGATGCCGAAACCACGGCCGAGGTCGAACGCATGGTCCGCCGGTACCCGGGCAGGGTCACGCGCGCGACCGTGATGAACGACGGGCCGACCTGCAAGGCGGACTGCCTGAACTGGATCATCGAAGCGATCCTGCGCTACGAAGCGGTCCACCGAATTCAATTCGCGGGCGTCGTCATGCACGACTGCGAGGACGTCATTCATCCGGTCGAACTCAAGTACCTCAACCACGCGGTGGCGGATAGCGACCTGGTCCAGCTTCCCGTGCTGTCCTTGCCGCGAAAATGGAACGAGTTCGTCGCCGGATGCTACCTGGACGATTTCAGCGAAACGCACCAGAAGGACGTGCCGGTTCGGGCCCGCCTGACCGGCGTCGTCCCGGGCGCGGGCGTTGCATCGTGCTACAGCAGGCGCTCGATCGAAGCGGCGATGAAGGAACGCAACGGCTCGCCGTTCAACACCAGTTCGCTGACCGAGGACTACGACTTCAGCTTCCGGTTGAGAGACCTGGGGATGAAGGAAACCTTTGCATGCATTCCATTGACGGGCATCACGCGCGATGCAGCGGAAAGACGCGCAACGGGTAGCGTCGCCAATCGCAACCTGCTGGCCACGCGCGAGTATTTTCCGAAGACATTTCGTACCGCGTACCGTCAGCGCACGCGCTGGATCCTCGGCATCGCCTTTCAGGGCTGGGAGCAACTCGGCTGGAAAGGCAATCTTCTCACCCGATACATGTTCTTCCACGATCGCAAGGGCATCGTGACCTCGCTGTTCTCGGTCATTGCCTATGGCGTGCTGGTCAACTTCCTGTTGCTCGGCGCACTTCAGCGATCCCTCCATGTCATCCCCGTCGGCGCCCCGCTCTTCATGGCGAGCCACTGGGTCGCGCCGCTGCTGTGGATCAACACCGCCATGCTGTTTGCGCGGGCCGGGCAGCGCTTCCATTTCGTCAGCAAGCTGAACGGCCCGACCCAGGGGCTGTTGTCGATCCCGCGGATGTTCGTCAACAACCTGATCAATTTCTATGCGGTTTGCCGTGCGTGGCGCATCTACATCGGCCACCTGGTGACCGGCAAGCCCATCGCGTGGGACAAGACCAGCCATACCTACCTGTCGAACGAAGCGCTCGGGAAAGCGCGCATGAAAGTCGGCGAGATCCTGGTCGGCTGGGGCGTGGTCACGCTGGAGCAATTGCAGGCAAGCCTCGAGAAGCAGCTGACCTGCGGCAAACGTCTCGGTGAACTGCTGGTCGAAGGCTGCGCGATATCCGCCGAATCGCTCGCGGATGCAATCGCCGAGCAAGCCGAACTGCCCCGGGTGAGCCTCGGCAACGTCGCGGTGGGCCACTTCGCGGATTCGCTGGCATTCGAGGTGCAGTACGCGTACCACGCCGTGCCGTTTTCGACCGCGGAAGACGGCACGTTGAACGTTGCGGTCGGGCGACCGCTCACGCCGGACGAACAGGATGTCGTGCGGCGCGGCGCGCGATCGAACGTGGCCTACTTCATCGCCTGCGATGCGGAGATTGCCGCCGAACTCTCGCGGCACTCGCGCTTCGTCGAACTCGCCCGCGCACGCGACGGCGACCCGGCGGCGCAGCAGGGCGCCCTCGTGACGAAACCGTCGGGAGAACAGGCATGAAGCATTCGAAACCCCCGATCGCGGCCGGCCTCAAGCGCTGCGCCCGGTTGAGCGCACTGGCGATCGCCGTGTCGCTGGCGTGGCACGCGCCGGCCTCCGCCGCGCAGCCGCTGACGCCCAAGGCCTACCGGCTCGCCGACAGCGCCTACAAGGCGATCAATGCCGGCGACCTGCCCCTCGCGGAAGTGTATGCGTCGCGCGCCATCCGGATTCAGCCCGGTAGCGAACAGCTCGGGCTGCTGCTCGTCGACGTATACAGGCGGGAAGGAAAGGTCGATGAAGCGGACGCCTTGGTGGAATCGCTGATGGTTCGTTTTCCGAAGAGTGCGGCGGTGCGCGCGCAGCACGGCTACCTGGCGCAGCGGCAGATGCGCTACGACGTCGCCTGCAGCGATTTCTCGGCCGCCGTCGCAACCGGGACATGGAGCAAGGAGCAGCAGCGCAACCTGCGTCTCGCCTGGTCGGACAGCGCGCTCGCGGCGAATCGT
Organism: Burkholderia sp. LK4; assembly: GCF_001043615.1. Taxonomy (NCBI): domain Bacteria; kingdom Pseudomonadati; phylum Pseudomonadota; class Betaproteobacteria; order Burkholderiales; family Burkholderiaceae; genus Burkholderia; species Burkholderia sp. LK4. The sequence continues at coordinate 72,468 of NZ_LDUL01000076.1, forward strand.
CCGCATGAAGCCGGCATTGCGCTGGCCCCGCTCGCCGATGAAAAATCGGCCGTGGTGCAGCTGCGCATCGCGCAGTTGAGCCTGCAGGCGGGCGACCGCGATACCGCGATCCGGATGGCGGATCTCGCGGCCGGCGATGCGACGACCGAAGGCGAGCGCAACATGGCCGCATCGATCGCGGCGCAGGCGCGGCAGGAAGACCAGCCCGCCCAGGCGCCGGTGGACAATACCGCGCAACAGAAATTGCAGGAAGCCTATGACCTGCTGCGCGACCACAAGGATCGCGAGGCACTCGACGCATTCCAGGAGGGATTCGCCGGCGGCGCCGGCAACGCGATGAACTACGCGGACGCGGGTTATGCCGCCAAGCGGATCGGGTTGAACGACGAGTCCATCGACCTGTTCGAGCACAGCCTCGACGCCGACGAGAACGAACACAAATTCGATGCGCAGCACAAGTTCGGCTATCGACGGGAAGTCGAGCAGCTTCAGCGCACCTGGGGGTTCGTGCTGAGCGCGCCGTACCAGTCGGCCGCGTTCGGCCCGCAAGGCACGATCAGCGTGTTGCAGCCGGGTATCGAAGCGTATTGGCAGCCGCCGAAGATCGGCTACCAGAACGGCCGCATCTTCCAGTTCTTCGTGCGCGGATACGGCACGGCCTACGACGGGACGGGCAACGTGACCGGCATGCCGACCGTGCAGGGTTCGGTGGGCGCGCGCTACAAGCCGCTGCCCGACCAGAACGTCGTGCTGACCGCCGAGCGGCTGTTCCACGTCGGCAGCCTGTCGATGACGGACTGGCTGATGCGCGTGGGTTATTCGTCGGAAGCCGGGACCGACCTGAGGGTGACCGAACCGAGCTGGCGCAGCTGGCAGGCGTATGTCGAGGGCGCGTACTTCATCAGCGCGGGTCGATACATCATTTATTCGGAGCTGCGTTACGGGCACACCTGGCGTTTGCCGATGATCAGCGATCGGCTGACCATCTACCCGCACGCGGCGGTGGCCGGCGATCACGACAATCGACAGCCGGAAAAGACGGCGATCGGTGCCGGGCCCGGCATCCAGTTGCGGTACTGGTTTCGCGAAGGGCGGTACAGCGCGCCGGCAAGCTATCTGGATGTCACGGTGCAATACCGGTTCGGATTGACGTCAGCGGCACGCGCACGTGGTCTCGTGGTACGCGCGACATTGTGGTTCTAACCAACGACGCTGACGCTTGCTCCTGGATGGCGCTTTTCGCTTAGTTGGGCGCCTTGAGCGTGATGATCGTCTGACGCAACAGCTGGAAGTACGAGCTCGTCGAATACGGGAGCATTTGCTCGACGTAGTTCCACCAGAAGAATCCGCCGATGAAACGCGGATCGGCCATGCTGTTGACCATCGGGTAGTAGGTCTTGATCAGGTTCTGCTGCACCGATGCGGGCGCGGAAATATCCGAGGTGCCGATTTCGCCGAAGCCGACCTTCGCGTTCGGGAAGATGCTTTCCAGCGCCGCGAAATCGTTCTTCCACGTCGGGTTCAGCCCCGGGCAATCCTGATACGGGTAGTAGCTGAACAGCGCGTAGTCGGCCTGCTGGCGAACCGTCGACGACAGGAACGTGGTCGGCCACGTCTTCCAGTAATCCTGCGGCTTCTCCCAGCAGTTGTTGCCCTTGCTGTCGTCGTTGTAGTACAGCGTGATGGCCGTCTTGCCGCCATTCGATTTGACGATCTGGTTGGCCGCCGCGACCATCTGGCCGATCTGCTGCTCTTGCGAGTTGACCACGGAATTCGTGCCGCTCGGGTTGTTACGCAGCCATTCGCCGTTGATTTCGTTCGCGATCTCCCAGACGTCGACGGTGTTCTTCAGCTGCGACACCAGTTCCTGCGTTCTTGCTTGATACGTGGCGAGATCCGTCGGGAAATAGTAGGAATCGTAGACTTCGCCCATCACGTACGCGACTGCGTGCAGGCGCAGCAGAGGCGCGTAGTAGTCGGCGGCCGACGTGCCCGGATCGAACACGACACGCACGGTGGGCTTGTACGGCAGGTTCTGCAGCGACGCGACGATGGCGTCCAGTTTGGTCAGGTCGTCGAGGGTCACACCGTAGACGGGATTCTTCAGAGGTTCGACCTGGGCTTCGGCGGGCCGGGATAAAGGCATGAGCCCGGCATAAGCGACGCATGCGGCGATGGCCGTGCGCGAGATATTTTTCGTCAGTCCTTTCAAAACGCTTTCCGTTATAAAGTAAGAGGAAGCGCGATTTTAGACGAAAATAAAAGCCAATTATCGGATGATACGCGAAGTAGCGAGCCCTAAAACTTCGTTAGGATTGGTATCGAATATGCGCTATCCGGCGTGTCGCCACGGGCGATTGTTACGAAATACTGATTAAATCGGCACGAGGTGCGGAGACGCGGCAGAGGCGTCCAAGGGTTTAGCCGATATACGAGTGGTTGCTTGCAAACGATTGCGGACATCCCAAGCCGGTAACAACGGATTTCGACTGACAAGCGCGGCAGCGTGAAGGGAGCCGCTCGCCAGGGCCGCGCCTCGAGGTTGAAGCGGCCCGAAGAAATCAGTGCGGCCGGAACGTCCGTCGCCAAAGTCAGATCAGGTGGGTAAGTCGAAACCCTGATCTCTCAGCCATCGTCAGATCAGGCCTGAGATTGCTTCGCCGTCACGTCATCACGGGCCGCGATCCACCCGAAGCCGACGCACTCTGGCGCATTCGCTGATGCCGAGAGCGAATGCTCAATTGAATATTCCGATTAGACCGTGCCCCGAAGGGTTTCGGCGAATGGCCTGGACTTCAGACATCCGCCGAGCGTTTGACCGTGAACCGATCGCCGATCGAGAAGCCGACCGGGCCACTGGCACCCGGCAGGCTTCGCAGACGCGGGCGACATCACGCTCCCCAACGCTTGAAGACGACGCTGGCGTTCACGCCGCCGAAGCCGAAACCGTTGGCCATCGCGTGAACGATCGGCATGTGCCGCGGCGCATCGCGCACGATGTCCAGGCCCTCGGCGAGTGCGTCCGGCTGTTCGAGGTTCAGCGTCATCGGGACGACCTGATCGCGCAAGGCCAGGGCGGTGAAGATCGCCGCTACGCCACCGGCCGCGCCCAGCAAGTGGCCCGTCGCCGACTTGGTGGAGGTGATGGCGAGCGGGACGTCGACGCCGAACAGGTCGCGTACCGCGGCCAATTCGCCCAGGTCGCCGACCGGCGTCGAGGTGGCATGAGCGTTGAGATGCTGCAGGTCGGACGGAGTCAGGCCGGCCTGCGTCAGCGCCGTCTGCATCGAGCGTCGCGCGCCGCTGCCGTCTTCGGGGCCGGAGGTAATGTGAAACGCATCGGCGCTGGTGCCATATCCAATGAGTTCGACCAGGGGCGCGGCGCCGCGCGCAAGCGCGTGCTCGAGCGATTCGATCACCAGCATGCCGGCGCCTTCGCCCATCACGAAACCGTCGCGGGCCCGGTCGAAGGGTCGCGATGCGCGGGTGGGTGTGTCATTGAAGCCGGTGGACAAGGTTTTCGCTGCGGCGAAGGCGCCCAGGCTGACGCGATCGATTGCGGCCTCGGCGCCACCGCACACCGCGATGTCGGCCTCGCCGCAGCGGATCAGCCGTGCCGCGTCGCCGATGGCCTGGATGCTCGCGGCGCAAGCCGTCACCGGGGCCCCCATCGGCCCCTTCAGGCCGTGCCGGATCGACACGTGGCCCGCCGCAAGGTTGACGAGGAACGAGGGAATCGTGAACGGCGACAGACGCTTCGGTCCGCGCGTCTCGGTCGTCCGCACCGCGCCCGCAATCGCCGGAAATCCACCGATGCCCGACGCGATGACCGTGGCGGTGCGCCGCTGGGACGCTTCGTCGGCCGGCGCCCATTGCGCCTGCGCGAGTGCCTCTTGCGCGGCGGCGAGCGCGAAGGCGATGAAGCGGTCGATCTTGCGCTGGTCCTTGGTCGACACGAAGCGGTCGATGTCGAAGCCGCCGCCCCCGTCCTCGTGCACATCGGGCACCACACCGCCCACGCGGGCCGCGATGTCCGCCGTCATCGAATCCGGCAGCCGGCGCAAGCCCGACTGGCCGGCCAGCAGCCGCTGCCACGCCAGCTCGACTCCGCACCCCAGCGGCGAGACCATTCCCATCCCGGTGACGACGATTCGGCGGTTCGCAGTGGGCGTGATGTGCATGGATTCTGTCCTGGTCGATCTATTGATGATGATCGACATCATACAGTATTGAGTATGATTGTCATCAACACGCAATGCCATGCGCACGAAAGGATCTTCATGAAAGTCTCGAAAACGCAGGTGGCCGAGAACCGCCTGGCCATCCTGCAGGCCGCGGCCCGGCTATATCGCGAACGCGGTTTCACCGGCGTGGGAGTGGCCGACATCACACGCGAGGCCGGGCTCACGCACGGCGGGCTGTACCGGCACTTCGAATCGAAGGATGCACTGGCGGCGGAGGCCGCGGAATATGCGTTCGAGTGGAAACTCTCCGAGCTGGAGACACCGGATGCCGATGCGAACGCCGACGCCGACGGGTTCCTTCGAACCGGCGTCGCGAATTACCTGTCGCCGCAGCATCGCGACAGCGTCGGCCAGGGCTGCCCGGTGGCCGCGCTCGCGGCAGACGCGGCACGCGAAACGGGTGCGATCGCAGACGCTTTCGCCCAAGGCATCGGGCGCTACATGACGCTATTCGCGCAGCGGAGGCCCGATGGTACGGAGGCTGCGCAGATCGAACCCGAGGACCGGGTTCGAGCAATTTCGATGCTGTCGACAATGGTGGGCGGATTGATCCTCGCCCGAGCCACCGCGCGGGGATTGCCCGCGCTATCGGACGAGATTCTCGCGACCTTGCGCGATCATCTTGCGGCCACATGGGGCCTCGATGAAGTCAACGTCGACGGGCGCGACTAGAAAGCCATCGCCGAAGGGGCGAGTCCCCCGAACCACACCGCGTCCGGTGAACCCGCCCCCTTCCGGTTTCCGCTCAAACAGACGCGTTCCGGTTCGCCTCGATCACCGTCAACGCCGTCATGTTCACGATCCGCCGCACCGTCGCGCTGGACGTCAGAATGTTCACCGGCGCGTTGACGCCCAACAGGAACGGTCCCACCGCCACATTGCTGCCCGCCTCCGTCTTGAGCAGGTTGTACGCGATATTCCCCGCATCCACGTTCGGACACACGAGCAGGTTCGCCGCCCCCTTCAGCGGCGACATCGGCAGCAGCCTCGACCGCAAGCCCTCGTCGAGCGCGCAGTCGCCATGCATCTCGCCGTCCGCCTCGATATCGGGCGCCTGCTCCCGGATGATCTCCAGCGCCCGGCGCATCTTCACGCCCGACGCCGCACTCCCCGACCCGAAGTTCGACCGCGACAGCAACGCCGCCTTCGGCGTGAGGTTCAGCCATTCCATCTGACGAGCCGCGGCAATCGTGAATTCCGCGATCTGCCCGGCATCGGGATTGTCGTTGACGTGCGTGTCCACCAGCGCGACCGTCCGCTGGTCGAGCAACAGGATGTTCATCGCCGCATACGTGGACGCACCCGGCTTCCTGCCGATCACCTCGTCGACGAACCGCAGGTGGTTGTGATATTCGCCGACCGTGCCGCAAATCATCCCGTCCGCATCGCCGAGCCGCACCATCATCGCGCCGATCAGCGTCAGGCGGCGCCGCATCTCGACCCGCGCCATTTCCTTCGAGATGCCGTCCCGGCAGCGCAGCTCCCAATACGTCGTCCAGTACTGCGGGAACCGCTCGTCGTACTCGGGGTTCGTCACCTCGACATCCTGGCCGAGCCGGATCCGCAAGCCGAACCGCTCGATGCGCGCCAGCAGCACTTCCGGGCGCCCGACCAGGATCGGACGCGCCAGCTTCTCGTCGACGATCACCTGCACCGCGCGGAGCACGCGCTCGTCCTCGCCTTCGGTGAAGACGATCCGCGCCTTGCCGCCGTCACGCACCAGCCGGCGCGCCGTCGCGAACAGCGGCTTCATGAACGCGCCGGAGTGGTAGACGAATTGCTGCAGTTGCTCGACATACGCGTCGAGATCCGTCAGCGGGCGCTTCGCCACGCCGCCTTCCATCGCCGCCTTCGCCACGGCCGGCGCGATACGGACGATCAGGCGCGGGTCGAACGGCTTCGGAATCAGGTATTGCGCGCCGAACGCCACGTCGTATGCGCCGTAGGCCGCCGCGACGACTTCGTTCTGCTCTTCCTCGGCCAGCCCCGCGATCGCGTGCACCGCGGCGATCTCCATGTCGCGGGTGATCGTCGTCGCGCCCACGTCCAGCGCGCCGCGGAAGATGTACGGGAAGCAGAGGACGTTGTTGACCTGGTTCGGGTAGTCCGAACGGCCCGTCGCGATGACGACGTCGTCGCGCGTCGCATGCGCCAGTTCCGGGAAGATTTCCGGCGTGGGATTGGCCAGCGCGAGAATCAGCGGGCGCGGCGCCATCTCCTTCAGCATCTCGGCACTCAGGATGCCGCCGACCGACAGGCCCAGGAACACGTCCGCGCCGCCGATCACGTCGGCCAGCTTGCGCGCATCGGTTTCCTGCGCAAAGCGCGACTTGGCCGGGTCCATCAGCGCGGTGCGCCCGCGATAGACGACGCCTTCGATATCGGTCACCCACACGTTCTCGACCGGCAGCCCGAGGTCGACCAGCAGGTCCAGGCAGGCCAGCGCGGCGGCCCCTGCGCCCGACGTCACGACCTTCACTTCCGAAATCGACTTCCCGACGACCTTCAGCCCGTTGATGAACGCGGCGGACACGGTGATGGCGGTGCCGTGCTGATCGTCATGGAAGACCGGGATCTTCATGCGTTCGCGCAGCTTCTGCTCGACCGTGAAGCATTCGGGCGCCTTGATGTCCTCGAGGTTGATGCCGCCGAAGGTGGGCTCGAGGCCCGCGATGATGTCGACCAGCTTGTCCGGATCGGTTTCGTTGATCTCGATGTCGAAGACGTCGATCCCCGCGAACTTCTTGAAGAGCACGGCCTTGCCTTCCATGACCGGCTTGGACGCGAGCGGGCCGATGTTGCCCAGACCCAGTACGGCCGTGCCGTTCGTGATCACGCCGACCAGGTTGCCGCGGCTGGTGAAGCGGTGCGCCTGCAGCGGATCGGCGGCGATGGCCTCGCACACGCCCGCCACGCCCGGCGTGTACGCCAGCGCGAGATCGCGCTGCGTCACGAGCGGCTTGCTGGCGACGACCGAGATCTTTCCCGGGGTCGGAAATTCGTGATAGTCGAACGCTGCCTGCTGCTGTGTCTCAGTCTGTTTCATGTTTTTCGATCCGGGCACGGGCGCCAGGCCAGTCCCGGCGCGATCCATGAAGGTGATTCTAGGGATCCGCCATAAGGTGATGATTCTGTTTTAATATCGCTCCATCACTTTTTCATGATGAATACGTGACCAGTCAATGACTTTTGACGCGAACGACGTGGTCAGGCGGCTGGGCGCGCGCCTGAAGATGCGGCACCTGGTGCTGTTGCTGCAGATTCAGCAGCACGGGTCGCTGACGCGTGTCGCGGAGCACATGGCCAGCAGCCAGCCGGCCGTGACGAACGCGCTGTCCGAGCTGGAGAGCATGTTCGGCACGCCGCTCTTCGAGCGCTCGTCGCGCGGCATGCGGCCTACCGCGCTCGGCGCGGTCGTGCTCGAGCGGGCGAAGGCGATGATCAAGGATCTCGACCACCTCGCCCGCGAAATGGAGGCCGTCGCCGCCGGGCATGCGGCCCACCTGCACATCGGCGTGATTCCGTTCATTTCCGGGCAGATGCTGTCGGCGGCGCTCAAGCGGCTGCAGGCGCGCATGGAACGGCGCCTGACCGTGACGATTCACGAAGGCACCAGCGATCAGCTCCTGCTGCAGCTCAAGGACCACAGCGTCGACATCGTGATCGGGCGGGCGTCGTCGGCGATCGACCTGGGGCAGGTTTCCTTCGAGGTGCTGTACCAGCAGCAGCCGCGCATGATCGCGAGCCGGCGTCTTGCCGCGAAACTGGCCCGCACCGCGCTGGACTGGCACAAGCTGCACGCGCTCGACTGGATTCTCGGCGCCCCGCATACGCCGATGCGGGAACAGGTCACCGACCTGTTCCTGTCGGCCGGCATCCCGCCGCCCGTGCCGATCGTCGAAAGTTACTCGTCCAAGCTGATCGGCGAGATGATCGCGTCGAGCGACGAGGCCGTATCGATCGTGCCCGCCGACATCGCGGAAGAACTGGTGCGGATCGCCGGCGTGGCGATCGTGCCGTACTCGCTGGTCTGGACGCTCCCGCCCATCGCGCTCTTTACCCGCGCCGCCGATTCGCGCTCGCCGGCGCGGGATCTCCTGGTCGACGCGTTGCGCGAGGTATGCAGGGAGACTTACGGGGAAGCGCAGCGATGAGGCCGCGGGCGGCCGCCTGAACGGCGGTTCGCCCTCGCCGGCAACACACGCGCGCGGCGGCGGAGGCTCGCCGCACCGGCAGCGCGCTACTTGCTGGCGGCGAGGTGACGCAGAATGTCCGCACGCTCGGCGCTCAACACATGATCCGAGCCCTCGCCGCGGTCATAACGCTTCGCGGTGCGGTAGGAAAACCGCTTCCTGTACTGCCCGATGGCGGGGTCGAACGTCCACGCGTCGACGACGAAAAAGTGCTTGCCGAAATGATCCTCGTCGTCGGCCCACACGAAGTCCGCCCGCACGAACACCGGATAGGGCGACACGTCCGGCACCTTCCACATCGCGCGATCGGCCGTCTCGGTCTGGGTGACTTCCGGCATCAGGTTCTCGATCTTGCCGTTCGCGCCATAACGCAATATCGCCACGCGCTCCAGCATCCCGCTGCCCCCGCCCGAGAACATCCCCGAGAAGAACACCCACGAGCCGCCCGACGCAATCGGCAGCCGCTCGGACCGCGGCATCAGTCCGAACTGGTAAAGCTCCTTCGACGAATGGGGAACCGGCTCGGGCGGCATCTCGAAGCACGGCGCACGATCGGGGAGCACGCAGAGTTTCACGCCGGACAGCGGGAGCCCGTCCGAATCCTGCCGGCCCTCCACCTGGGTGAAACGCGGGAATGCCGGTTCGCTCGGGGCGGCCTGCGCACCCGCGATGCCGGCGACGGAAATGCCCAGGATCACCCCGAGCGGCTTGACGGCCCTGCGCATGCACCTGCCTCTCTCTCATGTTTTGATAGCCGCGAATTGTCGATGATCCGGCCGCTTCTGTCGAATGGGCGGTTGCGGCCGGCGCTGCGCGTCGCGCCGGTTCGTCAGACCGTCGCCAGAACCAGACGCCCCGGCGACGCGCCGATGTGCAGCCCGTCGGCGCGATTCGCGAGATAACGCCGGTTCAACTCGTCCGGCGTCCATGTGTTGCTGTGGCTGAAGCCCGGCGCGACGAGGCTCGCGGCCTCGTCGAGATACATCGTCACGCCGAGCCAGCTGAACAGCGCCGGTTTCATTCGCTGCGCCGCTTGCGGAGAACAACCTCCAGCATCTCGGCCGGCGAAAGCGCCCGCCCGTCGTATCCGGCGCCGAAGTAGGCCTCGGGCCAGAAGATCAGGTCCGAAATGCGGTCATCGCCGGTGTTGACCGACAGACATCGCACCCAGTAATCGACAAGCGCCTCGTCGCCTCGACATGCCCATACGGCATCCAGCAATTCCAGCAGCTCCGGCTCCGACAGATCGTTCGGCAAGGTATGCCAGTCGATTGCCAGTCGCTTCGCAAATCCGTCGGCACTCGTCGAGCCAAACGCGCCGAGCACGTCGATTGGATCGACATCCTCACCAAGCAATCGGGAAATCTGCTGCAACTCCGCTACGTATCCGCGTCCGTTCTCGTGCAGTTGAAACACGGCTCTTGTCAGCGGCAGCAGGTGTCGAAGCTTGTCGTGGTCGACGGGGTCGCGCAGTTCGGCTCGCATGCGTGTTCTCGGGGTAAAGCGGTTGGTTGAGCTATCCAGATGGATTTGCCGGGGTTCCAGCTGAACGCTAAGCAGCGGGTTTCTCGTACAGCGACCAGACGATCCCGTCCGATTTCAACCCCACGCGAATGAAACCAAGCGACTCGTAATAAGCGCAGAGCGTCACGTTTTCGACGGCGCAATCGAGCCGGACATAACGCCGGTTCAAGCTGCTCACCTCGCGAGCGCACCAGTCGAGCATGAAACCGCCGAGCCCGAGCCCGTTGAAGCCTTGCCGCACGCACAACCCGTGCACGTAACCGGCGATCGGCTCCTGCGGCCCCCAGTGCCGGTCTTCGCCGAAGCCGAGCGAGAACGTTCCGGCCAACGCGCCGTCCAGCTCGACGACATACACGTCCTTTTCAGAAACGTTGCTCCGCACCCACCGTTCGGAGAATCCGTCGCCTTCCTTGCCCCACGCATGGTCGCCGTACGTGAGCTTCTTCGCGTGTGCGTCGTTCCGGATCCGCGTCAGCGCCGGTACGTCGTCTGCCGTTGCCCTGCGGATGCTTGTCGAAGTCATCGCCCGTTTCTCCGTGGCGTCGTCACGTCGCGGCTCGGCAGCCGCCATCCCGCCAAGCCGCATTTTCGACAGCGGGCACTCGCCCGGTCAGCCGAAAGCACGACGCTCTCATGAAGCTGCCGCCTGGAACCAGCGCGTACACGGGCCCGTGTAAATGAGCACGGTCGCGATCGCATTGGCGAGAAAGCCCACTTCGATCAGGCTCAGCCTGAAAGGGAGTCCCATCACGAGAAGGGCCATCGTCGTGACGACCGTGAGCCCCAGTTCCAGCACACGCGCCAGCTTTTGTCGCTGGCACAGGCCCACGATCAGGCTCGCGTTCAGCAAAAGCCAGAAGGCCTGGATGATCCCGATCATCGCAGCGCCTTTGCGCATGAGCACGGCTTTCGCTGCGGGGATTTCGCCAGCCTGGTCGAAACCCAGCATCGTGAGCCAGACGGCGAATCCGGCCTCGATGAGCCAGACGATCGTGAAGAGCGCGATAGCGTGACGGATCTGCAGCGGTGCGTCGGCGCGAAACGCCGGCATGGCCTTCAACTTGCTGATTGGCATCGTCTCTTTCAGGAAGCTTGCGCTCCCCGCCCCGGATTGTGTTCGTATCGTATTTGCCGCTTGTCGATTTCACGACGCAGCGAGTTTCGGCCGAGTGTAGTCCATCCGCGATCGCCGCAGACGCATACGCGCACGCACGCCGAACACGCGTCTAGTGCGAAGCATTCAAGCCCTGCCGGAGAGCCTCGTAGATCCCCGCGCCGGCATCAACGATGAACAGGAGTGCAATGGCGACGCACACAACGCGCCCGATACCGCGCAGGCGCGCCACGCCGACATACAACCCGACAGCGCCGACGCAAAGCGTCACGGGCCAGTAGATGGCCCCCATGAGAATCGCGATGACGGGAAAAGGCAGGTCAATGGCGATGTCACTCATCCCGGAAAGCTCCGTTGCTCGCATGAAGCAAGCGTTCGCTCATCGATTCGACGGCGTCGGTCGACCGCCGTCCCTCCGCACCTGACCTTGCAAGCCGCCGCGCCGCCCCATGCTGCCCGACAGGGCATCACCCCTGCGCCTGATGGCACACCACCTCGATATTGTGCCCATCCGGCGCGATGACAAATGCCGCGTAGTAGTTCGCGTGATAATGCGGCCGCAGCCCCGGCGCGCCATTGTCCTTCCCGCCCGCCTCCAGCGCCGCGCGATAGAACGCATCGACCTGCTGCCGGTCGTCGGCCACGAACGCGATGTGAAGATGCGCCGGCTTCTCCGACGTCTGGAACAGGCACAACGATGGTTTGCCAGGTGGCGACATCTCGATGCCGTACGACGGATCGCCCTCACCCACCACCACGACGCCAAGCGGTTCAAGTGCGTTGAGGAAAAACGTCTTGCTGGCTGCAAAGTCGCTCACGCCGAATTTGACATGGTCAAACATGACTCCCCCTTCGGATGGATGGGCCTGCCGGCACCCGGATCGGATGTGCAAATCACCGCGATGTTGCCACATGCGGCGATCGGTGGCACACCTGCCCGCCCTCGAACAAAAAAAGCCCGACACGGTCGGGCCAACGAGCGGGATACAAGAAGAATCCCGCTCACCCCTCATCGAGCGGTCACACCGTGCTGCCTGACGTCATCACGATTCGGGCAAGATCCGACGATTGCACACGACGTTGTGACCGATCGTCGATCGTCAGGATTCCATGAAAGGGTTCGGAAAGAATGGCTATGGCGAAACGGGGGTGCCGGATGACGCACCCGCCGGCAGGGTCGGGAGCGGAACGGCCGGTGGCGACCGCCCGAAAAAATTGGCCCGCACCTGAAAGCCTGAAAGCGCGGGCCAAGCCGAGAACACACAACACCTTGGGGGGGTATCAAGGCGAGACCAGTCTAGCCCGAGTCGCCGGAAAGAAAATTTCAGGCCGGATTACAGCTATTACTCCATATGACGAAGCATCGGCCGCCACCGTGTGCGGGCCAGGAGGCGACACATCGTCCGCGAGCGCGTGCGGCATCGCGGCGTGCCGTTCGCCGGTGTCGCTTCGGGCGGGCGATGGATGCGGTCGCGCCTCGGCATGCGTTGCCGCCTTCCCCGCAAACGCAGGCACCATCGAAGCTGGCGGTATCGCCATTCGCGCAAGCCGTGGACACCGCACGCACGCGCCGCAACCGGTCAGGTCAGCACGCGCCGGACAGATGCAACGTGAACCACTCCACCGCTGCCCGGCTCGTTTCGTCGAAATGCTCGATATACGGCGTGAAATGCCCGCCCTTGATCTGCAGCAGGCGCTTCGGCTCCAGCGCGTTTTCCCACGCCTTGAGGCACAGGTCGGTCGGCGTCAGCAGATCCTCGTTGGCCACGATCATCAGCAACGGGGTCGGCGAGATGCGATCGACATACTGGCCCGGCTCGTTCTCGCGTGACATCTCGGCGCTGCGCAGCGTCACTTCGTTTTTCCAGTTCGGCGCACACCGCGCCGCCGACTCGGTGAAGAACCGGTACGCATCCGCGCCCGCCATCGCGCAGGCTGTCGCGGGGTCCGCACTGACTGCCGGCAACATCGCCGGCACGCCGCCCGCGAATCGCTGCCTGCGATCTTCATCGAAGCGAGCCAGCGCCGCGGGCACCAGATCGGAACGCGTGCGGCGCAACGCCGACTGATATCCGCTGATCGTCGGCACCTGCGACACCACGCATTTGACGCGCCGGTCGATGGCCGCGACTTCGAGCACGTGGCCGCCGCTGTAGCTGGTGCCCCAGATACCGATGCGTGCGGCATCGACGTCCGGGCGCGTCAGCAGATAGCTGATCGCATCGCGATAACCGCGCTTCTGCTGCACGGGGTCGATCTCCTGACGCGGATACCCGTCGCTCGCGCCGAAATTCCGGTGATCGTAGAGCAGCACGCCAAAACCGCCGGCGGCAAACACCTCGGCGTAGCGGTCCAGATATTGTTCCTTCACGCCGGAGAAGCCGTGCGCCATCACGATGGCCGGATACGCCTGCGTGCCGGCGATGCGCTTCGCCGGTTCGTAGTACCAGCCTCGCAGCGTGGCGGCTTCGGACAGGAATTCGATGTCGTGTCGCGTCATGTCGGCTTGCCTCGTTCGGTCAGTGGATTCGATGACCGACACGATAAGCGTGCGCGCCGCGCCCCGCGTTTGCTGGAAAGACGTTTGCTACGCGGAATCGGACAGTTTCGCGTACGCGCTGGGCGTCATGCCGGCAAACCGGCGAAACACGGTCGAGAAGGCGCTCGTGGTTTCGTAGCCGAGTTCGGCCGCGACGGCGATCACGGAGCGTCCCGAGGCCAGCAGCGGGCGCGCGGCCGAAATCCTGGCCTGCTGGCGCCACTGGCTGAACGACAGCCCGGTTTCGGCGGTGAACAGCCGGGCCAGTGTCCGGCTCGATGCACCGACTTCGTCGGCCCATTCCGTCAGCGTTCGCTGATCGGCCGGATTCGCGAGCATCGCGTCGCAGACCCGGGCAAGACGCCGGTCCTGGCCGGACGGCAGCCGCAACGGTTGCTCGGGAGACCACTCGATTTCGGCGAGCATGAGCTGGATGACGAGCGCGTCGCGTCCGTCGGGATCGACCTCGACCGGGAACGACGACGCACGCACGATCAACTCGCGCAGCAGCGGCGAAACGTTGACCAGGCCCGGCTGATCCGGGTACGCGGATCGGCAGGCTCGCGGGTCGACGTAGGCGGTGCGCATTTCGAGTTGCCCGTGTGCGCGCATCGCGTGCGGCAGGTCGGGTGGAATCCAGAGTGCGCGATGCGGCGGGATCATCCACAGCGACTGGCAGGCGATGACTTCGGCGATACCTGTCGTGGTGTAGACGAGTTGCGCGCGCGTGTGCCGGTGTTCCGCGACGACGAAGCCGTCGGGAAATGCTTTCGGCATGACGGCCGCGATGGCGGGTGCATGCTGGTAGTCGCGCGGGTCGGTACTCTTCGTGACCGGTGGGACGCCGGCCCGCTTCGGATCCGCCGCCTCGCCGTGCCCGATCGCTTTGCCGTGGCCGCGCCTTTCGACCTTCATCGCTCGTCCTTTCATGTGTGCGGAATCGCCGTCGCGTGCGATCCGGCGAACCGGACGGATGATACGGGAATGTCGGAATGAAGCAGTAAATCGGCAACCCGATCTCACCGCCATACCGCAAACTCGACAAGCAGCGCCGGACTTCCGGTGTCGCCGGTTTCAGCGGCATGCCGCGCGAACTTGGAAGTTCGATTCCGTGCTGCTATCGTTGTGCACGCAATTAATTTTCCGGAGCAGCCGATACATGCCCTTGATCTTGCGCCGAGCGATGACGGCGGATGCCGCGGAGGTGGCTGACGTGTATCTGCGGTCGCGCAACACGCTCGCCTCCTACGCGCCGCTCGCGCACTCCGAAGCCGCCGTCCGCGACTGGATTGCCGACGTACTCGTACCGTCGGGCAACGTGACCGTTGCGATGAACGACGATCGCATGGTCGGCATGGCCGCACACGTCATCACCGACGGTACTGCATGGCTCGACCAGTTGTACGTGTGCCCCGAATTCAAACGACAAGGGATCGGTTCCGCCCTCCTGGAATCGGTGAAGACGCAGACGGTTGGCAAGCTCCAGCTCTATACGTTCCAGATGAATCGCGATGCCGCCGCGTTTTATGAGCGGCATGGTTTCGTAGCCATTGCATTTAACGACGGAAGCAGGAACGAGGAAGGTTGTCCCGATGTGTTGTATTGCCTGACGCGGTAGCTTCCGTCCGCATGCTCCACGTCGCCGGTCTGTCGTCGGTGGGATTGAAGCGGGCTCGGGGTCGGAAAAGACGGGGTAATTCGTCGGCGAACGGCCATGTTGCGCCGGTCATCTCGATCCAGTGTTGCCATCACGTGTCACAAAAGCCGTAGCGACACGCGATCCGTCAATTGCCTGCTGGCTTTCCAGGCGTTTGCGTCGCATGAAGTGGCGCGCTGGCCATCGGCTTATGCGCCTCGCACACACAAGAACGAACCGGCTCCCGATGCGCCACAGGCCGCTGGTCCAATATATGATTCATCACCATTCAGCCGCTTCAGGTCGAACGAATGCCCAACTTCCCCCCGGATCTTCGCCAGTGGTATTACTTCGCGGCCGTTGCCGAGGAGCGGCACTTCGGCCGTGCGGCTGCGCGCCTCTCGATGACCCAGCCGCCGCTGTCGCAGGCAATACGCTCGCTGGAACGCGAGCTCGGCGTCGAGCTCTTCGCACGCACGAAGCGTGCGGTCGCGCTCACGGCAGTCGGCGAGGCGTTGCTTCCGACGGTGCTGAAACTGCTTGCCGCGGCCGAGGAGCTTCCCGCGCTGGCAAAGAGCCTCGCCCTCGGCGAGACCGGAAGACTGTCGCTCGCGTTCGTCTCGATTGCCGATTACGGGCTGCTGCCCTCGCTGCTGCGCGAATTCGGCATGCGCTATCCGCTGGTGCGATTGCAACTGACCGAAGCGACGAGCGACGTGCAGATCGAAGAGCTGGTCGCGGGCCACATCGACGCGGGCCTGATCATTCCGCCGTTGCCGCCACGCTATGTGGCCGAGCTGTCGTATCTGCCGCTCCTGAGCGAGCCGCTCGTGCTCGCGATGCCGAGCGCCGCGTCGACGGCACCCGACGATGTGCCGATTCACCTGAAGGAAGTTGCGGACCTTCCGCTCGTGATTTTTCCGCGCCGTCTCGCCCCGAGGTTTTACGACGCGATCATGGAGTGCTACAGCGACGTCGGTGTCGTCCCGCACATCGGTCAGGAAGCAATCCAGATGCAGACGATCGTCAGCCTCGTGTCCGCCGGCATGGGGGTCGCGCTGGTGCCGCAATCGTTGCGCAATCTGCGGCGAACGGGTGTCGTCTATCGCCCGCTCGCACACGGCTCGTTCGTCGTTGAAACCGGCCTCGTCTGGCGCAAAGGCGATATCGGGCACGTCCTTGCCAGCTTCATCAATATCGTGCGGACACTGGCCTCGGCATGACGCCGGCCGCACGCAGATCCGTTCCGGCATGTCCGGGCGGATTCGCAGGCCACTCGCCGCGCGACGACGCGCGGGAAGCCGTCGACGCACGGCCGGCGCGTCCTCGCTCGCGAACGCGCCGGCCGACGCTCACGCCTTGCCGTGCCCCTGCGATCCCGGGCCCGACGAGAATTCGCGGACACCATCGCGATTGATGCCGAAGCCGAGGCCCGGCGTGTCGGGCAGTGCCAGCGTCCCGTTCTGCTCGGCCGGCAGGCCGGTAAACAGGTTCCGGCAGATCTCGACCGCGACGACGTGCCACTCGACCGAGCCGCCGTTCGCGAGCCCGCCGTGCAGATGCATGTTGTGGAACGGGAACGTGCCGCCATTGTCGATCGGCACGCCGAACGCCTGCGCGAGCGCGGCCGCGCGCGCCGCGACGGAGAACCCGCCGCACACGCACACGTTTGGCTGCAGGATGTCGACGGCGTCGTTCACGAGGAAATCCCTGAACCGGAACAACTGCCCCTCGCTTTGCCCGGTGGCGACCGGAATGCCGCCACGCTTTCTCAGGTCGGCGAGCTTCGCGGGGTCGTTCTCGGCGATCGGCTCCTCGAAGAAGCCGATGTCGCAATCGGCCACGCGCTCGGCAAGCCGCAGCGCGTGATAGTGGTCGAGCCCGCAATTCGCGTCGATGTAAATCTCGGCGGCGGCGCCCACCGCATCGCGCACCGCGCGCACGCGCGCGACGTCGTCCGCGACGACCTGGTCGAGCGAGCGCCCTTCGTCGCGGCGCGCCAGCGCGTGATAACCGACGATCATCTTGATGCGGCGATGTCCGGCGCCGACGAGCGCCCGCGCGGCATGTATCAGCTCCGGGCGCTCGAGCGAAGCGAAGCCGAACGTCGTATACAGCGGCACGACCGGGCGCGCGCCGCCGAGCATTTTCCACACCGGCAGCCCGGCGATCTTGCCGATCGCATCCCAGACCGCGATGTCGATCGCGGAAATCACGTGCCCCGCATAGCCGGTCTGCCCGCGCGGGCATAACAGCCAGTAAAGCCTGTCGAGAATCCGCTCGCGCTCGACGACGTTCATCCCGACCAGGTTGGGTGCGGCGACGTGATCGATCGCCGCGGCCACGACCGCCTCGTCGGTAATCGCCGTGAAGCCGTGGCCGACCACGCCCTGCGAAGTCTCGATTTCGACGATGACGCCCGACAGCTTGCCGGACAACCGCACGCCGGCGATCTCCGCGTCGCCGCGCGCGAACACCGGCGTCGCGGTCACTTTCACGATGTTGTGCTGCATCTCTTCTCCGTTTTTTTGAGGGAATGGCAGAACTGCGGGGGCCGCGTCGTCGCGCGGCATCACCGGCCCTTCTCGCGACGCAGCACGAACGTCAGCCCGATGCCGGTCAGCAGGCCCCAGAACGCGCCGCCGATGCCGAGAAACGCATGGCCCGCCATCGTCACGAGGAAGGTCAGGATCGCGGCCTCGCGCGCGTCCTTGTCGGTGAATGCGTTGAGCAGCGCGCCGCCGAGGGCGTTCATCAGCGCGAGGCCGGCAACCGCTTCGATGATGATCGGCGGCGCGACCGCGATGAACAGCGTCGCGGCGCTCGCCGCGAACCCGTACACGATGTACGCGGCACCGCAGACGATGCCGGCCCAGTAGCGCCGCGATTCGTCGGGGCCGGCCTCCTCGCCGGCGCACAGCGCGGCGGTGATCGCGGCCAGCCCGATCGGCGGTGCGCCGAAAGGCGCCGCGAGCAGGCTGCACAGCCCCGTGGCCGTGAACAGCCGCGACGCCTCGGGCCGATAGCCGTTGACGTTGAGCACCGCGACGCCCGGGATGTTCTGCGACGCCATCGTCACGATGAAGAGCGGCACCGCGACGCTCACCATCGTCGATGCCGAGAACACGGGCCCGACGAGCGCGAGGTGCGGCAACATCCCGGTCGCGCCGACGCCACCCGTCTTCGCGATGAACGCGATCACGACCAGCGTCGCGACCGCGGCGCACGGCACCGCGAGAATCTTGCGAACCCGCATCATCACGACCCACACGAGCAGGACCGGCGCGACGTACAGCGGATACTGCTCGAGTGCGTGCACCGGGGCGACGCAGAGGTTCAGGATGATCCCCGCGAGCATCGCGTTGGCGATCGGCAGCGGAATCCTCGAGATCGCGCGGCCGAGCGGCTTCCACAGCCCGGCCAGCGTGAGCAGCACGCCGGTCAGCACGAGCGCGCCGACCGCGGCCGGATAGCCGCCCTTCACGGCGCCCAGGCCGAGCAGCAGCGCGGCGCCGGGCGTCGACCACGCAGCGCTGACGGGCATCCGGGTCCGGTAGCTGAGCACGATGCCGGCCAGCCCCATCACGATCGAGACGGCCATCAGGCCGGACGCGGCTTGCGCGCGCGTTGCACCGACGTTCATGAGCGCATTCACGATCAGCGTGAACGTCGATGCAAAACCGACGAACGACGCCAGCGCGCCCGCGCCAGCCGCCCGCGCCGAGAACCCGCGATCGGTCTTCATTTCCGCGATACTGCTCATCTGTCCTCCGTGAGATGGATTCGATACGGCGACGCCGTATCAGTGCGCACCATGTGTCGGCTCGCCGCACTCCTGGTTCAGCGTTCCCGCGTGATACGCGGCGAGAAACGCGTCGAAGTTGCCGATCTGCGTTCGCTCCAGGTCGGCCTGCCGGCTCAGCGATTCGGCCGCGATCGCGTCGAAACGCGCCTGCACGTCGGCCGGCAGCGGACGCGCGCGGAACGCCCCGGTATGCGCGAGCGTCTGCCGCATCCCGAACGCGAAGCACGCGCCGCCCGGATCGTCGCGCAGCGTGTGCAGTGCATCGAGTACGCGCGCCGACGGCGTCGCCCGCGGATCGTCGAGCTTCGCGTATTGCGCGTCGAGCGCGGCGGTCGTGCGTGTGTCGCCGCGCTGCAGATCCAGCACGCCGGCCGCCTCGTTGATTCGCGCGAGCAGTTCGTGCGCCCACACGCGCAACGCGACGCGCTCGCCGCCACGCTGCAACTCGAGCCCCGGGCGCCGACCTTCCCGCGCGACCGCCGCGAAGTTGCGCCGGCACGCGTCCTGCTCGGCACCGGCGAGGCACGGGCTGTCGTCGAGCGCGCAGAACAGCAGGAACGCGTCGACAAAGCGCAGCGTCGTCTCGGCGACGCCGTGCGGCGCGAACGGATCGATGTCGAGACAACGCACCTCGACGTATTCGACGCCGCGGCTGCGCAGCGCGTCGAGCGGCCGCTCGCCGCTGCGCACCGTGCGCTTCGGGCGGATCGACGAATAGAACTCGTTCTCCATCTGCAGCAAGTGCGTGCTGAGCTGCAGCCATTCTCCGTCGCGCTTCGCGCCGATCGCCTGGTACTCGGGGCACGGCTGCGCGACGGCTCGCGCGAGGCCGTCCAGGTACGCAGGCAGGTTGTCGAGGCAGGGCGCGAACGCCCCCTGCACCCGGTTCTGGTAGCCGAGGTCGCTCATCCGCAAGCTCGTCGCGTGCGGCAGGTACAGCGTCTGCGCATCGAACGCGTCGAGCCCGTGCCGGTCGCCGGCGACGAAACCCGCGCACAGCGCCGGCGACGCGCCGAACAGATACAGCAGCAGCCAGCCGTAGCGATGGAAATTGCGGATCAGGGCGAGATAGCCTGCCGAGCGCATGTCGCGCGCGTCGCGGCCGGCCGGCTCGCATCCGTCGCGCACGTCGCGCAGCAGCGGCCACACGGCATCGGCGAGCGAATAGTTGTAGTGGATCCCGGCGATGCACTGCATCGCCTTGCCGTAGCGGAACGCCAGCCCGCGCCGGTACACGTGCTTCAGGATGCCGATGTTCGACGTGCCGTACCACGCGATCGGAATGCGCCGGTCGTCGTCGAGCGGGCACGGCATCGACTGACTCCACAGCAGCTCGTCGCCGATCGCGCGGCACGCAAAGCGGTGCAGCTCGTCGAGCCGCTCGATCACGTCGGCCGCGTCGTGCTGCGGCGGCGTGACGAACTCGAGCAGCGGCTCCGCGTAGTCGGTCGTGATCGACGGGTGCGTGAGCGCCGCGCCGAGCGCGTGCGGGTGTTGCGTCAGCGCGAGCCGGCCGGCGGCATCGACGCGCAGCGTCTCGCGCTCGACGCCGCATAACCCGTCGCCGAGCAGCGGCAGGTGCGCAGCGTCGCTCAGCACGCCGAGCCGGCGGCGGTACGGCGTCGTCATCCATGTGGATCGGGGTGAATCGTGGGTCATTGCGGTCTCCCGGAACGAAATCTGGCGACGCGCCGCTCAGTCGAGCGGGCTCTTCGGCCGCGGCAGGCCGATGTGTTCGCGCAGCGTCGTGCCTTCGTAGCGGGTGCGAAACAGCCCGCGCCGCTGCAGTTCCGGCACCACCATCGTCACGAAGTCGTCGTAGCCGTCAGGCACCGTATAGAACACGACGATGAAACCGTCGCACGCCTCCGTCATCAGCCACTCCTCCATCTGGTCGGCGATCTCGGACGCGGTGCCGACCATCTCGCCGGTGCCGGATTCGGCCGCCCGCTTCGCCAGCTCGCGCACCGTCAATCCCTCGCGGCGCGCGAGCGCCGCCCATTCGCGCTGGTTGCCCTGCCCCTGTTCCGTGTGCGGCAGCTCCGGCAACGGCTTGTCGGGATCGAACTTCGAGCAGTCGACGCCGAGCCGGATCGACAGGTTCGGGATGTTGCTGTCCACGTGGACGAGATCGTCCATGTAGCGCTTCTTCGCGAGCGCCTCCGCGCGCGTGCGGCCGACATACACCTGGTTGGCGGGCAGGATCTTCACGTGATCGGGGTTGCGCCCGGCCGCGACCGCGCGCGACTTCACGTCGCGGTAGAACGCACGGCCCGTCTCGATGCTGCGCGCGTTGCCGAACACCAGGTCGGCCGAACGCGCGGCCATGTCGCGCGCTTCCTCCGACGCACCGGCGAGCGCGATCACCGGCCAGCCCTGCACGGGCCGCGCGATGTTCAGCGGCCCCTTGACCGAGAAGAACTTGCCCTTGTGGTTGAGCGGCCGGATCTTGTCGAGATCCGAGAACACCCCCGCCTCCTTGTCCATCACGAGCGCGTGATCGGACCAGCCGTCCCACAGCCCCGTCACGACGTCGAAGAACTCCTCGGCGCGCTCGTAGCGTTCGGCGTGGCGCAGCGCGGTCTCGAGACCGAAGTTGAGCGCGGCCTCCGGGTTCACCGTCGTGACGATGTTCCAGCCCGCGCGGCCGCCGCTCAGGTGGTCGAGCGACGCGAAGCGGCGCGCAAGCAGGTACGGATCCTCGTAGCTCGTCGTGCCGGTCGCGATCAGGCCGATGCGGTCGGTGCATGCGGCGATCGCCGACAGCATCACGAGCGGGTCGTACGACGTGATCGTGCCGCTGCGCTTGAGCGCATTCGGCGGCATCGGCATCACCGCGAGGTGGTCGGCGGTGAAGACCGCGTCGAAGCACGCGTGCTCGAGCTTCTGCGCGAGCGACCGGATCACCGGCCAGTTGAAGTTCGCGAGCGTCGGCGCGCTCGGGTGCCGCCACCACGCCGTGTGCAGGCAGATGGGGCGCATGAATCCACCCAGGCAGAGTTGCTTCGTCATACGGGGTTCCTCGTCATTGGAATGCGGCGCGAAACGTGCGGGCCGCGCGCGTGCTGCCCGTGTCGGCGTCAGCGCGCGGCGTTGAAGCGGGCGAAGCCGGTCTCGAGGTCGCCGATCAGGTCGTCGGCGTTTTCGAGCCCGATGTGAAAGCGCACGCACGGGCCGCCCGGGTCCCAGTGCGACGCGGTGCGGTACGCACTGCAGTCGAACGGCATCGCGAGGCTTTCATAGCCGCCCCATGAATAACCGAGCCCGAAATACGCGAGCCCCTCGAGCAGCGCGGCGACGGCCTGCGCGGGCGCCGGGCGCAGCACGACGGAGAACAGCCCCGTCGCGCCGCCGAAGTCGCGCACCCACAGCGCATGGCCGGGATCGTCCTCGAGCGCCGGATGGCACACGCGCCGCACTTCCGGACGCGCGGCGAGCCAGCGTGCGACACGCAGCGCGTTCGCCTGGTGCTGGCGAAGCCGCACGCCGAGCGTCCGGATGCCGCGCAGCGTGAGAAACGCGTCGTCCGAGCCGACGCACTGCCCCGTGTCGCGCTGATACTGTTCGAGCGCCGGCAGCGCGCGCGCGGACGCCGACACCATGCCGATCATCACGTCCGCATGACCGGCCAGGTACTTGGTGCCGGCCTGGATCACGAGATCGGCGCCGTGCGCGAACGCGTCGAAGAACAGCGGCGTCGCCCACGTGTTGTCGAACAGCACCACGAGCCCGCGGTCGCGCGCGAGCGCGGCGAACGCCGGCACGTCGCACAGCTCCATGCTCTGCGACGCAGGCGCTTCGAGATACAGCGCACGCGTGTTCGGCCGGATCAGCGCGGCGAGCGCGTCAACCGACGCGAGCGGATCGAAGTAGGTCGTCTCGATGCCCGCGCGCCGCAGCACGCCGTCGCACAGCTGGCGCGCGGGCTTGTACACCGCATCCGTCATCAGCAGATGGTCGCCGGCCGACAGGCACGACGACAGCGCGGTCGTGATCGCGGCAAGCCCCGACGGGCACAGCACGACACCCGCGCCGTGATCGAGCGCGCGCACCGCGTCCTGCAGCGCGGCCGTGGTCGGCGTGCCGCGCCGGCCGTACACGTACGGCTGCGTGTAGCCGAGCAGGTCGGCCACGCTCGGCGCGAGCACCGTCGAGCCGCGATACACCGGCGGGTTGACGAAGCCGTGATGCGCGGCCGGCGCGCGGCCGCCCGTGACGAGCACGGTGTCGACCTGCGCATCGGCCGCCGGATGGTTCGGGGCGGGCCGCACGGTCAGCCCTTCACGATCCGCACGGCGCCGCGCGCCGCGCTCGTCGTCATCGCCGCGTATGCGCGCAGCGCGCCCGACACGCGGCGCTGCCGCTTCTCGGGCTGCCACGCACGCGCGCCGCGCTCCTCCATCGCCGCGCGGCGCCGCCGCAGTTCGTCGTCGGACACGAGGACGTTGATCGAGCGGTTCGGGATGTCGATCTCGATCGCGTCGCCGTTCTCGAGCAGCCCGATCTCGCCGCCCTCCGCCGCCTCGGGCGACACGTGCCCGATCGACAGCCCCGATGAGCCGCCGGAGAAACGACCGTCGGTAATCAGCGCGCACTGCTTCGCGAGCCCCTTCGATTTCAGGTAGCTGGTCGGATAGAGCATCTCCTGCATGCCCGGGCCGCCCCGCGGCCCCTCGTAGCGGACGATCACGATGTCGCCCGGGCCGACCGCACCGCCGAGGATGCCTTCGACCGCCTCCTCCTGCCCTTCGAACACGCGCGCGGTGCCGGTGAATTTCAGCATCCCGCCGTCGACGCCCGCGGTCTTCACGATGCAGCCGTCGCGCGCGATGTTGCCGAACAGCACCGCGAGCCCGCCGTCGCGCGAGAACGCGTGTTCGGCATCGCGGATGCAGCCGTTCGCGCGGTCGAGATCGAGTTCGTCGTAGCGGTTGTCCTGGCTGAACGCGACGTGCGTGCGCACGCCGCCGGGCGCCGCGCGATAGAAGCGCGACACCGAGTCGACGCGGTTGCGCATCACGTCCCAGCGCGCCAGCACGTGCGCGACGCTCGGCGCATGAACGGTCGGCAGCGTCGTGTTCAGCAGCCCCGCGCGATCGAGTTCACCCATGATCCCGATCACGCCGCCGGCCCGGTGCACGTCCTCCATGTGGACGTCCTGCACCGACGGCGCGACCTTGCACAGCACCGGCACGCGGCGCGACAGCCGGTCGATGTCGGCCATCGTGAAGTGCACCTCGCCTTCGTGCGCGGCGGCGAGCAGGTGCAATACCGTATTGGTCGAGCCGCCCATCGCGATGTCGAGCGTCATCGCATTCTCGAACGCATCGCGCGTCGCGATCGAGCGCGGCAGCACGCTCGCGTCGTCCTGCTCGTAGTAGCGGCGCGCGAGATCGACGATCGTGCGCCCGGCCTCGATGAACAGGCGCTTGCGCTCGGCATGCGTCGCCAGCACCGAGCCGTTGCCGGGCAGCGCGAGCCCGAGCGCCTCGGCGAGGCAGTTCATCGAGTTCGCGGTAAACATCCCGGAACACGAGCCGCAGGTGGGGCACGCGACGTTCTCGACCGCGCGCACCTCGTCGTCCGTCACCTGGGAGTCGGCCGCCACCACCATTGCGTCGATCAGGTCGAACGCGCGGCGCTTGCCGCGGAACGTCAGCTTGCCGGATTCCATCGGGCCGCCCGACACGAAGACCACCGGGATGTTCAGGCGCATCGCGGCCATCAGCATCCCCGGCGTGATCTTGTCGCAGTTCGAGATGCAGACCATCGCGTCCGCGCAGTGCGCGTTGACCATGTACTCGACGCTGTCGGCGATCAGCTCGCGCGACGGCAGGCTGTACAGCATGCCGTCGTGGCCCATCGCGATGCCGTCGTCGATCGCGATCGTGTTGAACTCCTTCGCGACCGCGCCGGCCGCTTCGATCTCGCGCGCGACCAGCTGGCCGAGATCCTTCAGGTGCACGTGACCGGGCACGAACTGCGTGAACGAATTGACGACCGCGATGATCGGCTTGTCGAAATCGGCGTCGGTCATCCCGGTGGCGCGCCACAGGCTGCGCGCGCCCGCCATGTTGCGGCCGTGCGTGGAAGTGCGTGAACGATAGGTGGGCATCGTGATCCTCGGTTGATTCGTTGCGAAATGGGGCGGGCGGCGGGTTTCCGTCAATGCGGCCTGCCGGCCGCGCCCCAGTTGTTGTCGTTCTTCGCGAGCGTCGGCAGCACGAACGACAGGATCTTTCTCCGGTCGAGATCGGACGACACGCTGAGCTTGTATTCGAGCGCCGTCAGCTTGATCACGATGGACCTGAGCGCCTGGGTCAGGCGTTCGTAGCCCCCTTCGAAATAGAGTGAACCGCCACGCTGCGCGATCACGCCGTGACGGGACAGGTAATGAAACAGCGCGACCGACGAGCGCGCGTCGTAGTTGTCGAGCGGCGGCGCCTGCAGCGGGTAGCGGATCAGGCGCTCGGCCAGGATGTACTGGATCGAGGCGCGCAGCACGCGGTCGTCCGAGCGCAGCCGGAACAGCGCGAGGATCGACAGGATGTCGACCCGCAACTCCTCCGCGCCCGCACCGTTGCGCGTGCTCTTCGCATCGAGGTACTCCGGGATCGGCAGGAAGCCCGTGCGATGGTGGTACTCGTGTAGGTGGACCCAGATCGCGCTCGCCTGCGTCAGCAGCTCGTCGTCCGCCGAGAGCAGATCCGGGAACGCGGTGGGCGACCAGTTCGCTTCGATTGCCGGGCGCGTATGGCGCTTGAAGCGCTCGACGAACTTGTCGATGAAGTAGTACGCCTTGTGATACGCGCGCAGGTCGGCGTCGATGAAGTTCTCGCCGAATACCGCGACCGCGAGCGGATTGAGAAAGCCGTCCGTGCACATGCGGATCTGCACCGGCAACGCGTTGCCGTCCGGCGCGATCGCGAGCACGCTCGGCGGAATCGGCACGGGCGCGATCGCGGCCGCCTCGAGGAACGCGTCGGCGTTGTAGGGCACGTCGAAGAACCCGAGGATGAAGCTCGGGTCCACCGAGTACGTGAGATCGAGCAGGCGCCCCGATGCGAGGCAGCGGTTCTCGAGCGCCACGAGCAGCGCTCGCACATGCGGGTTGTCGGCATAGTCGCCGAGATGCGCACGTGCGCACTGCGCGATGCGCGCGACGTCGGTGCGAAAACCGCCGGCGAGGATCTCGCCGCGGCAGCGGTTGGTGGCTAGTACGATTTCGCGTTTCATGTCGGTCATCCTGTCGGCACGCGTCGTCACACGACGCGGAACTCCCGCTGCAGATAGACGAGCGTGTCGTCGTCGGGCGCCGCACAGTGCAGCGCCACGACTTCGCCGACCAGCAGCTCGTGCGTCGCCGCGCTCATCGACGCGACGAGCCGGCAGTCGAGCGCGATGCGCGCGCTCGCCAGCACCGGCGCGCGCGTCGCGAGCTCGCCCCATTCGCCCACCGTGAAGCGCGCATCACGCGCATGCGCGGTCCGGCCCGCGAACACGTCGGCGAGAAACCGGTCGGCGGCGCCGAGCGTGTTCACGCAGAACACCTCGTTCGCGATCAGCCGCTGCGCCGATACGCTGCCGCGATTGACGGACACGAGCACCGTCGGCGGCGCATCGGACACCGACAGCACGGCGGTCGCCGTCATGCCGCAGCGCCCGGCAGGTCCGTCGCTCGTGAGTACGTGAACGGCCGACGCCACGCGGCACATCGCGTCGCGAAAGCGCTGCGGCGAGGCGCCCATCGACTGGTCGGGGAACAGTGCGGGTTCGTTGTGGATCATGTCCTGTCTCCGTGCATGGGGGAAAAGCCGCGCATCGCTACCGGTTCACCAGCGCCTTCGGCAGCGACAGCGCGAGCAGTCCGCCCAGCGCCATGCAGCCGGCCATCATGTAGAGGCCCGCGTCGTTCGATGCGGTCAGTTGCTTGAGCAGCCCCATCAGGTAAGGGCCGAGGAAGCCTGCGAGATTGCCGACGGAATTGATCATCGCGATCCCGGCGGCGGCCGCGGTGCCGCCGAGGAACGCGGTCGGCAGGCTCCAGAACAGCGGGATCGCGGTGAGGATGCCCATCGTCGCGAGCGTCAGCGCCGCGATCGCAAGCCCCGTCTGATGCGCCCAGCCGACCGCGAGCACGAGCCCCACCGTGCCCATCGCACCGGGCACCGCGAGGTGCCAGCGGCGTTCGCGAAGGCGATCCGAGCTGCGTGCGATCGCGATCATCGCGACCACCGCAAGCGCATACGGCACCGTCGACAGCAGCCCGATCGTCAGCGGATCGGCCACGCCCGTTGCATGGATGAGCGTCGGCAGCCAGAAGCCGACGCCGTACAGGCCGATCACGAACGAGAAGTAGATCGCGCACATCAGCCACACGCGCGGATTCGCGAGCACCGCGCCGAGCGACAGGTGGGACTTGACCGCGTCCTCGGCATTCACGTTGCGTTCGAGCAGCGCGCGCTCCTCGTCGCTCAGCCACTTCGCCTGCGCGATCCGGTCGTCGAGCAGCGCGTAGACGAGCAAACCCGCGACGATCGACGGCAGCCCTTCGAGCAGATACAGCCACTGCCAGCCGTGCCACCCGTTGATGCCGTCGAATGCTTTCAGGATGTAGCCGGAAATCGGGCCGCCGACGACGCCCGACAGCGCAACGGCCGTCATGAACACCGTCGTGATCCGCCCGCGCCGATGGGCCGGATACCAGTAGGTCAGGTACAGGATCACGCCCGGAAAGAAACCGGCCTCGGCGGCGCCGAGCACGAACCGCATCGCGTAGAACGCCGTCGGCGTCGTGACGAACATCGTCAGCGCGGACACCGCGCCCCACGTCACCATGATTCGCGCGATCCAGACGCGTGCGCCGATGCGGTGGAGGATCAGGTTGCTCGGCACCTCGAAGATGAAATAGCCGAAGAAGAAGATGCCGGCGCCGAGCCCGTAGGCCGCGTCGGACAGCCCGAGATCGCCGGCCATCTGCAGCTTCGCGAAGCCCACGTTCACGCGGTCGAGATACGACACCAGGTAACAGAACAGCAGCAACGGCATCAGCCGCCACGCGACCTTGCGATAGGCGGCGTCTTCCGACACCCCCGCTGCGGGCAATACGGTCGATACGAGCGTCTCCATGATTTTTTTCCTTGTTTGCGATCGATTGTCATTCGTTGCGCACGGCGCCTTGCACGCGTCGCCCGACGGCGGCACCCGCGCTCCGGCGCACGAGGCGGCGAGCCGTCCTCCTGCGGTCGGTGCGTTCTCGCATGCGGGGTGCCGCGTGCCGCACACCTGTGTGCGGCACGCCGGGCGGGTGTCGATCCGGCTCGCGGGCGCGGATCAGGTGCGCATCGGCCTCGCGAGGTTCGTTCGTGGCGTTGCCGCGGATCCGGGGGCTCGTTGTACGTCGTTGTGCCCGGGCGCTGCGTCGCAGGCAACGCGCAAGATGCGCATGACGCGCGGATGGTCGAAAGCCTGGTTCATGTTCAACCTTTTGCTCACATGCCCGCTTAGGGCGCCTTTAAAACGCTCGTCGACGTTCGAAGTCGCGAACGCACCGCTGGATCGGGCGCTCTTGTGGAGCGCACGATGCCTTGATTCCGTCATGCCGCACGCGGCGGCCGATCGCGCAGCCCCGCCATGTACGCGACCGTGCGCTCGCGATACGCCGCCGACACGCCCGCGTCGGCGAGCCCGCGAACCAGCAGGTCGCGGTAGCGCGCGCTCGGCGCGGCGTCGCAATCGAGCGTGACCGCACCGCGATACGTCAGCGCATGTACGCGCCGCCCGCCGGCCGCCAGCACTTCGACCGCGTAGCGGACGTAGCGGCCGAGATGCACGCCTTCGCGACGCTCGAGCGCGTCGAGCATGCGCATCGGCAACCGATACAGCGCGCCCTCGACGATCGCACCGGCAGCCGGCTCGATGTTCGCGCAGCAGACCGGCTCGTTGAGCGACGCGTAATTGAACGCGAGGCGATGGCCGTCAAGCCGCGCCGCGCCCGCGAAGTACGTCGCCGCGTCGCAGCCGAGCGACGTCGACAGGCTCGCGAGGTTCATGCACGAGCCGTATGCGAAATACGTGAACGACTCGTCACGAAGCAGGTCGTCCGGCGTCATCGCGACGCGCTCGCGGCATGCGGCGTGCCGAGCACGTAGTGGTCGTAGATCGCCGCGACCGACGCGATCGAGTCGAGCACGAAGTCGCCGATCGGGATGTCGATCCTGAGCGTCTGCTCGATGAACAGCACAAAGTGCACGAGCGACAGCGAGTCGAGCAGGTTGGCGTCGAGCAGGTTCGTCTGCGCGGTCACGCGCGCCGGCGCGCCCGGGTCGATCCCGGCCAGAAACGTCTTCACGCTGTCGATCAATTCGTCGAGGCTCATCATCCGCATCACGATCACGCTCCAGAAACGCACGTTCATCCCGGCCCGCGCGCATCGCACTGGCCGGCTTCGTCTTCACCGAACCGCAAGATCCTTCACATCGTCCTTCGCTTTTGACTTTCGATCGGGCGTCATGCACCATGCGACGCGTCGACACGACAAACCCGGTCAGCATCTCCACCAGAGATAAATAGGAGACTTAATCAATATGACAACTCATACGCTGTTCTACTGCCCCGGCCATCTTTCGTTTGCACCGCACGTCATCCTGCGCGAGCTGGGCGAACCATTCGAACTCGCACTCGTCTCGATCAAGGACGGTGCGACGCAGAGCGCCGAATTCCGGCAGCTCAACCCGAAAGGCAAGGTGCCCGTGCTGCACACCGGCGACGACGTGCTGACGGAGTCGTCGGCGATCCTGCTTTATCTCGCGCTGCGCTTTCCGCAGGCGCGGCTCGTGCCCGATACCCCGATGGGCCTCGCACGTGCCGTCGAGTGGATGAACTGGCTGGCGTCAGTGTTGCCCGGAACGGTCGCGCTCAACTTCCATCCGTCGCGTTTCAGCGAGGACCCGGCTGCGCACGACGGCATTCGCGCGAAAGGCCGCGCGGGCATCCTCGCTGCGTATGCGCAGATCGACGAACGGCTCGCGGCGCGCGACTGGGCGCTCGGCGAGCACTACTCGATCGTCGATCCGATGCTGCTGATATTTTTCAAATGGGGGAACATGCTGAAGCTCGACATGCGCGGGTTCGAACATTGGGCCGCGCATACGGAGCGCATGCTCCGCCGCCCTGCCGTCGCGACCGCGTTGTCGGTCGAACAGATCTCGATCTGGGCGTAGCGGCGAAGCCGGGTCGGGTTTGCGCCCGATCCGGAATGCCGCCCGCGTCCGTCGCGTCTCCTTCATCTTCTCAGGTCCTTTTCGCCGCTTTTCTTTGTCTGTTGCGCCGATCCTGCATACGCGCGCGCACAGGCGTCGCGCACGCCGCGGATCGTCCAGGCCGCGACTCCGGGAACAGGAGCCACGACCGCAATCGCATATGACGTTCTCTGCTTGTGCGGCGCTACACCGCTCAGCTCATTTTCTGCGATCGCATCGAATGCGTGAACAATGCAACATCCATTTCGTGACGTCCAATATATTTTTCGTCTTCCACTAAGTCGCCACGCATATTAATCAGCGATTGGCCGGCGAGTCCGATATTGCCAATCCTTGCGAATTGATTGCAACGGATGGAGCGGGATTAGCGTGCATTGCCGGGGCAAAATTGGCTTCAACTGGCGATCAACCCCGAGCGGGGTCGATATAGCACGTCAGCAACGCAATCCAGCTTCCGGATTTCGTTGAGTGCATTCGCGGAATGCTTCGGCTGCCGACGTCGTGCCGACTTGTTCCGACTTGTTCCGCCCAGGTCGTTGTTAGCGCAACGAAAGCTACGATGACCGTGCGGAACAGCGGCCCGTCGCTCGCGAACGACAAAGTCGAGCCCGGCTGCGTATTGCTGGGTATTGCTGGATATCGCCGGGTATTGCCGAACGCACGGCGCCAGCTGACCTGTGGCCTATTCGGATCGCCGATGCCGACGCGGCGGCGCAGGTGCGCCGTGCCGCCGAACAAAAGGAAATTGACCGGCTCGCCATCGGCAGCAAACGCGTCGCCGCCTGGGGCCGTGAGCATGACAACGAAAAGCACGCGCGCTTAGTGAAAAAGCGTGTCGACAAACTCGATGAAGACCGGACCGTCGCCACGATGAGCTGCGGTGAGCGCGCACATCTGCTGTCTCCGGCACTGTCGACGGCCAGCGATCACCCGCGACGATCGGCCTCCCGCGCGCTACGCAATCCGCAGGAACATCCCCGCCTTCTCCGGCAGCGACGACGGCTGAAAACCATACCGTTCGTAGAACTTCGGTGTGCCGTGATCGGCCATCAGGCTGACATACGCGGTCGGCGGCGCATTCTCGTGAACGTAGCCCATCAGCGCCCGCATGATCAGGTCACCTACGCCTTTCTTCTGGTGAGCGGGCAACACCGCGATGTCCACGATCTCGAAGAAGCAGCCGCCGTCGCCGATGACCCTGCCGATTCCGACCGGCGCGTCGTCGCAGTAAGCCACGACGCTGAAGAGCCCGTTCTTCAACCCGATCGTCGCGGCCTGTTCCGACTTCCTGCTCAACCCTGCGGCGAGACGAATGTCGATGTAGGTGGATACCGGCGGAACTTCGTGTCGAACGATGTAAGCCATGCGAGCCTTTCAGGTAAGCCGTACAGGCGGATGGACCGGCCCCGCCGCGGATTAGTCCGTCGAACCCGGAGCCCGGGCGCGCGCATCGAACGAGACCATGAAAACGAATGGGGCGAGGCGGCAGGCCGCGGGTACAACGCCCCACCGCCCACGGCCTCGCCCAGGTCCGCAAAGCGGCTTAGAGAATCCGCTCCAGCGCGTCGGCAAACCGCGCAACCGCACCGTCGACATCATGCAGCTTGTCCAAACCGAACAACCCCAGACGGAAGGTCTTGAAATCCTCCGGCTCGTCGCATTGCAGCGGCACGCCGGCCGCGATCTGCAAGCCCACGTCGGCGAACTTCTTCCCCGATCGAATCCCGTCGTCGTCCGTGTAGCTGACCACGACACCCGGCGCCTCGAAACCTTCAGCCGCCACGCTCCGGAAACCCTTGTCGGCCAGCAGCGCGCGAATGCGCTTGCCGAGCTCGAGCTGCTCCGCCTTCACCTTGTCGAACCCGTACGCCTCGGTTTCCTTCATCACGTCGCGCAGCGTCGTGAGGCTGTCCGTGGGCATCGTCGCGTGGTACGCGAACCCGCCGCCCTCGTAGGCTTCCATGATCTGCAGCCACTTGCGGAGATCGCACGCGAAGCTGGTGCTGGTCGCGCCGTCGATGCGCTCGCGGGCGAGCGGGCTCAGCATGACCATCGCGCAGCACGGCGACGCGCTCCAGCCCTTCTGCGGCGCGCTGATCAGGATGTCGACGCCGCTCGCCTGCATGTCGACCCACACCGTGCCGGACGCGATGCAATCCAGCACGAACATGCCGCCGACCGCATGCACGGCGTCGGCCACCGCGCGCAGATACGCATCGGGCAGCATCATCCCGGACGCGGTCTCGACATGCGGCGCAAAGACCAGATCCGGCTTGTGTTCCTTGATCGCGGCGACCACTTCGTCGAGCGGGGCCGGCGCATACGCGGCCTGCCGCCCCGCTTCGACCGGGCGCGCCTTCAGCACCGTCGTTTCGGACGGAATGCTGCCCATGTCGAAAATCTGCGACCAGCGGAAGCTGAACCAGCCGTTGCGGATGACCAGGCACTTCTTGTTCGTTGCAAACTGCCGCGCGACGGCTTCCATGCCGAACGTCCCGCTGCCCGGAACGATCACGACCGACTTCGCGTTGTAGACTTTTTTCAGGGTGCCGGAGATGTCGCGCATGACGCCCTGAAAGCGCTGCGACATATGGTTGACCGAGCGATCGGTGTACACCACCGAATATTCGAGGAGCCCCTCGCGGTCAACATCGGGAAGTAAACCTGGCATGCTCGCCTCCGGTGAAAAATGAACGGTGAATTCCGGGCAAGCAGTGTCCGCGACGCGATACCGCCCTGCCCCAAT
The DNA here is from genome assembly GCF_001043615.1 of Burkholderia sp. LK4. Lineage (NCBI taxonomy): Bacteria > Pseudomonadati > Pseudomonadota > Betaproteobacteria > Burkholderiales > Burkholderiaceae > Burkholderia > Burkholderia sp. LK4. The sequence goes on from NZ_LDUL01000076.1 coordinate 105,530, forward strand.
GCAATTGCGCTGTTTCCTCGACGAAAGCAGATTCTAACGAACGCCGCCCGCCGCTTGGGGCATATTTTGGCGGCTGGCCGACGCAGGCCCGGCATGACGCACCGCAACGCGGCTGCCGTGGCGCCCGGTTCAATCTCCTGCCCCGTGGCCGCCCGCGCCGGCCGGTGCGGCGCACGAAGCCCTGTTCGACGTATGGATAAACGCCACTTCCGGCGCATGCCGCCTACCATGTCGGCACACCTTTCACGACAGAGTCTTCGATGATCCCCAACCGCGCATCATCCCGGCAGCCATCGACCGATCCCGCACTCGCCGAGCGCGTCGATGCGGTACTGTCCCGTCAACTCGAAACACATCGCCTCGTCGGTGTGGTCGTCCTGATCGCACGCGACGGCGAACTCGTCTATCGCCGCGCGGCCGGGTTCGCCGATCGCGAAGCGCGCACGCCGATGCGCGAGGACACGCTGTTCAGGCTCGCATCGGTGACGAAGCCGATCGTCTCGGCGGCCGCGATGGCGCTCGTCGCGCAACACAAGCTGTCGCTCGACGACGACGTCACGCGCTGGCTGCCCGAGTTCCGCCCGGCGCTGCGCGACGGCAGCGTGCCGGTGATCAGGGTGCGCCACCTGCTCGCGCATACGGCCGGCCTCGGCTATCGCTTCACGGAAGCCGACGCGACCGGCCCCTACGCACGCGCGGGCGCCTCCGACGGGCTCGATGCCGCATCGATCACGCTCGCCGAAAACCTGCGCAGGATCGCGAGCGTGCCGCTGCAGTTCGCGCCGGGAACCGGCTGGAACTATTCGCTTTCCATCGACGTGGTCGGCGCGCTGATCGAGGCCGTCAGCGGGCTGCCGCTCGCCGACGCCATCGACACGCTCGTGCTCCGCCCGCTCGGCGCCCGCGACACGGGATTCGTCGCACGCGATCCCGCGCGGCTCGCGACGCCCTACGTCAACGACACGCCGCAACCGCACCGGCTCGCCGAAAACGAGACCGTGCCGATCTTCGACGGAACCGTCGGCGTGACGTATTCGCCGTCGCGCGCACTCGACGCGGATGCCTTCCCGTCGGGCGGCGCCGGGATGGTCGGCACCGCCGGCGACGTGCTGAACGTGCTGGACACGCTGCGTGCCGGTGGCGGCACGCTATTGCCGGCCGACCTGGTCGACGAGATGGGCCGCATCCACACCGGCAACCTCGAATTGCCCGACCTGCCCGGCGCGGGGTTCGGAATCGGGTTCTCGGTATTGCGCGACCCGCTCGCGGCGGCCTCGCCGGAGTCGGTGGGCACTTGGCGCTGGGGCGGCGTGTACGGGCATTCGTGGTTCGTCGACCGCGCCCGGGGGCTCACCGTCGTGTCGCTGTCGAACACGCTTTACGAAGGGATGAACGGCCAGTACACGATCGATCTGCGCGACGCGATCTACGGCGCCGGCTGACACGCGCAACAAAAAAAGGCCCGACACGGTCGGGCCAATGAGTCGAGACACAAGGAGAATCCCACCCACCACACGGGGCGGGGTACGCCGCGCTACACGACGTTCTTTTCGACGATCGGCCGGTTTTCCAGCACTCGCGCCCAGCCGAGCGACGACAGGTCGAGCGTGTCGTAACGCCCGCCCAGAATGAGTTCGCTGACCCCGCGCCCCGTCGCCGGCCCTTGCTGCAGCCCGTGACCGCTGTAGCCGTTCGCGAACACGACGTTGTCGAGGTCCGGGTGATACCCGATGATCGCGTTGTGGTCGAACACGTTGTACTCGTAGTACCCGGACCAGCAGTTCTCCACGCGCAGCGCCTCGAACTCCGGCACGCGGTTCGCGAGCGTCGGCCAGATCACCTCGTCGAACAGGTCGTGGTCGACTTCGTCGAGCGGCAGGTCGTCCGGATCGCGATCCGGGCTCGGCGACGTCCCGCAGATGTACGTGCGCCCTTCCGGCCGGAAATACACGCCGGTCGGGTCGATCAGCAGCGGGCAATCCGTGAGCCTGGCAGGCGACGACACGTTGAAGATGCTGCGCCGCCGCGCATGGACGGGGATGTCGATGCCCATCATCGACGACAGCGTGCGGGCCCATGCACCGGCCGCGTTGACGAGCGTGTCGCACGCATGGCGTTCGCCGTCGGCCGTGACCGCATGCGTCACCTTGCGGCCGTCGCGCACCACCGCCGTCACGTCGGACGGCACGTAGCGCGCGCCCAGCGCCTGCGCCTTCTTGCGCAATGCCTGCACGAGCCCGTAGCCGTCGAACCAGCCTTCGCCGCTCACGCCATATGAGCCCGATACGAGATCGTCGACGTTCAGCCACGGAAACTTCGCGCGCAGCGCATCGCGGTCCATCAGCCGGATATCCGCGCCGAGGCTCGTCTGCAGCGCATGGTTCTCGCGCAGCGTCGCGTCGCCGGCCGGCGTCGCGAGGAACAGGTAGCCGCCTTCGTGCAGGTCGATCGACGGCTGGTGGCCGTCCACTTCGAGCCGTTCGCCGATCGTGCGCAGGAAGTCGATGCCGAACAGCGACATCTGGATCGACAGCGGCGTCGAGAACTGCTGGCGAATCGACGCGGCCGACAACGCCGACGACGATCTCGCATAGGTGGGGTCGCGCTCGATGACGGTCACGGATACCGTGGGATCGGTGGCGCGCAGGAAATAGGCGATCGAGCTGCCGATCACACCACCGCCGACGATGACGACTTGAGAACTCACGACTGACTCCAGTTGCACATGAAGGGCGCGGCCGGCCGGCTGCGCCCGTGGGTTGTTCGTGCCGCGTCGCACGCGGCGTCGCGCGGGCGGACTCGTGCGGCTGCCGCACCGGCGTGCGCCGCGATCGCAACCGATCGCCGATGGCATTTCAGCACGTCCGGCAGCACCGCGAAAGTCCGCGCGCGCCTGTTGCGTTCAATCCGCCGACTTCGTCGTGACGGGCTGCCACGCGGCGTTCTTCACCTCGTACAGCGTCGAGCTCGGGTTCTTCAGGTCGCCCGTGTTCGTGAACGCGATCGTGCCCGTGATGCCGTCGTAGCGCGTGCCCTTCAGCGCGCCGTTGAAATCGGCCGGCTTCGTCGAGTTCGCCTTCTGCATCGCGTTGATCGCGATCCATGTCGCGTCGTACGCGAACGGCGCATACGCGAGCATGTCGACACCGTACTTCTGCCGGAATTTCGTTTCGAACGTCTTGCCCTTCGCGAGACGCGACAGCGGCTGCCCGTATTCCCACACGGCCGCGCCTTCCGCCGCGTTGCCGGCCAGCTTGATGAAGTTCGCGTTCATCACGCCGCCGCCCGCGAGGAACTGCGCGCGAATGCCGAGCTGGCGCATGCGTTTCACGAGCATCGCCGCCTGCGCGTCGAGGCCGCCGAAGAACACGAGATCGGCGTTGGTGCTCTTGATCTTCGTGAGCTGCGCGCTGAAATCCACCGCCTTGTCGTTCGTGAATTCGCGCGCGACGATCGTGCCGCCGTTCGCCTTCACGGCCTTCTCGAATTCGTCGGCTTCGCCCTGGCCGAACGCGGTGCGGTCGTCGATGATCGCGATGCGCTTCGCCTTGGTCACGCTCGCCGCATAAGCGCCTGCATTGCCGGCGTTCTGCGTATCGGTCGCGATCACGCGATACACGGTGCCGAGCCCGGCGCGCGTGATGTCGGGATTGGTCGCCGACGGCGTGATCATCGGAATGCCGGCCTTCGCGTAGATCTTCGACGCGGGCAGCGTCGTGCCCGAATTGAAGTGGCCGATCACGACGGCCACCTGCGCGTCGGCGAGCTGCTGCGCGGCCTGCACGCCGGTGCGCGGATCGCTTTGGTCGTCCTGCGACGCGACGACGAACTTCACGGGCTTGCCGCCCACCGTCGGATGCGCGGCATTCGCTTCGTCGACGGCCATGCGCACGCCGTTCTCGATGTCCTTGCCGTAGGCGGCGCCGCCTCCCGTCAGCGGGCCGGCGACGCCGACCTTGACGACCGTCTCCTGCGCGTGGGCCGCGCCCGTCTGGAGCGCGAGAATCGCGGCGGTCAATGCGACGCCGGAAAGCGAACGAATGCGGAACGTCATGACAATCCTTGTTCTGGGGGCCGGGATGCAACGCGCGACCACCGCGCGTCGGCGCCCTCTCGCGTGCCGGTCGTCTCGTCCGCTACCGGGGCGTCGTGCAACGCACCTGGCCGGTCGATCGCCGCGGCTCCGTCTCCGAAGAGCCTTTCATCGCGAAAGAGGTGAATGGATTGTGGGTAGCCAATACCCGTGCAGCAAACGAAATATCGGAACTATGTTGTGAGGATTTGTCATCAAGTTCCGCATGCGCGGCCGGCCCGCGGCCCGCGCAACCGTGAACCGCGGGCAGGCAGTTTTCATGGGAAGCGGCGCCGGCGCCCGTCCATCAAGGCCGGTCGTGGTCATGCCGGCAGCGCATCATCGTTGCGATGACGGCCCGGCCGGCCCCCGCGACGCCCGCGGCGCCGCGTCATCGGTCAGTGCCGATCGGCGTCCGTCTGCTTGCGCGCCGCATCCGCCGCCTCGCCGGCCTGCTCCTGAAGCTTGCCGGCCTGCTGTTCGGCGACGCCTTCCAGTTCCGTCTTGCGGTCGCCCGTGACCTTGCCGAGCGCTTCCTTGACCGAACCCTTGACCTGTTTCAGCTTGCCTTCGATCCGATTCCTGTCCATGGTCGTCTCCTGCGATGGTTGGGGAGAACCGGCGGCGTGACGGCCAGCGCCGCACCGCCGAGCGGACAGGATCGCAAGCGGGCGCCGCGCGCGGCAGATGCGGATGCACCAGCGCGCATGGTGCATTCGTACCGACGGCGTCAGTCCTTGCCGTTCTCGCCCGCCTTCGCGCCGCGCGTGCCGTTCGCATCGGCCGCGCCGACGATCCCGCGTTCGCGCGCCCACACGATCGCCTCGGCGCGGCTGTGCACGTCGAGCTTCGCGTAGATCGTCGCGACATGATTGCGCACGGTGTTCGGCGCGAGCCCGAGGCGGCCGGCGATTTCCTTGTCGGCGAGACCGTGGCACAGCAGGTCGAACACGTCGCGCTCGCGCGCGGTCAGGTCCGACAGTTGCGCGCCCGCATCCGGCGCGTTCGCGCGCCGCACGTTCGCCAGCTTCTCGATCAGCGTGCGGCTGAACCATGACGCATCCTGCATCGCCGTTTCGATCGCGTACACGAGTTCCATCTCCGTGCGCTTGCGATCGCTGATGTCGAGCAGCGCGACGAGCAGGCAGTCGCGCCCGTGTATCGCGACGGGGTCGGCCGACACGACGCAATCGCGCACGTCACCGTCGCGCGTGCGAATCTGCACGTCGGCGTTGCGCACGTTGCCGTCGCGCGCGAGCCGGCCTTCGATGCGCTGCCACGCGCCGCGTTCGGCCCACAACCCGATTTCCTCCGCGGATTTGCCGAGCAGGTCGTCCTGCGCATGGCCCGTCATCGCGGCGAACGCGTCGTTCACGTCGAGCAATTCGAAGCGGTCGGCCGTGACGATCGCGGTGGCGACCGGCGCCATCCGGAACGCCGTCGCGAAGCGTTCCTCGCTCTGCCGCAGCGCGCGCTCGGCCTGCTTGCGCGGCTCGAGATCCATGAACGTAAACAGCATGCATGCCTCGTCGTTCATGTCGATCGGCTGCCCGGCGACGACCACGGCCTTCGTGCTGCCGTCCGCGAGTTTCAGCACGGCCTCCATCTGCGGAATCGTCGCGCCTTCGCCGAGCCGCTCGATCGCGAGCTCGCGCCGTTCGGCCTGTTCGAGCACGTCGACCTCGTACACCGAGCGGCCGAGCACGTCGTCGCGCGCGTGGCCGGTCATGTCCAGAAAACCCTGGTTGACCTTCACGTAGCGCAGGTCGTCGAGCCGGCAGATCACGGCCGGTGCCGGGTTCGCGTTGAAGGTGCGCTCGAAGCGCTCCTCGGCGCTCGCCCATTCGGTCGCGTCGTGCAGCACCAGCGCGAGGCAGTCGGGTTCGCCGGCCGCGTTCGTCAGCACGAGGCTGCGGATGCGGTGGACCCAGCTCACGGTTTCGTCGGCGGCCGATTCCACTTCGACCGTCACGTCGCTGAACTCCTCGCCCGCGATCACGCGATCCATCGGATAGTGGCCGTCGCGCACCGGATGGTTGTTCCGGTAGCGCAGCCGGAAGCGCTCGCGGTAATCGGTGACGGTCTCGCCGAGCGCCTTCAGCTCGGTCACGCCGTGCATCGCGAGCGCGGCCTCGTTCGCCCAGACGATCCGCTGGTCGGGCTCGACCAGGATCACGCCCTCGGTGAGCCCCGCGATGATCTGGTGCATCTGGCGCCGGTCGGTATGCGACTTCAGCGCCTGTTCGTTTACCTGTTCGTTCATCGAATGGTTGTCCATGTCGTCAGCATGACCGCCGGCCCGGTTGCAGCTTCGTCGGCACGCGCCGGCCGGCGCGTGTGGCGATGATCGCGCGCCGCATCCGTGCGCGACAGGCGCGGATGCACTAACCGCCATAGTACATTCGCATCGCGTGCCGCCACCGTGCGGCATCCCGCCGATCCCCGAAGCATTCTCCGCGCCTGCTTTGCGCGCGCCGCAACCCGCGGGCGCACCCCCTCCCCTTCACGACGCCCCCGTGCAAACGCACTAGCCGATCAGGTGAATTTGCGCGATGCCCGTGCACGTTCGACCCGGTACGCTGGTTCTGCATCGGCGCTCATGCGCTGCCATCCGAACCGCAGAGGAGAAGCACGATGAAGCTGCATCAGACACCCGATCCGACGCGGCCTGAACCGCCTCCGGACAACCCGCCCGAACCGCCGCCCGGCACCGATCCGCCGGTTCCGCTGCCGCCCGACGTGCCGCGCCCGGACATGCCGCCGCGCGAGCCCGGCTACGACACGCCGATCGCCGGGTAATGAAGTCACGCGGTGGTAACGCGCGGCACGATCCGTGCTCCACGATCGGTCCACTCACCCCATCAATCGAAGGAGAACATCAATGAACAAAATCTCGCCCCTTTCGACACTGCTCGCCGTCAGCGCGGCTTTCCTGCTCGGCGCCGCGCCGCTCACGAACGCGGTTGCGCAGGACGCATCCACCGACAACGGCGTGAAGACCGAATCGAACCAGCCCGTCACCGACACATGGATCACGACCAAGGTGAAGGGCCAGCTGGCCGCCACCGACGGCCTGAAGAGCGTCGACATCAGCGTGAAGACCGTCGACGGCGTCGTCACGCTGACGGGCGTGCTGCCGACGAAGATCGCCGTGAAGAAGGCGATCGCCGTATCGCGCGCGGTCAAGGGCGTGAAGCACGTCGACGCATCCGGCCTGAAGGCGAAGGCCTGACCTCCCGGCGCGGCACGCCGCCGCGCTTTTTATCCCTGCACGACAAGGAGCACATGATGAACGAGGACAAGATCAAGGGCCAGTGGAAGCAGCTCACCGGCAAGCTGAAGGCCAAGTGGGGCAAGCTGACCGACGACGACCTGGCCGTCGCGGACGGCAATCGCGAGTATCTCGCCGGGAAGATCCAGGAACGGTACGGGATCGCCCGCGACGCGGCCGAGAAGCAGCTGAAGGAATTCGACCGCGAGCTGTGACGCGACAGCACATTCATCCAACCGCCGCGGCGCCGACGGCGTCGCGGCCACCAGGACCTACGACATGGGCAAATACCTGATCGCCTGGCTGCTCGGCGTGCCGGTCGGGCTGCTGGTGCTGTTCTTTCTGATCACGCACGTGTTCTGACGGCACGGCGCGCGGCATGCGCCGGCCGCTATGCCGCTTTCCAATTTCCACTTTCCACTTTCCCCAATCGCATCGATGACCGTGACGCCGCGATCCGGCATTCGCCCGATCGCGCGTATTGCGCGGCATCGCGGGGCCCCCAATGCAAATCGGGCAGAACGCCCTTGCGTCCTGCCCGATCCGCTCGTCTCTTCCGAAAGCGACGTACCGCGCTTTCGCTTCGTTACTTCGCCGCGTTCGCGGTCATCTTGAAGATGCCCTGCGCGTTGCCCGCATCGAAACGCAGGTCGGTCACCCAGCGGCGCGCCGCCTGGTCGAACGTGCGCTTGCGCGTGATGAACTCGTAGAACGAGCCCGGCACGTTGCGCTTCACCGTGCCGCCGTCGCGCGTGCGGAACTCGCGCTCGACGGTATCCGCACGATACGCGGTCTGGAACACGCGGCCCGAGCGCGAACGCTCGACTTCCGGCTTCATCGGCCGGCCCTTCGCCTTCTCGTCGTCGGACAGCTTGAACACGTCGGCCACGCGGTCGGTCGCATGGTTAAACGCGTTGCCTTCGGTCGCGAGCCACGCCATTTCCGCCGATTCCAGCAGCAGCGTTTCGTAATCGAGCTCGTTCGGCACATCGTGCTGGCGCGCGAACGCACCGACGATCTCCGGCAGCAGCGCGTGCGCGGCGTCGAGCGACAGCCAGCCTTCGCGCTCGACTTCCCACAGCAGCGCGACGGCCGCCGGCGACAGCGGATCCCGCGACGAGCTGACGACGTTCGTCACGGCCTGCTGGAATTCCTTCGAGAAACGTTCCGGATGCAGTTCGCTGACGAAGAACTGCGCGATTTCGTCCGGCGCGTCTTCATGCGCATACGCGCGGCCCGTCATGCCGAGCTTGTCGAGCGGGTAACGACCGTTCAGGCGGAAACCGAGCGGACGCAGGATGCGCGTGAACGCGGCCTCGCCTGGCGGCAGCGCGCCCGTGTGCGGCCAGCGCACCGTGCGCAGCGCACCGTGGTCGAAATAAACCGAGCCGCCGCTTTCGATCGCGTCGGCCGTATAAGCGCGGCCGTTCGCCGAACGCTCGAGCAGCCCTTCGAACAGCGCCATGTTCATCGCCTGCGCGATTTCGGCGCGCGTCACGACACCTTCTTCCCATTCTTCCAGGATGGCCGGCATGTTCAGGGTCGAGAACAGGGCGTCGGTCTTCGCCTGTCCCAGCAGCTTCGTCAGCAAGCTCTCGATATTCGGATTGCGCATCAGGATTCTCGTCTCGGGGGACCGCCGGCAAACGTGCCGGCAACTCGTCGGCCGGCTGCCCAGCGGGCGCCTGACCTTGCGTGGGGAGCATTATTCAAAGGGTTGCAGCCGGGCGTAAAGCGAGATTAAATTGATACGTGATGAGTTTTTGGAATTATCAGCCGTTCCTCGACCCCGCCTTCCGCCTGGCGCCGCGCGGGCCTGACCGTCAGACGAATCGAACATCATGCGCAAATTCAAGATCCCCAACATGGGCGCGCTCGTGGCTTTCGAAGCCGCCGCCCGCCACGAGAGCTTCACGCACGCGGCCAAGGAGCTGTTCCTGACGGAAAGCGCGGTTTCGCGCCAGATCGCGACGCTGGAAGCCAGCCTCGGCGTGCGGCTGTTCGCACGCGTGAAGCAGCGCGTCGTGCTGACGCGCGCCGGCAAGCTCTACGGCACGCAGGTGCGCCGCGCGCTGGAGGCGCTCGACCGCGACACGCTGTCGATCATCGCGCACGGCAGCGGCGGCGGCTACCTGGAGCTGGCGGTGCTGCCGACCTTCGCGTCGCACTGGCTAATCCCGCGCATCAAGAGCTTCTACGACCGCACGCCCGACGTGCGCGTGAACATGGGCAGCCGCACCGACCTGTTCTCGTTCGAGGACACGCACTTCGAGGCCGCGATCCACTACGGCAAGCCGACCTGGCCCGGTACGTCGTCCGACTACCTGTTCGGCGAGGAAGTCGTGCCGATCTGCTCGCCCGCGCTGCTCGACCGGCCCGTCGAGCGCGTCGAGGATCTGCTCGCCTACCCGCTGCTGCACTCGACGACACGCCCCGGCGCGTGGGCGCAGTGGTTCGAGACACACGGCGTCGAGGACATCCGCACGATGCAGGGCGTGCGCTACGAGCTGCACACGATGCTGATCAGCGCGGCCGCGGCCGGGCTCGGCGTCGCGCTCGTGCCGAAATTCTTCGTCGAGGAGCAGTTGCAGCAGCTCGGCCTGGTCGTGCCGTGCGACGCGGCGACGGTCGGCGATTCGGCGTACTACCTCGTGTATCCGACGGAGTTCAGCCACAGCAAGCCGCTCGAACTGTTTCGCGGCTGGCTGCTCGAGCAGGCGAGCGCGTATGCGGCGCCGGAGTGCGCGGAGGAGGATGCCGATCTGGAGGATGACGAGGACGTCGAGTAACGAAACACGGAGGCAAATCGCCGCCGCCAATCCCACCGGCAGCCCGGTCGTCAATCATGCGTCGCGACCGGGCATCACGAAAGCGACGCTCATCGCGTCGCCGCATCGCATGGACTCTGCGTTGGCGAGCCTGCGGAAACAACCCTTTTCAGGATCGCACGATCCGTTGCCTCTTGCCCCGGACAAACCGTTTCAAGGTCGCTAATCACGATTGTCGCTCGCCCATTGAGTCGGCACACACCATCGGGCTGTGCAATGGGAAGTCGCAGGTAGCGCAGCGCATCTTGCTGATTCGAAAAGACGATCAGACCGGCGCGCTGCGAGCGGTCCGGCAGTTGGCTGGCCGAAGCGCCGTCCTCCACGAACCAGACTTCGGATCCGTTGAATTCGTCGTCGTAGTCGATCGAGTAAGTGCCCGACAAGGTGATCTCTTGCACGATCCGGACCTCTGCGCAGGCCAATTCGTCGTCAACCGGGATCGACCACGCGCCCCCCAGGGCGGGTCCAGAAACAAGAAGCAACATGCACAGCGCGTGGGCACATCGCACCTTTCTCGACGACTCAATAAATTTCAGGATCATTGGCCGTGATGTGCAGGTGATCGTTATGGATTTGCTCGTTTCGAGACTGCCCACGGTTCATATCGCCCGTACGATCTTCAACGTTCGGATTCGTAGCCCGCATGAACCATGGTGCAAACAGCTGGCGGATATGTGGACTCTGTTTCAGCATCGTGCGATATGCGGTAACAAGCGACTTTTCTTCGAGTGAAGCAACCTGAGCACGCAATTGCGCAAGCTTTTCGTTCTGCTCCGGCGTACGACTAGTCATGCTCTCCAGTTCGTCGATCTGGACATGCTTTCTGTAGCGATCCTGAGCGTTCTGACTCGACATCGCCACACGGTCCATCTTCAAACCGTCATCCAGCAAATAATTTACGTCCAGCCCCACTCCGACTCGATGCAGCACGCTCCCAATCATTGGGCGCCATCCACTGCTCAGGTGAACCTCGTCTATCCGTGCGTCGACAGCTGCCTTGAATGCCGCGTAGTAGCAAAGAGGCGATACGCGCCCGATATATTCGATCAGCGGAACGGTTGCCGGCGGGTCTGCCGACATATAGACACCTCGTATATTTTCCCTGCAGTTGTTGAACGCGCTCGCTTCCCAAAAGATCGTGGTCGGGTCATCCGGCACCATTTCGATCCTCAATCGCTTGACACCTGTCAACGTGCCTCGCAACTGCGCATACTGCAATTCACCAGCATCGTCGAGATCATCTTCGTACACGCGACTAATAAGCGCGATCCATTCGTCTGATGCTCCAACATCCTCAAGAATCGACGCCGCCTCAAGTGCCGTGTATTTGGGGCTAAACAACGCCCAGGTATCTCCCCAGAGTTGTCCCTGCCATTGCCCTGCCTTATCGGGTGCAACCTTGAACGCACGCTTTCCGACCGCATCGTCATTCCACGCGTTCAAGTCAACCTTGCCACGACGCTCACTGATTTTAACGATGTTAACCCCTGAATCAGCCACGATCTCGTACAAAACCTGACGCCGGAACATGGGCTTCGTGTCCGCTCCGAGCTGAATACCAATTCGGTCCCCTGCATTGACGCGTACAGCAACAGTCCTCCCGTCCGCACCCAACTTGTCCAGTTTCAACTGTTCGGTACCATCCTTGACGATTCGGTACTTGAGCGACGTCAATTTCGAGGTGGCATGGGCAAACTCATACCGAACCGTCGAGGCGGTCAGAGTCGCGACTTGCTCGGTTCCCTCGGCAGACAAGACTAGATTGCTCTGTGTCATTTTCTTCCCCCATCAACAGGTAAGCACCTCGTCCCCCGCACCAGACTCATCGAACTGATCCCGATCCCAGACCACGTGCAACTGATCTGCCAGAGCGGCCGTTACCGCGAGCGTCCGGCCCTCCTCATCTGTGTAGCCGTAATACACGCGCGAACCATCCGCATGCTGAATCCGGTATCGAATGCCAGCTACCGGCCGCCCGGCGTGGTCGACTGCCTTGAACCAACCCGAGTACACCTCGTTCGTCGCAAGCACCGGCAATGGGTAGTCCAGGCGTTTCGGACCGTCGAAGCTGAATGAAGCCCCTTTGAAGTCCAACTTTCCGGGCGCATGGAGTTCAATGTCGCCGCCTTTCAATCGAATGTAAGCCCCACCGGCTGTCATTAGAATTTCGCCCTTCGCACCCATCTCGATCTTGTCCGCAATAGACAAGAGCTTGATGGCAGCCTGTGCCAGCAATTCGATCGCTCCAGTGTGCGTCGCTGTTCTCACATCGCCTTTGTTCGCGACGAACTGCATCCCTCCGTTCTGTGCGAACAAGCTAACGAGTTCGCGTGCAGCCACATTCAGAGATTGCCCCGAAGCGATGTTCGTGTCTCGACAACTGACCAGATTGATGTTTCGATCGGCGGTATAGTGAATCGATTTCTGTGTAGATGCGGAGATTCCAGCCGGACCGGCAATCGCAATTAGCGGCTCCTTGAATGCGTTGGCAGTTCCTGTCCCACCGTTCGCGGTCCGCCCGCCCATGGGCTGCGGTGTCACTGGTCTTTGCATCGAATCGACGAACAGGGACAAGGCTTCGTGACCGGTTCTCATACTTCCCGCCTGACTCCGCTCGCTCGCCTCAGACAGTGACTTCATCAACGCGGTCGATCCGATAATTTGTCGACACACCTCGGTCACATCGAGTTGTTCGCCGTCGTAGTGACGGTGATACGTCGTGATGAGCGCCCCTTTATTTGCCCCTACCGCCAAATAGTCATCGGTATGAATCTTGATTCCCATTCCAACGTACCGCCCGCGCACATTGCCTTCGTGCTGAATCAGGTAACCTTGATGAATCAAGCTGTAGCTGCCGTTTGAATAACTGGTAAATCGTTGCCCACCCTGGTGTGTGGCATCGTCCTGAACGATGCTATTGAAGTATCCGGTGTTCCCGAATCCCCGCGAGCGAAAGCCCGAAAGGAGAGCATTGTCGTGCCATTGCGGAGAACTAGTAGAACCGTACAGCCGCCCCAGTACATACGGCCTGTCACAGTCGTTCCCCCAAAATCCGACGATGACCCATTCCCCCGCTCTCGGTACGTGAACCGAACCGTATCCGTTGCCTGTATCGGCCTGCAGAGATAGCAGCGGCGGTGACGTTCTCGAATCGCCGGGCTTGCTACGTCGATCCCACCGAAACCGCACGTATATCCGATTTCGCCCGTCAGTCCAGGCTTCCTCATTGCCCGGTGCGCAAACAAGCGCATGCTCGGTATGCATGTCCGGCTTTTTGTGCTGTAGCGGACTTCGATATGGAAGATCAGTTCGCTGGGCTTCGATCTCGACCAAGTAGAATCCGCGTGCACCATCGACAATGTGCGCCTGGGAATCGAATCGGTTGCCGTGTATTGCCTTGACAGTGGCAAGCATGTCTTGAAGGCTGAGCGGATAGGCCGCTCCGTGGCCGATAGGTATGTTGTTTTCGATGACAGACCGAACTTCGATAGCCACGAACTCACGATCGTTTGGATCTGCCGAGGCGTGTCGAGGGTGATTCTCCAGCGTAAAACGCATCCCGGCATCGGTCCAGCGCATGCCGCCCAATCCGTAATATCGACACGCCGCCGAATCCCATGCTTCGGTTCGAATTTTCGCATGCCTGTTTCCCGCAAGTGAGTCTGGATAGCCATACGACAGCGATTCAAAGACCTCCATTGGCGCGGCTGGAACGCTACGGACTTCGTCAGATCGATATTGCCGGACGGTGTAGGTGACAGTGCTCAGATCCCTTTCTCTCAGTATCGAATACGGATATTCAATATTCTTGTAATTCGTCGAGGTCGACGCATACGTCATGCTCTGCGCAGTTTGCATCGTGGCCCATCGCGTAAGGCCATCTGTGCCGTCACTTTCACCTCCACGATAGAACTCGGCACGTCTGGCTTCCGGCAACGACCAGACGCTATCGACAACAACAAGTGTCGACCCCTTAAAATGATCATCATGACGAGTCGGTGCATGATCCCAATAGAAGTACCATCCTTCCGATTCGAGAATGCGATGCAGGAAATTCAGATCTGTTTCGCTTTGCCGTGTATAAGAGCGCTTCACCGGCTGTCGCGTGAGTGCGAATCTGAAGCGCCCTTGAAGTTGTGGATACTTGTTGAGAAGATCGGAGACGATCTCGCGCGCAGTCATGTCGAACCATTGATTTTCATCTCTCGCATACTCGAGAAAAAACAATGCTGACTGAAACTCCAGTTGATAGAGCGAAAGGCCTCCATCGTATCCAATCGATCCAAATCGCCTCACAAACCCGTGAACAGCCCTATATTCCACATCTGCATAGATTTGAGTGAATTGCTGGATAGACAGTGAGACCTGCTGATGCATCAGCTCGCGCCCATCGATGTCATTTCGCGTTGACGCAACATCGACGACCCAGCCATAACCTCGTCCGACTTTGGACCACCCCTGCGCACGCAACGGAATCAAAGTATTTTCTCCGAGCGGCGTATGAAGCATCAATAGCCGACCGCGCTGCATCATCCCCCGATGAATCGCTTGAAAAATGTCACGAAACGTCAACGATTTATCATTGGCCTGACGATCTATCATCCTGCCGCTCCTTTTCTCCTGAACCTCCGTTGTAGCTGAGCTACGTACCCCGGAGCTTCGTCAAGGAGCTGTGAAGCACCGATTCGGCAAGCGCGGCCCTCGTATCGCGCTTCCGACTTACGGCTCAGCATCGCTAGTTTTAAAAAGTCGGTCATTTATCGGATCGTCCAAGTAGGATCATCGAACAAGATAGTTCTGGAATACCTTATTACGATATTTCCGCAACGACTCGATTAGCAAGATCTTCTTGCCAGGCTATCTCGATAGTGCCTCCTGGAAAGGCACCCTCATTTCCTGGGCACTTCTGAAATATTCAACCGATACCATTAACAGCGTACTTCACTTCACACTTCAATCACTGACCCGCCTAAATGCAATTGACTGTGAAATATCGTTTCGCTGCTGGCTGCCCGGACATATGAGAGCGCGAAAGCGGTGCCGGAGCACGACGCAGATAACGCCGGCGAAAAGGATGACGAGGACGTTGAGTAGTCCGCCCCTCGCTTCAGATCACGGCACGGCGACGTCGCAAATGCGCAGCGTCGGCGTATTGACACACATCGAACTGCGACCTAGCGCGCAGCCGCCAGTCCGCTCACTGCTGCGCAAACGCGCGCCATGCATGCGCGACACATCAAGCGCTTGGCGGATCATGGGTGGCGGAAGGCGGGCCATCGTGACGACGACCCGCATTGTCGCGCAACGCACGCGTGATGCGCGTGACGAGCGTTACATGTGCCACTTCACCGTCGCGGTGAGCGTGCGCGGGTCGCCGGGCATGTTGTACAGGTCCGCATTGCCGTGCGCGGCAATGAAGTAGCGACGATCGAACAGGTTGTCGAGCGTGAGCGTCACGTCGACCTTCTTGCTGCGATAGCCGGCGCCGAGATTGAACGCGGTAAACGACGGCAGCGTGACGAGATCGCTCGCCGACGTATAACGCGCCGACTGGAACTGCATGCCGGCCGCCGCATAGAAACCGTACGGCAGCTCGCGCTTGATCCACAGGTTCGCGCTGTGGCGCGGCATCAGCCCGGGCGTGTTGCTCGCCACCGTGACGCCCGCTGCCGTCGATTGCGCCGAGCCGTCGACCGTCCCGTTCAGGTACGCGTAACCCGCATACACCGACCACTTCGGCGCGATCTCGCCGGTGAAGCCCAGCTCCATCCCGTGCACGTGTTGCGTGCCGATCGGCAGCGCGTAGCCGGGATTGTTCGGGTCGCCGATCTGCTGGTTGGTCTGTCGCATGTCGAACAGCGCGACGCTCGCCGTCGCCTTGCCGCCGAGGTCGAAGCGCGAGCCGACTTCATACGCGGTGGTCTTCTGCGGCGCGAGCGCGGCGCCGTTCGCGAACGCGCCGGCACTGATCAGCGTATCGGCGAGCGGCGAGAACGACTGGCTGAACGACCCGTACAGCGTCAGCCAGTCGAGCGGTTCGTAGATCAGCCCGACGCGCGGGCTCCACGCGTGATCGGTACGGTCGAGGTTGACGTTCGACGACGTGTAGTCGTGGCGGATCTGGTTCAGGTAGTCGAAACGCAGCCCCGCGAGCACCTTCCAGTGCTCGGTCAGCGAGATCAGGTCCTGCGCGTAGACGCCCGCGAGCCCGATGACGGTCGACGCGTTCGTCTTCGCCCGCGCGCCGGTCGGCACGCCGGGCAGGATCACCTGCTGCGGATTGAACAGATCGTAGGTCGCGACCTTCGACACGCTGTAGATCGTGTCGAACTTCTGCTGCTGCGACAGCTCGAGCCCGTACAGCAGCTCGTGGCGCATGCCGAACAGCGAGGTCTTCTGCGTGAGCTCGAACAGGCCGTCGATGCCGTGGTCGGTGCGCTGGCGCGTCGACTGGTCGAGCGTGACGACCGGGTGCGCGGCGGTCTTGATCGGCTCGTACGTCACGTAGTTCTTGCGTTCGAGCGAGAAGTCGTACGCGCGGATCGCACCGTGAAACGACAGCGAATCGCTGAAGCGGTGATCGAGCGACACCGTCGCGCTCTTCGCGGAGATGTCGTTGTACGAGCTGTTCGCCGCGTCCGCCGAGCCGTAATACGTGTTGATCGGCACGTCGACCGGCCGGCCGAGATACGCGGGCAGCCCCTGGTCCGACGTGCGGCGGTCGTGCAGGTAGTCGAATTCGACGTTCAGCACCGTGTCGCGGTCGAGCTTGAATTGCGCGGACGGCGCGATCGCCTGGCGGTTGAGCTGGAACTGGTCGCGGAAACTGTTCGAATTCTCGGCCGCGCCGGTCATGCGGAAACGCGCCGCATCGTTCGCGTTCCAGCCGAGGTCGAATTCGCCGCGCCGCTCGCCGCGCGTGCCGAGCGTCACGCCCACGTCGCGCACCGGGTTCGCTTCCGGCCGCTTCAGCACGCGATTCACGATGCCGCCCGCCGAGCCGCGCCCGTACAGCACGGCCGCCGGCCCCTTCAGCACCTCCACGCGCTCGACGTTCGACAGGTCGCGGTAGTACAACGCGTCGTCGCGGATGCCGTCGACGTACTGGTCCGTGATGCTGTTGAAGCCGCGGATCGTGATCTGGTCGCGCTGGCCGTCGCCGACCGAAAAGCCGACGCCCGGCACGTTGCGCAGCGCATCCTGCATCGACGTCGCGTTCTGGTCCTCGATCACCGCGTGCGGAACGACGTTCACCGTCTGCGGCACGTCCATCAGCGACATGTCGGTCTTGGTCGCCGCGCGCGAGTGGCCGCCGTCGTACGACGCATGCTCGGCAGCCGCATTGACGGAGATCGCGGGCAGGGTCGCCGCAGCGTCGCTCGCCTGCGCGAACGAGGTGCGTGCGCCGGCCAGCGACGTGGCGATCAGAAGCGAATGGCAGGCGCTCTTGTTGAGTTTCATCGTGAACGTAGGGGCTGAAGGAAAAACGGCGAACGAAAACGCATCCGGCCAGCGCGCGCATCACGCGGCGAATCGACCGACGAAGCGTTCCGTGAAAGAGACGATGCGCGGGGGATCTCCCCGTCGCATCCGCCGGCCGACGCACAGCCGGCGCGGGTGGCTGCCGGCCGGCGGAACCGGCACGAAACGAGCCGCGGCGTTCTGTCGCGACTTGTAACGGAGCGAAATATTAAACGAGAATGATTCGTGTTTTTAGTAAATTTTCGACGTGTCGCCTGCCCGCAACGTGCATGCGCTCGGCGCCCTGCATTCCTGACGAATACCTTTCTGTTTCACGCTTTGACGCGGCTTTGGCGTAATTAAAACGAAAGAAATTCATCCCCCCGATCGGGCAATGAAGGGCCGGGAGCCAAGCGGGATTCGGGATTTGACGACGAAGAGACTGGAGAGGATCACGAAGCATCCGTCGAAGCAGACGGCATGCATTCGAAGTCCGGTACGCGCCGGACCGGGCAACCCCGACCCGGCGCTCCGGGCAGCCGACCTCGCATCGGCGGTGCGGCGGATCTTCTTCTGTTCACTGCGTGTGCTCTCAGGTTCGCTACATTTTTTTCTTCGCCGCGCCGAGCCATTATCCGCGCAATCCGGCCGCAGGGAAACGTTTGCGGGTGCCTGCAGCGTGTTATATCCAGCATTCCGCAACAGTCTTTCTGGATGCTTTCAAGGCATGCGGAACGATTCGGCAAATCTTGCATTCACGCCGGCGTTCCTTTTTAATGGAACTGGTTCCATTCGCTGATTCGGCCATGTTTCCCCGTGACGCTTCGTCGTGCGCGCGTCATCATGCCGATTCAGGATCGAGGATCGCTCAGCTCAGGATTCGCATCGCCCGTCCTTCCCGGACACCCCGTCAAACGAGACCGTCATGCCCGATTCCGCTTCCCTGCAACAGCTGTTTCCCGCCCTTGAGGACATCCCCGCCGAGTACCGGCTCGCTTCGCCGATCCACCAGCGCGTGTCGCTCGTCGACGGCGAATTGCGCCCGTGGGACGGCGCGACCAAGACCGTGCTGTCGCCCGTGTGCGTGCGACAGGCGGACGGCAGCGTCGAGCAGGTCGAGATCGGCAGCTATCCCGTGATGGGCGAGCCGGAAAGCGACGCGGCGCTCGACGCCGCGGTGCGCGCGTACGACTCGGGCCGCGGCGAGTGGCCGACGATGAAGGTCGAGCAGCGCATCGCGTGCATGCAGGACTTCATCAAGCGGATGGTCGCGCAGCGCGAACTGGTGGTGAACCTGATCATGTGGGAGATCGGCAAGAGCCTCGCCGATTCGCAGAAGGAGTTCGACCGTACCGTCACGTACATGACGCAGACGATCGACGCGCTGAAGGAGCTCGACAACGCGAACTCGCGCTTCGTGATCGCGGAAGGCACGATCGGCCAGATCCGCCGCACGCCGCTCGGCGTCGTGCTGTGCATGGGCCCGTACAACTATCCGCTGAACGAGACGTTCGCGACGCTGATCCCCGCGCTGCTGATGGGCAACACCGTGGTGTTCAAGCCGCCGCAATACGGCACGCTGCTGTTCGAGCCGCTGCTCGAGGCGTTCCGCGACGCGTTCCCGAAGGGCGTGATCAACACGATCTACGCGCCCGGCGCGGTGGTCGTGCCGCACATGCTCGCGTCGGGCAAGATCAACGTGCTCGCGCTGATCGGCTCGAGCAAGGTGGCCGACCACCTGAAGAAGCAGCACCCGAAGTCCCACCGGCTGCGCGCGATCCTCGGCCTCGACGCGAAGAACGCGGCGATCGTGCTGCCCGACGCCGATCTCGACCTCACCGTAAAGGAGTGCCTGCTCGGCGCGCTGTCGTTCAACGGCCAGCGCTGCACCGCGCTGAAGATGCTGCTCGTGCACCGCTCGATCGTCGACGAATTCCTGAAGCGCTTCACCGCCGCGCTCGAGCAGCTGAAGATCGGCATGCCGTGGGAGAAGGGTGTCAGCATCACGCCGCTGCCCGGCATGCATCGCACGGCCTACATGACGGACGCGATCGACGACGCGAAGGCCAGGGGCGCGCAGGTCGTCAACCATTCGGGCGGCGAGTTCAGCAAGACGCTGTTCTATCCGGCCGTCGTGTACCCGGTGTCGGAAGGGATGAAACTGTATCGCGAGGAACAGTTCGGGCCGATCATTCCGGTCGCGCCGTTCGACGACGTCGAGACGGCGCTCGACTACGTGACGACGTCGGATCACGGCCAGCAGGTCAGCATCTTCGGCTCCGATCCGGTGCAGATCGGCGCGCTCGTCGATCCGCTCGTGAACCAGGTGTGCCGCGTGAACCTCAACTGCCAGTGCCAGCGCGGGCCCGACGTGTTCCCGTTCGCGGGCCGCAAGGATTCGGCGGAAGGCACGCTGTCGGTGAGCGACGCGCTGCGCGCGTTCTCGATCCGCTCGATGGTCGCGGCGAAGCAGACCGACAGCAGCAAGCAGCTGCTCGATTCGATCGTGTCGGATCACACGTCGAAGTTCATCAACACGGGCTTCATTTTCTGAGTACGGCGGCCGCGCGGCACGGCTCGCTCACTCGCGAGCCGCTTGCGCCGGCCGTGCGCCCGCATGTCGAGCGCATGCGCTACACGTTCGACACCAGCAGCCGAATCCCCGCCACGCCGAACACGACGGCGAGACACGCTTCCATCGCGCGCCGGCCGCGCACGTACAGCCGGCGCGCGCCGTTCATCGAGAACACGAGCGCATAGCCGCCGAACACCAGGCACCCGATCACGAGGCAGCCCGGCACGACGGCGCCGTGCGACGCGCCCGCGCCATTCGACGACAGCGCGACGATCGACACCCACACGAGGATCGCCTTCGGATTGGTCAGGTGCAGCATGGCGCCGCGTACGTAGAAACGCGACAGCCGTTGCTCGCCCGCTGCGTTCAGCGACGTCGCCGCCTTGCCCGACCATGCCGTGCGCCCCGACTTGAATGCCAGCCACATCAGGTACAACCCGCCGAAGATCTTGATCGCGACCAGCAGCTTCGACCATGCCAGCAGCGCGGCCGACACGCCGAGCGCCGCCACCGTCGCCCAGACCATCGACCCAGAAATCACGCCGAGCGCAAACGCGAGCGCCGCCTTGCGTCCCTGGTTCGCGGCGACCGACATGATCGCGAGATTGCTCGGCCCGGGGCTGGCCGTCCCGATGAAATAGGCCGTGTAGGCCAGCAGCAGGTTGGCCGAGAAAAAAGAGTGGACGCTCATGTCGAACCTCGCAGGGATGATCAACGCATTGTTGGCAAACGCGCGCCGTCTGCCCATGGACAATTGGCCGGCAATTTGCTGGGCCAGTTGGACAGGTCGTGCAGCCGGCTCGCCGTGGGCGAATCCGTCTCGGTTTTGAAACACCCGTCACGTTCGCCGCCGGTTTTCGCCGCCGGTGGCGGCCATCCCGCAGCGCCGCCTCCGGCCGGCCGAACGCCTGACAGGCGCAGGCGGCAGGCGCGCGGCTACCCGTTTCGTCGGCCCGCCATGGAACGCGCGACGCAATTTATCCCCGCGTTACGTTACATCCGTGAAGCATTTCGCTTCGCCGGACCGCCCCGCGCACCCGACATGCATCGCGCCGCGCAGGTAGACAGCCTCCTCGATCGCCGCCACGATCCAGTACCGGCGGGACTCGCCGCCCGGCATCGCACCGTCGCTCAACATTGCTCAACAATCGTCCCGCTGCGCTGGTACGGAACCTGCATTCCATTCGGGCGAGACAGCCGCGCCGGTCATCGCGCGGACACAAACCCACCCTCGGGCGCGTCCAGTGGATACGCCCGAACGATTCGCGCAAGCAACGAGGCCTTTCATGGATGCGCTGCCCAATTCGTCCGACACGTCGTTCCAGCTCTTTCTCGCGAAACTGCTCGAACAGCCGTTGCCCGACTGGACCGAAAAACAGCAGATGGAACTCGAGATGGCGCGCTCGCTGTCGACCGAAATGGTCCACCTCGCCGAGGACATGCGCGGCCGCACGCCCGATCTCGCCCGCTGCCTCGTGCTGCTCCGCTACGCGAAGGTGCTCGACTTCATGCTGACGTCGCTCGCCGCGCACCGCGACATTCATCCGCAGACGCTGCGCACGCTGTTCCGCCTCGCGAACCTGAAAGTCGACGATGCGTATCCGGCCTGAGCCGGCACGACGCAGCGGCTGCCGCGGGCGGCAAGCACGGCCACGGCGGCCATTCCCGATTCGCGCGCACGCCCGATAATCTCGCCGCATGAGCATCAGGAACCGGACATCCCGGCTGGCCGGCGCGCTCGGCGTGTTCGTGAAACGCTACGGGCGCAAGGCTCAAAAGCATCTCGACCCGAACGATCGCCGCTACGATCGCGACGTCGAGCGGGCGATGCGGCGCATGTCGCCCGCCGACCTGTCCGATCTGCTCGCCGGCAATGACGACACCGCAAACGACACCCGGGCCGGTTTCGCCGACACGAGACGCACGCCGTGAACGCCGCCGACTTCGACCGGATCTGGCCGGCCATCTGCGACACCCCGGCCTGGTCGGTGACGAAGGGCCAGGGCAGCTTTCTCACGTTCGAATTCGGGCAGCCCGCGCTGCATGTCAGGGAGCCGCTCGCCGGCTCGCCGGGCCTGTCCGCGGCGTCCCGGGACAGGCTCGCGTCGCGGCACGTGACGGTCGCCGGCAGCGGGCATCTGTGGATCTGCTACTGCCACTGGTCGATCGCGCTCGACGGCCTCGAACTCGCGCACAGCGAATCCCGCTCCGGCGACATCGCCGCCGCCGCGCAACGTCTCGACGGACAGATCCTGCAATCGGTCGCGCCGCACGCCCAGCCGGGTTCGTGGGCATTCGACTTCGACCTCGGCGGCAAGCTGACGACCTGGCCATACGGCGACGATCCGGCCGACGAGCAGTGGCATCTCTACGACCGGCGCTCGGGCAACGTGCTCACCGCGCGCGCGGACGGCACCTGGTCGTATGGCCCGGCGAACGCGCCGCCGGAAAGCGGATCGCCCGGTTCCGGATAGCCGCCGCGCGCGCGCCGCCTCCGCTTCCGGCAGCACGCCGGGCTGATGCCGTGCATCAGCGTGACGAGCGGCCCCGCACCGCAAACGGAGGTACAATCGCGCGCCATGAACGCACTTCGCCGCTTCCTGCTCCGGCCAGGCGTCGCGCGACAGCTTCTGTGGGGGTTCCTCCTCGTGACGCTGCTGTCCCGCGCGCTGATGTCGGGCGCCGTGATGCTCGATCCGGACGGTCCGGATGCGGGCTCGGTGGTGCTGTGTTCGGGCCGCGGCCCGCTGATCGTCGACGTGGCCGCGCTGGCGGCCCGTTTCGATGCCGGCGCGCCGATCACGCCGGCCAACGATGCGCTCGCGCTCGCCGATGCGCTCAAGCATGACGCGCACGCCGACAACCCGGCTTCTGCCGGAGGCGGCGACAGCCTGTGCGCATTCGGCGCCGCGCTGTTCACGGCGCTCGCGTCGTTCGTGCTGCTGGTGCTGCTGTTTCCGGGCGCCGTCCCGCGGCGCTTCCGGATTCACGTCGCCCCTCCTCCGTTCGTGCGATCGATCTTCGGCGATCGCCCTCCTTCCCGCGCGCCTCCCCTGTTCTGCTGACGGTTCCGCCTCGCGGCCCGCGCGCATCGATATGCACGGGCCTGCACGCCGTTCGTCTCATACGACCTGATTCAAGCGTTCATCCGCCTGCCCGCACCGCGCGGGCGACGCCGTCATGCGCACCGTCCGCGCATGGCGCCGCGCCGCCCGCTCCGTCGCTGCGCGCAGGCGGGCGCAACGCACGTTGACGTCCGCCGGCACGCGCCGGCGTGGCCGCTCAACGAACACGAGGAGCTGACACCATGTCGACCACCGTCGAGCGGGCCCTCTCGCCCGCCCATTCCGCCCACGCGGGTTACCGGACGCTCTGGCGCTGGCACTTCTATGCCGGCCTGTTCGTCATGCCTTTCCTGGTGATCCTCGCGATCACGGGCACGCTGTATTGCTTCCAGCCGCAGATCGAGCCGCTGCTGTATCCGCACCGGCTCGTCGTCGAGCCGCGCGCCACGCCGCGCCTCGATCCCGACGCGCTGCTCGCGAGTGCACGCACCGCAATGCCGGCCGGCGCGACGCCGGTTTCCGTCCAGGTCTCGACCGCGCCGGACCGCAGCGCCGAATAC
The DNA here is from genome assembly GCF_001043615.1 of Burkholderia sp. LK4. NCBI lineage: Bacteria > Pseudomonadati > Pseudomonadota > Betaproteobacteria > Burkholderiales > Burkholderiaceae > Burkholderia > Burkholderia sp. LK4. The sequence goes on from NZ_LDUL01000076.1 coordinate 129,362, forward strand.
GTGTTCCGGCTGCGCGACGGCAGCCGCGAGAGCGTGTACGTGAACCCGTACGACGGTAGCGTGCTCGGTACGCTGAGCGTCGAGAACCGCTTCATGCAGATCGACCGGATGCTGCATCGCAAGCTGCTGCTCGGCAAGACGGGCGAACTGCTGATGGAGCTCGCCGCGTGCTGGACCTTCGTGATGATCGGCACCGGCATCGCACTGTGGTGGCCGCGCGGCACGGCGCGCGTCGGGCGCGCATTGCGGCCCGACCTGTCGCTGCGCGGCCGGCCGCTGTGGAAAAACCTCCACGCGACGGCCGGCATCTGGCTCGCGGCCGGCACGGTGGCGTTCATCCTGACGGGGCTGCCGTGGTCGGGTTCGTGGGGCAAGAATTTCAAGGCGCTGGCCGCGACCGTGAACCTCGGCGCGCCGGAAGGCGCATGGGGCGGCGCGTCGGTGCGCTCGACGCGCCCGGGTGCCGCCGCGGCGCCCGGGCATGCGCCCGCGCAGGCCGCCGCACCCTCGGGCCATCACCACGAATCCGGCGAGTCGATGCCGGGGATGGTGATGGACGACCTGCCGTTGCCGCAAACGCCGTGGGCGGTCGGCAACGTGCCCGTCCCGCATTCGCCGTCGGCGCCGACCCCGGCCCCGCTGCCGCTGGCTCGCGCGATCGCGATCGTCGCGGGCCTCGGCGTGACGAGCGGCTACACGCTCGCGCTGCCGTCCGGCGCGGACGGCGTGTTCACCGCGTCGTACTTCCCCGACGACCCGCAGGCCGAGCGGACGATCTACCTCGACCAGTACAGCGGCGCCGTGTTGAAGGACATCCGCTACGACGACTACGGCGCGGTATCGCGCGCCGTGTCGTATGGCACGTCGCTGCACATGGGCCGCTACTTCGGGCTCGCGAACCAGATCGTCTGCGCGGTGTTGTCGCTCGGGCTGGCCGCGATGGCCGTCACCGGCACCGTGATGTGGTGGAAACGGCGCCCGGCCGGCAAGCTCGGCGCGCCGTCGCGCGAACGCGGCACGCCGCCGATGCGCGGCTGGATCGCGGGGCTCGTGCTGCTCGGCATCGTCTTTCCGCTGATGGGCGCGACGATCGTCGCGGTCTGGTTGATCGACCGTCTGCTGTTCGGCCGTGCGGCACGCGCGGCAGCCTGATTCGTCGCGCGCCGGCGCACGCCGCGCGCCGACACGGCAAGCCCGGGCCACGGCGTGGCTCGGGCTGTTCGCGCTCGTGCTCGCGCTGGTCGCGCCGCTGATCTCGCAACTGCGCGCGAGCGCATCCGAATCCGTTAACAGCCTGCCGGCCGCGCCGATCTGCTCGGCAACCGGCACAACGCTCGTGACGCACGCGGAACCGCATGCGCCCGCCGATGCGCATTTCGAACACTGCGGTTATTGCGGCCTGCTCGCCGGCCATCCGCCGTTGCAGTACGCGGCGTTCGTGTCCGCCTCCCCGGCCGTGCAGCATGCGC
>NZ_LDUL01000077.1:0-32035 GCF_001043615.1 Burkholderia sp. LK4
ACACGAAATTCCTGACAGGCCCGCCTGCCTTCGTCATTCTGAAGGCCTTGGCGCTAGACGACCGCATGGAAAACAAGGATGCGGCCGACCTCATCCATGTGCTGCGGTACGCGGGGAAGATCGACGAGGTTGCCGAACAGTTCGTGCAGCGCGCGTTGTCGCAGACCCATCCCGGCGCGATCGAAGCAGGACTCTCGGCCCTGCACCGCCGCTTCTGCGATGACGAACATGGCGAGGGATACGAAAAGGTCGGATCAGTCGGTTACGCGAAATTCCACTACCAGGCCGACGATGATGCCTTGGTGCGAGACCAGCGCTTTGCGTCGGGCCTCGTTCAAGCGCTCCTTGATGAATTCAACGCCAAGCTCGCCGAACGCCAGCCAAAGACTTGACGCCGTTCGCTTTCTAGGGGAATCACCCGAACTTCGCGGGCGATGCAGGAAACCGACTACCCGCCCACGGCAGGCGATGTGTAAGGCGTAGCTGCGGAACTTGACGCACACAACGTTCGGTAGGCTCAGACGGCGTACCCCTCCGATCACAAACGGCACCACTATCAACCGCACCGGCATCATCGAGACGCAGGCCACGGTCCGCCCCTGCTCGCATGACGTCGAATAGATCGTGTGAAACATCTGACCAGGCACGCCGGCGCCTCTTCCCAGCCGTTCAAATAGGACTTGCTGACCACGTGGTCGAGGCCAGTGTCCAGTATCAACGCGAGGGCGCCTACCTCGGAAACGTGCGCCCGACCAGCGTTCCAGGCGGCAGAGCTCGATGCAGAAGTCGCACTTGAGCGGAACGTCGAGATACATCCGTGTCTTCAGGCGGGTCCAGCTCAATTCTCTCCGCACTGCGGAGAAAATTGGTTCGTCAGGAAAGACCTAAGCACACCCACGCATTGACGCAACTGCTGCTCGCTCCAGCCACTTCCATACTAGGCGGTCAGCGCACGGGCAAGCGCCGGAGCGGTCTGTTGCGAATTGCCGGTGCGCTCACCGCGCCGCACATCTTCCCGAACATGACGGCCGATCTGCCAGTAGAGCAACGTCAATGCAGCATCGACGGCGACCGTCGCGCCAGCCCGCGCGGCATTGACCATGCGGTGAACGTCAGCCACCAGGGAAGCAGGATCAGCTCGGTCGCCTTATCAGGATCGAAGAAATCGGTGTCGGCAGGCAGCGCCAAGCCATGGCCACGTTATCGGAATCTCGATACCGGCGGAACCCTGGCGAGCGCGCTCCCGCATTCTCCCCGCGCCGCGGAGAGAATGCGCCCATCGTCATCTTCCGGCTGCCGGCGGCGAGATCGGGCGGGTATACGCACTTGCCGTGTCCGCAGCAGCCGCTCCCACTGCGGCAGATACAAAAGTAGTTAAACGAGTCACGAAATCAGTCGCAGGCGCATGCCTGTCCCGAAATGAAGGGTAACCTAGCCTTTACTATGTTCCCCTTCATTCCGCCGGATCCTGCCTCGAAATGGACCACTTCGGCGGAGCGCATCGCGCACGTCTTTCACTGCACAACCGCACACGTCCTAACTCGCCCCCTGAAGTTTCTACGAAAAAACTGTCAAACTTCCGCGTCCACACGCGCACCACACGTCGGTCGCGCTAGCTTGCAAACTCATCCGTCTATCAACGCGCATCGCACGTTCGGCGTGATGCATGACCGCAGTCAAACAACGCTCGTGTCCCTGTCCGATTCGACCGGCCAGCCAAACTCCGGATTCGCCGCGCCTCTCGACGAACACTAAAAAGACACTAAAAATCGCGGCACGAACAGGCGCCCGGTAAACATCGGCAGGTCCCCCTGTCGAAGGCCCTTGCCAGCCGGGGCTTCGACAGATTCCAGCGCCCCAACCCAACACCCCAGACTTCACGATTCGTTTAACTTTCCGTGAGGACTTCGACACCGGCCGCTGACTACGATGGGCGCATGTTTTCAGGACCTGCTGCCAGGAGCCCATCATGCCCACCCGCAGACATCTGCTGTTCGCCGGCGCCACCGGCCTCGCCGCGCTTGCGACCCTGTCGTCCGTCGGCCGCCGCGCGCTGGTCGGCCGCGCGTTCGCCGCGCCGCCGGCCACCCCGCAGACGGCCGCGCCTTTCGAAGTCACCCTCAGCGACGCCGAATGGCATCGCCGGCTCACGCCCGCCCAGTACACGGTCCTGCGCGAAGCCGGCACCGAGCGCCCGTACACCAGCCCGCTGAACGACGAGCACCGGCACGGCACGTTCGCGTGCGCCGGCTGCGACCTCGCGCTGTTCTCGTCGGCCGCCAAGTTCGACAGCCATACAGGCTGGCCGAGCTTCTGGAAGCCGCTCGACCACGCGGTCGCCACCCACACCGACGCGTCGTTCGGGATGATCCGCACCGAAGTGCACTGCCGCCGCTGCGGCGGCCATCTCGGCCACGTGTTCGACGACGGCCCGCCGCCGACCGGCCTGCGCTACTGCATGAACGGCCTCGCCCTCGCCTTCCACCCCGCCACCGCCTGATCCGGCCCCACGCCTGATCGACTGGAGAACGCACCATGCTGCTCATCGTCCTTGCCTATCTCGGCGGCGTGCTCACGATCCTGAGCCCGTGCATCCTGCCCGTGCTGCCGTTCGTGTTCGCGCGCGCCGACCAGCCGTTCGTACGCACCGGCCTGCCGCTGCTGGCCGGCATGGCCCTCACGTTCGCCGTCGTCGCGACGCTCGCGGCCGTCGGCGGCGGCTGGGTCGCGCAAGCCAACCAGGCCGGCCGCTGGGTCGCCATCGTGCTGCTCGCGGTGTTCGGCCTGACGCTGCTGATGCCGCGTCTCGCGGAGCACCTGACGCGACCGCTCGTCGCCGCCGGCAACCGCCTCACCGGCTTCGCGCAACGCGACGGCCGCCCGGCCGGCCCCGCGTCGTCGCTGCTGCTCGGCGTCGCGACCGGCCTGCTGTGGGCGCCGTGCGCGGGCCCGATCCTCGGGCTCGTGCTGACCGGCGCCGCGCTGCGCGGCGCAAGCGTCGGCACGACGCTGCTGCTGGTCGCGTATGCGGCCGGCGCGGCGACGTCGCTCGGCGTCGCGCTGGTGATCGGCGGCAAGGTGTTCGCCGCGATGAAGCGCTCGCTCGGCGCCGGCGAATGGATCAAGCGCGGAATCGGCGCGGCGCTGCTGGCCGGCGTCGGTGCGATCGCGCTCGGCCTCGATACGGGCGCGCTCGCACAACTGTCGACCGTCACGACGGGCGGACTCGAAACGAAGCTCGTCGACCGGCTCGGCGGGCGTGCCAACGGCACGCCGGCGGCAATGGCACCGGCCGGCGGTTCGGCGGAAAACGTGGCAGAACACGGGGCGGAGGGCTCGGCCAACGGTGTCGCGAACGGTGCCGGCGGCGCGATGATGCGCGTGGTAGACGCGACGCATGCGCCGGCTGCGCTGCCCGTCGAAGGCACATTGCCGTCGCTCGACGGCGCGGTGCAGTGGCTGAACTCGCCGCCGCTGACGGCGGCCGGCCTGCGCGGCAAGGTGGTACTGGTCGATTTCTGGACCTATTCGTGCATCAACTGCCTGCGCACGCTGCCGTACACGACCGCGTGGGCGCGCAAGTACGCGCCGTACGGACTCGTCGTGATCGGTGTGCACGCACCCGAATTCGCGTTCGAACGCGACATCGGAAACGTGAAGAAGGCCGTGCACGACCTCGGCATCGACTTCCCGGTCGCGATCGACAACCGCTTCGCGATCTGGCGCGCATTCAACAACGAATACTGGCCCGCGCACTACTTCGTCGACGCGCAGGGCCGCGTGCGCCGACACCACTTCGGCGAAGGCGAGTACGCGGAGTCGGAGCGCGCGATCCAGTCGCTGCTCGCCGAGGCAGGCCATCCGGAAGCGCTGAACGTGCCGCTCGGACTCGCCGGCGCGCCCGCGAAGGGTGCGCTCGCGGCGGCCGACAGCGCGGACGTCCGCTCGCCCGAGACCTATGTCGGCTACGCACGCGCCGAGGATTTCGTGTCGCCCGGCGGCGTGGTGCGGGATGCGGCGTATCACTATGCCGAGCCGGCCCGTCCCGATCTGAACGACTGGGGCCTCGCCGGCATGTGGCGGGTCGGCGCCGAACGCGCGACGCTCGCGGCACCCGCCGGCCGCATCGTCTACCGCTTCCATGCGCGCGACTTGCACCTGGTGCTCGGCCCCGGCGAGGACGGCAAGCCGGTGCGCTTTCGCGTGACGCTTGACGGCGCGGCCCCCGGCGCCGCGCACGGCAGCGACGTCGATGCGCAAGGCTACGGCACCGTGACCGGGCAACGCCTGTACCAGCTGGTCCGGCAACCCGGCGCGATCGCCGATCGCACGTTCTCGATCGAGTTTCTCGATCCCGGCGTGAATGCCTATGCGTTCACGTTCGGCTGATCCCGGCCGGGGGCGGCGCACCGGCGCCGCGTCCGGGCCACGCTTTCCATTCCGCCTTCCGAAGGAGCACACCGTGAACACCATCTCCCCCCGCGGTTCCGCGCCGCAACGGCGCACGGCGATGCTGCGCCGCATCGGCGCCATCGCCGTCGCGGCGCTAGCCGTGTTCGGCTACCAGCGCATCGTCAACTCCGCCGAGCCGATGCGCACCGTCCCCGCGCCCACGCTCGACGAAACGCCCGGCGCATCGCATGACGAGACGGCCGTGCTGGCCGGCGGCTGCTTCTGGGGCGTGCAAGGCGTATTCGAACACGTGAAGGGCGTGAAGCAGGTCACGGCCGGCTATGCGGGCGGTGCGTCCGAAACCGCGCACTATGCGCTCGTCGGCTCGGGACTGACCGGGCATGCGGAATCGGTTCGCATCGTCTACGACCCGACCCAGATCACCTACGGCCGGCTTCTGCAGGTGTTCTTCTCGGTCGCGCACGATCCGACCGAGCTCAACCGGCAGGGCCCCGACGAAGGGTCGCAATACCGGTCGGCGATCTTCCCGACCACCGCGCAGCAACGCGCGGTCGCGAGCGCGTACATCGCGCAGCTCGGCACCGCGCACGTGTTTCGGGCGCCGGTCGTCACGCGTGTCGAGGACTACAAGGGGTTCTACCCGGCCGAGGCCTACCACCAGAACTACCTCGAGCTGCACCCCGACGCGCCGTACATCGCGTACAACGACATGCCGAAGATCGCCGGGTTGAAGCAGTACTTCCCGGCGCTGTACCGCACCGACGCGGTGCTGTGGCGCGATGCGCGCTCGTGACCGCCACGCGGTCACGCGGTCACGCGGTCACGTGGTCACGCCGCCGCATGACGGGGTGACCGGTTGACCGGGTAACGCCTGCCGCGCGGCCGAAGCCCGTGCTGCCACGCACGGCCGGCGCGAGCCGCCCGCGATCCGGTTTGCGCTGCATCAACGAAGCCGCGGCCGCCGTGCCGGGGCAAACCCGCATCGCGTCCGCCGCGACCGGCAACTTCGCGTAGACTTCTCCAGATCCCCGCCGCATCTTGCGGCGCCCGGAATTCCAGTCCAGCCCGGAGGCGTCACGCATGCGAGCAGTGCCCTTCCCTGACAGCGGCACCCTTGGAGAACCCTCTTCCGGCGCGGCCGTGCGCGACTTGCGCCGCGTGCCGATTCATCCCGATCACTGGTACCCGCTCGCGTGGTCGCGCGAGCTGAAACGCGGCAAGACGCTCGGCGTGCGCTTCGCCGGCGAACCGATCGTGCTCGTGCGCACCGAATCCGGCGCCGTGTACGCGCTCGAGGATCGTTGCGCGCACCGGCAGGTGCCGCTGCACGCGGGCGTCGTGAGCGGCGAGACGCTGCGCTGCTGCTATCACGGCTGGACCTACGCGTGCGACAGCGGCCGCTGCGTCGACGTGCCGTACCTCGGCCGCGAGCGCCTGCCCAACGGCGTGCGCGCGTATCCGTGCCGCGAAGCGCACGGGCTGATCTTCGTGTTCCCGGGCGACGCGACGCTCGCCGACTCGCGGCCGTTCCCCGCGCTCGAATCGGCGGACGATCGCGCGTTCAAGACGCGCCGCTTCGGCCGCGAGGTCAAGTGCCACTACTCGTTCATGCACGAGAACCTGATGGACATGAACCATCAGTTCCTGCATCGCAAGCAGATGGGGCAGATGCGTGCGCGCTCGGTCGGCCGGCGCCGCGGCGACGACTGGGTCGAGGTGGACTACACGTTCGCGCGGATGGAAGGCAAGCAGCCGGTCGGCGAGGCGCTCGTGTTCGGCGCGAGCAAGAAGCCGGGCGAGCAGGCGAACAAGAGCGTGATGACGGTGCGCACCGGTTATCCGTACCAGACACTGCAGATCCGCTCGAGCGAAGGCACGCTCGTGATGGACCTGTGGATCGTCTACGTCCCGCTCGACGCGGAGCAGCGCACCAACCGCACGTTCGGACTGCTGTCGATCCACAAGCCCGGCATACCGTTCGCGCTCGATCTCGCGTGGCCGCTGCTCGTCTGGTTCACCGAGCGCATCTTCCGCGAGGATCGCTGGATCGTCGAGCGCGAGCAGGAAGCGCATGACCGGCAGGGCGCCGACTGGAATCACGAGGTGTTTCCGGTCATCAACGAGCTGCGCGACCTGCTGCGCCAGTGCGGCGCGCGCACGGTGATCCCGATCCGCGAAGCGCGCGACGGCGCGTGACGTGAGCGGCGCGCCGTCGCGCGCGCCGTTCGTTACAAGCGGAACGCGCCCGGCAGCAATGCGTCGGCCGTCGTGACGCTGACGGCCCCGTGCAGGTTCGCCAGGATCACTTCGATGTCCGGCGTGCCGATCTCGATGATCACCTGGCGGCAGGCGCCGCACGGCGCGATCGGGCCGTCCGTGTCGCCCACGACCGCAAGCCGCGTGAAATCCCCCGGACGATAACCGGCGGCGATGGCCGCAAACATCGCCGTGCGTTCCGCGCAGTTGCAGAGTCCGTAAGACGCGTTCTCGACATTGCAGCCGTGAAAAACCGTCCCGTCGCGCGCCAGCAGCGCGGCGCCAACCTTGAAGCGGGAATACGGCGCATACGCGCGTTCGCGCGCCGCCTTCGCCGCTTCGATCAGTTCGTGTCGTTCCATCTCGTCGTGCCTCCGATTGTGTGCCGGGGCGCATCGGCGCGGGCGCAACCCGGCCGCCACGATGCGCCCGTGGCGTGAAGCGATCGCCGGTATCCGCACCGTGCGCGGTCAGCCGATCCGCTGATAGAGGGTCGGCGGCGCAGCGCCCGTGTCGCCCAGCACATAGCTGCGCTGGATCGCCTCCACCGCGTGCGCCGCGGCGGCTGCATCGCGGGCATGCACATGGCCGAGCGGCTGGCCGGCTTCGACATGCTGCCCGATCTCCGCGAGCGCCGTCAGGCCGACACGGTAGTCGATCGCGTCCGCCGCGCGCGTGCGGCCGCCGCCGAGCGCGACGACCGCGAGCCCGAGCGCGCGGCAATCGACCCGCTGCACGACGCCGCTCACGCGCGACGGAACCGGTACGATCACCTCCGCCCGCGCGAGATGACGCGCGGGTGCGTCGATCAGGTCCGCGGGGCCGCCGAGCGCCGTGACCATCTTCGCGAAGCGTTCCGCCGCCGCCCCCGAATCGAGCGCATGCTGCAACTTCACGCGCGCCGCCTCGACGTCGCGCGCCAACCCGCCGGTGACGAGCAACTCCGCCGACAGCGCCATCGTGACGTCATGCAGGCGCGCCGGGCGCGACTTGCCCGTCAGGTAATCGATCGCGCATGCCACTTCGAGCGCATTGCCCGCGCACGGCGCGAGCGACTGGTTCATGTCGGTGAGGATCGCGGTCGTCTTCATGCCGGCGCCGTTGCCGACGTCGACGATGCTGCGCGCCAGTTCCGCCGATTTCTCCGCCGTCGGCATGAACGCGCCGGAGCCGACCTTGACGTCCATCACGAGCCCGTCGAGCCCGGCCGCGAGTTTCTTCGACAGGATCGACGCGGTGATCATCGCGACCGATTCGACGGTCGCCGTCACGTCGCGAATCGCATAGATGCGCTTGTCGGCCGGCGCGAGCCGCGCCGTCTGCCCGATGATCGCGACGCCGACCTCGCGCACCGTGCGACGAAACACGTCCGTATCGGGCGTCACGTCGTAGCCGGGAATCGCGCTCAGCTTGTCGAGCGTGCCGCCGGTATGGCCGAGCCCGCGCCCCGAGATCATCGGCACGTAGCCGCCGCACGCGGCGACCATCGGCCCGAGCATCAGCGACACGACATCGCCGACGCCGCCGGTCGAATGCTTGTCGATCACCGGCCCGCCGAGATCGAGCGCGCGCCAGTCGAGCACGTCGCCCGAGTCGCGCTGCGCGAGCGTCAGCGCAACGCGCTCGTCGGTGCTCAGGTCGTTGAAAAACACGGCCATCGCGAACGCGGCCACCTGGCCCTCGGTCACGCTGCCGTCGGTCACGCCGCGCACGAACGCGGCGATCCCGTCGCGATCGAGCGCCTGCCCGTCGCGCTTCCGGCGAATGAATTCCTGCGGTAAAAACATCGTTGCCTCTCCTCGATCGTTCAGGTTCAGGCGCAAGTTCAATGAAGCGAAAAGAACAGGCCCGCAATCGCCGCGCTCATCAGGTTCGACAGCGTTGCGGCCGTCAGTGCGCGCAGGCCGTGTCGCGCGACTTCCGAGCGGCGCTCGGGCGCGACCGCGCTGAAGCCGCCCGCGAGGATCGCGATCGACGAGAAGTTCGCGAAGCCGCACAGCGCGAACGACACGATCGCGAGCGTCTTCGGGTCGAGCACCTGCAGGCCGGCCGCCGCGACGTGCTCGCCGCTCTTCAGGTACGGCGACAGGTCGCCATACGCGACGAACTCGTTGAAGATCAGCTTCTCGCCGATGAAGTTGCCGGCCAGCGCCGCGTCGTGCCACGGCACGCCGATGATCCACGCGAGCGGCGCGAACAGGTGGCCGATGATACCCACGAGCGTGATCTGCGGAAAGCCCGCGAACGCCGCCACGCCGCTGACGATGAGGTTCATCAGCGCGATGAGCCCGACGAACGCGATCAGCATCGCACCGACGTTGATCGCGATCCGCAGCCCGACCGACGCGCCCGACGCCGCCGCCTCGATCACGTTGGCGGCGCGCTTGTCGTCGAAATCGAGCCCGTCGACCACGACGCGGCTCGGCTCGACCGTCGGAAACAGCAGCTTGCCGAACAGCAGTCCGCCGGGCACCGCCATGAACGACGCGGCGAGCAGGTATTCCATCTTCACGCCGAGGCCGGCATAGCCGACCAGCACCGAACCGGCGACCGACGCCATGCCGCTCGCCATCACCGTGAAGATCTCGGCGCTCGTCATGTTCCGCACGAACGGCTTCACGAGCGCGGGCATCTCGCTCTGCCCGAGAAAGATCGTCGCGACGGCCGAGCACGCCTCGATGCGGCTCACGCCGAGCACTTTCGCCAGTGCGGCGCCGAGGATCGCGACGATCCATTTCATCACGCCGATGTAGTACAGCACCGCGATCAGTGCGGTCACGAAGATGATCATCGGCAGCACGCGCAGGCCGAACACGAACCCGCCGTCGCCGAACAGCTGGAACATCTTGCTGTCGACGAGCCCGCCGAACACGAACGCGATGCCGTGATTGCCCATGTCGAGCACGCGATTGACGCCGTTCGCGGCCGCCGCCAGCGCCGTGCGGCCGGACGGCACGAACAGCACCAGCGCGCCGATCGCCAGTTGCGTGCACAGCGCGGCGATCATGGTCCGGCCGCTCACCGCGCGCCGGTTGTTCGACAGCAGATAGGCCACCAGCAGCAGGAACAGCATACCCAGGAGACTGCGCAGAATATCCACCTCGTACTCCTTGCTCTCAATGTTGTTGGACTGTTCGGCGGGCAGGCCCGGCATACCTGCGAAACGCCGTCGGTGGATATTACTCGCCGGCATGCACGCCGACAACGCAAACAAAATGGCCGCGTTCGAGCAACGTCGCGTGCTTCGTCGACTTGCTCAGTTCTTCTACATACCGGGAGATTGGCAAGACGGGATCACGCCACGATCCGTCCCAAATACTGAGAGAACTGGCGGGATGGGGAGCAGCAGGCAGAAGCAGTGCCGGCATGCACGGGAAGGCAAGAGGAAGCATGCGGGGCGGGGCGTGCCGCTCGACCCGACACGCCCCGCACGTTACACACGTTACGCACCGTTCAGCCGGCGCGCTCGACCGGATGCGGTTCGCGCAGCCGGTTCGCGATCCGCGCGGCCTCGTAGTAGCCAGCGGCCGGCGGGCGCTTCAGGTAGCGGCCCGCGCCGCGCACCGCGCGCAATTCGCCGTCGGCCCATGCGAGTGCGCCGCGCGTGAGCGTATGCGTCGCGACGCCCTGCACCGTCATCCCCTCGAACACGTTGAAGTCGACCTGCTGGTGATGGGTCTTCACCGAGATCGTCTTCGTCGCGGCAGGGTCCCACACGACGAGGTCGGCATCGGCGCCCACCTGCACGGCGCCCTTGCGCGGATACAGGTTGAAGATCTGCGCGGCATTCGTCGACGTGATCCGCACGAACTCGTTCGGCGTGATGCGGCCGTGATTCACGCCGTGATGCCACAGCACCGACATGCGATCCTCGACCCCGCCGCAGCCGTTCGGGATCTTCGTGAAATCGTCGCGGCCCATCGCCTTCTGCGACGCGCAGAACACGCAGTGGTCGGTCGCCGTCGTATGCAGTTGCCCCGCCTGCAGCCCGCGCCACAGCGCCTCGCGATGCTCGGCCGAGCGGAACGGCGGGCTCATTACGTGCGCGGCCGCGCGCGTCCAGTCCGGATCGCGATAAACGGCCTCGTCGATCACCAGGTGGCCCGGCAGCACCTCGCCGAACACGCGCAGCCCCTCGCTGCGTGCGCGCGTGATCGCATCCACCGCGTCCTTCGCGGAGACGTGCACGATGTACACGGGCACGCCGAGCACCTGCGCGATGCGGATCGCGCGGTTCGCGGCCTCGCCTTCGACCTCCGGCGGCCGCGACAGCGGATGCGCCTCCGGCCCCGTCATCCCGCGCGCGAGCAGCGCCTTCTGCAGCTGGAACACGAGCTCGCCGTTCTCGGCGTGCACGGTCGGCAGCGCGCCGAGTTCGAGCGAACGCGAGAAGCTGTTCACGAGCACCTCGTCGTCGGCCATGATCGCGTTCTTGTACGCCATGAAGTGCTTGAAGCTCGACACGCCGTGCTCGCGCACGAGCGTACCCATGTCGCGATGCACGCTCTCGTCCCACCACGTCACGGCCACGTGGAAGCCGTAGTCGGCCGCCGCCTTCTCGGCCCAGCCGCGCCATTCGCGGAACGCGTCCATCAGCGGCTGCTTCGGGCTCGGGATCACGAAGTCGATGATGCTCGTCGTGCCGCCGGCGAGCCCGGCGGCCGTGCCCGAGTAGAAATCGTCGCTCGCGGTCGTGCCCATGAACGGCAGTTCCATGTGCGTATGCGGATCGATGCCGCCCGGCATCACGTACTGGTCGTGCGCGTCGACGACGCTCGCGCCGGCCGGCGCGTCGATCTGCTCGGCGATCTGGAGGATCGTGCCGCCGTCTTCAGGGTCCGCGCACAGAACGTCGGCGCGATAGGAGCGGTCCGCATCGACCACGGTGCCGCCGCGAATCAGGATTGCCATGGGGTTGCCTCCTCGTTGACTGTCGGGTGCCGCATCGCACGCATGAAGCGCATCGCGCGTGTCACGCGCTCGCGATCTGCGCGCGCTGTCCGGCGCGCCACTTCATCCAGGTGCCGTACACGCCCGACGCCAGCACGAGGCCGACGAACCACGCGTACGTGTAAAGCGTGTTGAAGAACGCCGGCACGTTCGGGAACGACGCCGGAAATGCCGTGTGCAGGAAGCCGGGCAGGTTCGGCAGCACGCCGACCGCGAGCGCGGCCAGCGCGGCCGGGTTCCAGCCGCGCGCGTAGCTGAAGCCGCCGCGTTCGTCGAACAGCGCGCGCGTGTCGAGCCGCGTGCCGCGAATCAGGAAGTAGTCGACCATCATGATCCCCGCCACGGGCCCAAGCAGCGCCGAATAACCGACGAGCCAGGTGAAGATGTAGCCGTCCGTCGTCGCGAGGATCTTCCACGGCATCATCACGATCGCGATGGTCGCGGTGATCATCCCGCCGGTGCGGTACGAGATCCCCTTCGGCCACAGGCTCGAGAAATCGTAGGCCGGGCCGACGAGATTCGCGGCGAGGTTGCAGCACATCGTGTCGAGCGTGAGGATCACGAGCGCGATGCCCACGCCGATGCCCGTCATCCGGCTCGTCAGGTCGATCGGATCCCAGATCGCGTTGCCGTAGATCACGACGGTCGCGGACGTCACGACGACCGATACCACCGACAGCAGTGCCATCGGCAACGGCAGCCCGATCGACTGGCCGATCACCTGGTCGCGCTGCGAATGCGCGAAGCGCGTGAAATCGGGGATGTTCAGCGCGAGCGTCGCCCAGAAGCCGACCATCGCGGTCAGGCCCGGCCAGAAGGTCGCCCAGAACAGCCCGGCCTTCTTGCCGCCCGCCGCGAACTGCGACGGCGCCGACAGCATCGTGCCGAAGCCGCCCGCCTTCGACGTCGCCCACCACACGAGCGCCACGCACATCACGACCTTGATCGGCGCGGACCAGCTCTCGAGCCAGCGGATCGAATCGGTGCCGTGCCAGATGAAGTAGAGCTGCAGCGCCCAGAACACGAGAAAGCACGCGAGCTGCCCGAACCCGATGCCGACGACCGGCAGCGCGGCGCCGTGCAGCGCGTTGCCGGTCAGGATGTTCAGCAGCGTATAGATCGCACTGCCGCCGAGCCAGGTCTGGATCCCGTACCAGCCGCATGCGACGATCGCGCGCAACAGCGCCGGCAGCTTCGCGCCCTGCGTGCCGAACGACGCGCGCACGAGCACCGCGTACGGAATCCCGTGCTTCGCGCCCGCATGACCGATCAGCAGCATCGGCACGAGCACGATCAGGTTGCCGAGCAACACCGTCGTCACGGCCTGCCACGGGGACATGCCTTCCTGGATCAGCCCCGCCGCAAGCATGTACGACGCAATGTTCATCACCATCCCGACCCAGAGCGCCGCGAAGTGATACCACTTCCACGTGCGCTGCGCCGGCGTCGTCGGCGCGAGGTCGTCGTTGTACAGGCTGCCGCCCTGCGCCGCAGCGCCATCGGGATCGGCGGGATTCGCTGCGTGATTCATCGAACGCACTCCACGAAAACGTCGGCGCCGGCACCATGCGATGCCGACCCGGGTGGAACGAAAAGCGGCGATGCGGGGCTCTCCCGCGCCGCCGGACGCCGGTCAGGCAGCCTTCTTCGCGTGTTTCTCGGGTGCCGCCGCCGCACCTGCACTCGCCCCCGCGTCCGCGCTCGCCGGATTGTTCGGATGCGTGGTCCAGTTCGCGTAGTCACCCGAATCGACGCGCTCCATCGTGATGCATTGCTCGACCGGACACACATGCATGCAAAGATTGCACCCGACGCATTCCGAGTCCACCACTTCGAAGTGACGCACGCCGTCCTTCGTCGCCGTGATCGCCTGGTGCGACGTGTCCTCGCACGCGATATGGCACAGCCCGCACTGGATGCAGCGATCCTGGTCGATGCGCGCCTTGATGTCGTACTTCAGGTTCAGGTATTTCCAGTCGGTCACGTTCGGCACCGCACGGCCGCGGATATCGTCGAGCGTCGCGTAGCCCTTCTCGTCCATCCAGTTCGACAGGCCGTCGGCGAGGTCCGACACGATCCGGAATCCATAATGCATCGCCGCGGTGCACACCTGCACGCTGCCGGCGCCGAGCACCATGAACTCGGCCGCGTCGCGCCACGACGAGATGCCGCCGATGCCGGAGATCGGCAGGTTCGGCGTTTCCGGGTCGCGCGCGATCTCCGCGACCATGTTCAACGCGATCGGCTTGACCGCCGGGCCGCAATAGCCGCCGTGCGTGCCCTTGCCGTCCACGGTCGGCATCGGCGCCATGTGGTCGAGATCGACCGCGACGATCGAGTTGATCGTGTTGATCAGCGACACGCCGTCCGCGCCGCCCTTGTACGCGGCGCGCGACCCCATCCGGATATCGCTGATGTTCGGCGTGAGCTTCACGAGGCACGGCAGCTTCGTGCCTTCCTTCACCCAGCGCGTGACCATCTCCACGTATTCGGGCACCTGCCCGACCGCGGCGCCCATCCCGCGCTCGCTCATCCCGTGCGGACAGCCGAAGTTCAGCTCGACCGCGTCGGCGCCCGTATCCTCGACGAGCGGCAAGATCCACTTCCAGTCCCGCTCGTTGCACGGCACCATCAGCGACACGATCAGCGCGCGTTCCGGCCAGTCGCGCTTCACCTGCGCGATCTCTCTCAGGTTCACGTCGAGCGGACGGTCGGTGATCAGCTCGATGTTGTTCAGCCCCGCGATGCGCTGGCCGTTCCACTGCACGGCGCCGTAGCGCGAACTGACGTTGACGACGTGCGGATCGAGCCCGAGCGTCTTCCACACGACGCCGCCCCAGCCCGCCTCGAACGCGCGGTTCACGTTGTAGGCCTTGTCGGTCGGCGGCGCGGACGCCAGCCAGAAGGGATTCGGCGAAGTGATGCCCGCGATGGTGCAGCGAAGGTCGGCCATGTTCGGCTCCGTGAGAATGGGGTCGTGTTCGTTGTGCTCGTGGTGGTGGTATGCGACGCGCGCGGTGCGCTCACGCGGCCTTCGCGTCGCGTTGCGCGAGCGCAGCGTCGATCGACGCTGCCGCGCGCTTGCCGTCCTGCACGGCCTGCACCGTGAGGTCGATGCCGCCCGTCGCCGCGCAGTCGCCGCCGGCCCACACGTCGGGCCATGCGGTGCGCCCGTCCGCATCCACCGCGATACGCGTCGCGTCCGCGGTCAGCAGCGCGGCTGCGCCATCGTCCGGCACCAGCGTCTGGCCGATCGCCTTCAGCACCATGTCCGCGTCGACGGTGAAACGCTCGCCCGATGCCGCCTCGAACTCGACGCCCGTCACCTGCCCGTTCGCGCCCGCCATGCGCACGGGTTTCGCGTGCGTGACGAGCGTGACGCCGCTCTTCTGCGCGAATTCGCGCTCGGCCCACGTCGCGCTCATCGCGTCCACGCCACGCCGGTACACCATCGTCACGCGATCGGCGCCGAGCTTGCGGCTTTGCACCGCCGCATCGATGGCCGTGTTGCCGCCGCCGATCACGACCACGCGCCGCCCGACCGGCACGTTCTCCAGCGCGTCGGCCTGCCGTACCTGCTCGATGAAGTCGACTGCGTTCATCACGCCGTCCAGTTGTTCGCCGTCGATCGCGAGCGCGCGCACGCCGGCGAGGCCCATCGCGAGAAACACCGCGTCGTGCTGCTCGCGCAGCGCGTCCAGCGTGATGTCGCGGCCAAGCGCGACGCCGGTCTGCAGCGTGATGCCGCCCACCGACAGCAGCCACTCGACTTCACGTTGCGCGAAATCGTCGACGGTCTTGTACGCGGCGATCCCGTACTCGTTGAGACCGCCGGCCTTCGGGCGTGCGTCGAACAGCGTGACGCGATGCCCGGCGATCGCGAGCCGGTGCGCACACGCGAGCCCGGCCGGCCCCGCGCCGACCACTGCGACGTGGCGGCCCGTGTCGGGTGCGCGCGTGAAGCGCACCGCGCCGGTTGCCATCGCCCAGTCGGTCGCATGCCGCTGCAGCGCGCCGATCGCAACGGGCTGCGCATCCTGATGATTGCGCACGCATGCGCCTTCGCACAGGATCTCGGTCGGGCACACGCGTGCGCACATCCCGCCGAGCGGATTCGCCGACAGGATGTCGGTCGCGGCGCCCTTCAGGTTGCCGTTGCCGATCTTGCGGATGAAGCTCGGGATGTCGATCTGCGTCGGGCAGGCCTGCACGCACGGTGCGTCGTAGCAGTAGTGGCAGCGGCTGGCGGCGGCCGCTGCCGCAGTCGGATCGAGCAGCGGCGCGATATCGGCGAATTCGCACGAGAGTTGCGTGGACGACAGGCGATGCGCGGCGATATCGCCGGTTGGCTTGGTGGTCATACGCGTTCCTTCGACTGGGTGGAGACAAAGCCGTCCCCGCCGGCTGCGAATGCACAGTCGGGGCGGTCATCATTATCAGGAATGCTACGGTCAGGCAGTACGCAGCCTGCCGGCTGCTACGGTCCCTGCGTCATGAAGCCGGCTCGCATGCGCGCGACAGCATCGCGTGCAGCAGCACGTTCGCGCCGGCCTCGATCCATGCGGGCGTCGCGTCCTCGATCTCGTTGTGACTGATCCCGTCGACACACGGCACGAACACCATCGACGTCGGCGCGACCTGGGCGAGATAGCACGCATCGTGCCCCGCGCCCGACACGATGTCGCGATGCGAGTAGCCGAAGCGATCGGCCGCACCGCGCACCGCTTCCACGCAGGCGGAATCGAACGCGACCGGCTTGTAATAGAAAATCTGCTCGAGCTGGGTCTCGAGCCCGATGTCGGCCGCGATGCGCGCCACACCGTCGCGCAATGCAGCATCCATCTTCGCGAGCACCGCGTCGTCCGGATGACGGAAATCGACGGTGAAGAACACGCGTCCGGGAATCACGTTGCGCGAGTTCGGGTAGACCTGCATCATGCCGACCGTCGCGCAGCCGAACGGCGCATGATCGAGGCCGATCCGGTTCACCAGATCGACCACGCGCGACGCACCGAGCAACGCATCGCGCCGGCGCGGCATCGGCGTCGGCCCCGCATGCGCTTCCTGGCCGGTGAACGTGATCTCGTACCAGCGCTGCCCCTGCGCGTCGGTGACGACGCCGATCGTCTTGCACTCCGCCTCGAGTATCGGCCCCTGCTCGATATGCAGTTCGAACGCCGCGTGCAGCTTGCGCCCGCCGCACGGCACGTCACCCGCGTAGCCGATGCGCGCCAGTTCCTCGCCGATCGTCTTGCCGTCCACGTCCTTGCGCGACAGCCCGTATTCGAGCGGGAAGACGCCCGCGAATACGCCGGATGCGACCATCGCGGGCGCGAAGCGCGAGCCTTCCTCGTTGGTCCAGATCACGACCTCGACCGGATGCTCGGTCTCGATGCCGTGATCGTTGAGACTGCGAATGACCTCGAGGCCGCCGAGCACGCCGTAGATGCCGTCGAAGCGGCCACCCGTCGGCTGCGAATCCGCGTGCGAGCCGGTAACGACCGGCGCCGCATCGGCCACGCGGCCCGCGCGGCGCATGAACACGTTGCCCATCGTATCGACCGTCACCGTGCAGCCGGCGGCCTTCGCCCAGCCGACGATCAGGTCGCGGCCGGCCTTGTCGAGATCGGTCAGCGCGAGGCGGCACACGCCGCCCTTCGGCGTCGCGCCGATCTTCGCGACTTCCATCAGGCTGTCCCACAACCGCTTGCCGTCGACCTTGATCGACGTGTCGAAAGCTGCCCGCTTCACTGTTTCCGATACCGCGTTCATTCGTATCGCTCCTGTGGGGTCGGTGATGTCGTCAGCCCGGTCTGTGCCGGTGCGTGCAATACCTGTTTCGGGGCAATCCCGCCCATGCGCGGTGCATGTCCCGGTCGTGTGCGAAGTTCGTCCGACGAATCGACGGAACTGCCTTCCGCCGCTCGTCGAATCCTGTCCGATTGGACAGGTTTTAGACGATCAAAATGACCAAAGCAACGTCTTTCTTTCGTGGACCGATAGAGCGAGAAACGTGCCATCGCAACGCAGCATCGCTGTGGATGCGCCGTTTCCGCATGCGTGCGTTCGACGCGGATCAGCGGCTAGAATGAAGCCCAACGCGGCATGCCCGCCGCGCGAGGGTAACGATGAGACATGACGAGGCGGCAGCCGAAGCGACCGACAGCGACGAAACGTCCGCGCCTTTGCGGCGACGCAAGGCACACATCCGCGAGTCCAACGAAGCGCATCTGCTCGCGTGTGCAGAGGCCGTGTTCGCGGAACGCGGACTCGACGGCGCGAGCACCGCGATGATCGCGGAGCGCGCGGGCCTGCCGAAAGCCAACCTGCATTACTACTTCCCGACGAAACTCGCGCTGTACCGCCGCGTGCTCGACGACCTGTTCGAGGACTGGCACCGCGCGGCCGGCACGTTCGAGACCGGCGACGATCCAGTGGAAGCGATCGGCGGCTACGTGCGCGCGAAGATGGATCTGTCGCGACGGCGCCCGCTCGGCTCGAAGGTCTGGGCCAACGAGATCATCCACGGTGCCGCGCACATGCAGGACATCCTGTCGGAACGCGTGAAGCCCTGGTTCGACACACGCGTGAAGGTGATCGAAGGCTGGATCGCGCGCGGGCTGCTCGCGCCGATCGATGCGAACGCGTTGATGTACCTGATCTGGGCGACCACGCAGCACTATGCGGATTTCGATGCGCAGATCCGCGCGCTGAGCGGCAAGCGTGCGTTCACGCAGAAAGCGTTCGCCGAGACGACCGAGCAGGTCGTGCAGCTCGTGATTCGCGCATGCGGTGCGGTATCGCCGCACGCGAAGGCATAGCGCAACGCGAATCGGCATTCACTGAAAACGAAGCGGGCGAAGGTCAACGCGCAGAGACGGCCTGCGCGATGCCCTCCGCCCGTAGCGCGATACGGTCAGCGTGCCGTATCGCGCGTGTGCATCGTTACGTGCGTGCTACGCGTCAAGCGACCCGCTCGATCGCGATGGCCGTCGCCTCGCCGCCGCCGATGCACAGCGATGCGATGCCGCGCTTCAGGCCATGCGTCTCGAGCGCGGCCAGCAGCGTCACCATCACGCGCGCACCCGACGCACCGATCGGATGGCCGAGCGCACACGCGCCGCCGTGCACGTTGACCTTCTCGTGCGGCAGGTCGAGATCGCGCATCGCGGCCATCGGCACCACCGCGAACGCTTCGTTGATCTCGAACAGGTCGACGTCGCGCAGGTTCCAGCCGGTTTTCTCCGACAGCTTGCGCAGTGCGCCGATCGGCGCGGTCGCAAACAGGCCCGGCTTGTCCGCGTAGGTCGAATGCCCGACGATCACGGCCTTCGGCGTGAGGCCCAGGCGCTCGGCTTCCGAGCGGCGCATCATCACGAGCGCGGCCGCGCCGTCCGAGATCGACGACGCATTGGCGGCCGTCACCGTGCCGCCTTCGCGGAACGCCGGCTTGAGCGTCGGGATCTTGTCGAGTTTCGCCTTGCCCGGCTGTTCGTCGATCGACACGACGGTTTCGGACTTGCCGGCCTTCACGGTCACCGGCGCGATCTCCGACACGAAATGCCCTTCGGCGATCGCGCGTTGCGCGCGCGTCAGCGACGCGATCGCGAACGCATCCTGTGCGTCGCGCGTGAACTGGTACGCCTGCGCACAGTCCTCCGCGAACGTGCCCATCAGGCGGCCCTTCTCGTACGCGTCCTCGAGCCCGTCGAGGAACATGTGATCGAGCACCTGCCCGTGACCCATCCGCATCCCCGCGCGCGCCTTCGGCAGCAGGTACGGCGCGTTCGTCATGCTCTCCATCCCGCCCGCGACGGCGACACCGGCCGAACCCGCCAGCAACAGGTCGTGCGCGAACATCGCGGCCTTCATCCCCGAGCCGCACATCTTGTTGACCGTGGTCGCGCCTGCCCCGAGCGGCAGTCCGGCCTTCAGCGCGGCCTGCCGCGCCGGTGCCTGGCCCTGGCCCGCCGGCAGCACGCAGCCGAACACGATTTCATCGATACGCTCGGCCGGCACGTTCGCGCGCTCGAGCGCCGCGCGAATCGCCACTGCGCCGAGGTCGCTCGCGCTGGCTGCCGCCAGGTCGCCCTGAAAACCACCCATCGGCGTACGCGCCGTGCCAACGATTACGATCGGATCCTGAGTCGTCATGATTCGCTTCCTCCAGTGTCAGCGCGGTGCCATGCGCAACGCGCCATCGAGACGGATGACTTCGCCGTTCAGCATCGTGTTTTCGGCGATGTGGCGCACCAGCGCCGCAAATTCTTCCGGGCGGCCGAGCCGCGGCGGGAACGGCACGCTCTTGCCGAGCGCGTCCTGCACGTCCTGCGGCATGCCGGCCATCATCGGCGTCGCGAAGATGCCCGGCGCGACCGTCACCACGCGAATGCCGAACCGCGCGAGCTCGCGCGCGATCGGCAGCGTCATGCCCACGACACCGCTCTTCGATGCCGCATACGCAGCCTGCCCGATCTGCCCGTCGAACGCCGCGACCGATGCGGTGTTGACGATCACGCCGCGCTCGCCTTCCGCATCGGCGTCCTGCTTCGACATCGCTTCGGCGGCCAGCCGGATCATGTTGAACGTACCGACCAGATTGATCGACACCGCGCGCGCGAAGCGGTCGAGCGAATGCGGACCCTCGCGGCCCACCACCTTCTCGCCCGGCGCGACGCCCGCGCAGTTGACGAGCGCGTCGATGCGGCCGAACGCGTCACGCGCGGCGGCAACGGCCGCCTGGCCGTCGGCTTCGCTCGTCACGTCGGTCTTCACGAAGCGTGCAGCCTCGCCGAGCGCGTGCGCGAGGCCCGCACCGGCCTCTTCGTTGACGTCCAGCAGCACGGCCTTGCCGCCTTCCGCGACCACCATGCGCGCCACCGCGGCGCCGAGGCCCGACCCGGCGCCCGTGATCAGAAAAACGCGATCCTTGATATTCATTCGCAATCCGTACAGTGTGTGTTCAGGGTTGAGCGACCTTGTCGGCTTCCATCTTGCGCAACACGAAGCGCTGGATCTTGCCGCTCGGGGTTTTAGGCAGCGCATCGACGAAGTCGATCGCGCGGGGATAGGCGTGAGCGGACAGCCGCCGCTTCACGTGCTGGCTCAGTTCCTCGGCCAGTGCCGGCGTGCCGTCGAAGTCGTTCGACAGCACGACGAACGCCTTGACGATCTCCGTGCGCTCCGCATCGGGCACGCCGATGACGGCGGCCTCGCTCACGGCCGGATGCTCGATCAGCGCGCTTTCCACGTCGAACGGGCCGATCCGGTAGCCGGACGACGTGATCACGTCGTCCGCGCGGCCGATGAAGCTCACGGTGCCGTCCGGCTCGAGCTCGACGTTGTCGCCGGTCCGGTAATAGCCGCCCGCGATTGCCGGCGTGTCCTGTTGCCAGTAGCCGTGGAACCACAGCAGCGGCGAGCGCGCGATGTCGATCGCGAGGTTGCCGGGCTCGCCGGGGCCGAGTTCGCGGCTCGCTTCGTCGAGCACCGCGACGCGGTAGCCGGGCATCGCGAAGCCGGCCGAACCGGCGTGGACGGCATGCGCGAGGCCGTGGTGGTTGTTCACGACCATCCCGAGTTCAGTCTGTCCGTAGTGATCGTAGATCGGCGCGCCGAGCGCCGCGTCGAACCAGCGCACGACTTCCGGATTCAACGGCTCGCCCGCACTGCTGACCACGCGCAGCTTGCCCTTCAGCCGCGCCGCCGCTTCCGTCCCGGCCGCCATCAGCATCCGGAACGCAGTCGGCGAGCCGGCGAGGCTCGTGATCCCGAGCCGTTCGATCACGTCGTACGTGCTGTCGACCGTGAAGCTGCCCTCGTAGAGCGTCGTCGCGTGGCCGAGCATCAGCGGGCCCGTGATCGCGTAATAGAGCCCGTATGCCCAGCCCGGATCGGCGATGTTCCAGAACCGGTCGCCCGCACGCAGGTCGACCGCTTCGCGCATGTACGCGCTGAACGCGAGCAGCGCGCGCAGCGGCACCGGCACGCCCTTCGGCAAACCCGTCGTGCCCGACGTCGACATCATCATGAACAGGTCCGACCCCTTGCGCAGCACCGGTTCGAACGAGTCGGACCGCGCATCGAGCGCCGCACGGAAATCGATGTCGTTTTCCGGCAGCGTCTCGCCCGGCTCGCGTACCGTCGCAACGGTCGGGCAAGCGGCGATCTCGTCGAGCTTCGCACGATTCGCGACGTTGGTCACGACCAGGCGCGCGTCGCTCATGCGCAGCCGGTGCTCGATCGCCTTCGGGCCGAACGCGGTGAACAGCGGCTGGTAGACGGCGCCCGCGCGCCACGTGCCGAGGATCGTCGCGACGAGTTCGGGCGTGCGCGGCAACAGGCCCGCCACCACGTCGCCCGGCTTCACGCCCTGCGCAACCAGCAGGTTCGCAACGCGTGCCGACAGCGCCTTCATCTGCGCAAACGTGTAGCGGCGGTGCTGCCCGCCGGCGTCGATCCAGTCGAGCGCGATCGCGTCCGCGGACGCGTGCCGGTCGCAGCATTCCACGCACGCGTTCAGGCCGCGCTCCAGGTCGCCGTGCAATTGCTGCGCGGCGGTCTCGATACTGAATCGGGCCACGGCGTCGGCGTAGGCCGGCACCGCCCGGGCGGTAGCTCCATCAGGCATGCGTGTCTCCTGTGCGTTATGGCCCCCGGCGAGCCAGGGGCGCGACGGGGATAGCTCGATAGTAGACAGCCCGCACATTGCAATCAATGACAAACAGAATCTAGAATCGTGATCGCTTTTGCCATGTCGAGAGGATGCAGGAAAATGGGGCCGCAGATGATTTCGCCGGATTTCGTCGACGACGCGCTCGCGTGCCTGCGCCGGCAACGCATCGCGACGGCGCCCGTGCTGCGCGCTGCCGGCCTGCCGGCCGCCGTGCGCGAGCCCGTCACGCCGCAGCAGTACGGCAGGCTATGGCTTGCGATCGCCGGCACCCTCGACGACGAATTCTTCGGGCTCGCCGCGCGCCCGATGCGGCACGGCAGCTTCACGCTGCTGTGCCACGCGGTGCTGCACGCCGGCACGCTCGACAAGGCGCTGCGGCGCGCGCTGCAGTTCCTGCGCGTGGTGCTGGACGAGCCGCACGGCGAGCTCGTCGTGGCCGACGGGCAGGCGCAGATCGTGCTGACGCAGACGGGTGCGCCCTACCCGGCGTTCGCGTACCGGACGTTCTGGCTGATGCTCCTCGGCGTCGCATGCTGGCTGATCGGCCGGCGCATCCCGCTGCAACGCATCGACTTCGCGTGCCCGAGCCCCGACCAGCGCAGCGACTATCACCAGTTCTTCGGCGTGCCCGTGCATTTCGACCGGCCCGACAGCCGGCTCGCATTCAACGCCGCCTACCTCGCACTGCCGACGATCCGCTCCGAGCAGGCGCTGAAGACCTTCCTGCGCGGCGCGCCCGGCAACCTGCTCGTGCGCTACCGGCACGATACGGGCTGGGTCGCGAAAACGCGTGCGCAGCTGAAGATGCTGCCGGCCGCCGAGTGGCCCGACTTCGATACGCTGGCCGTGCGCGTCGGCACGACGCCCGCGACGCTGCGGCGGCGTCTGCGCAGCGAAGGACAAAGCTTCGCGGCAATCAAGGACGAGTTGCGCGGCGCGCTCGCCCAGTCGCTGCTGCGCGGGCACACGCTCAGCGTCGCGGAGATCGCGGTCGAGCTCGGCTTCACCGAGCCGAGCGCGTTTCATCGCGCGTTCCGGAAATGGACGGGTACGAGTCCCGGCGCGTTCCGTCGGGACGTGCATGCGGCCGAGGCGGAACCGGGAAGTGCGAGCGGATGATGCGGCAGGCAGCCGTTGACTGGCGTGCAGGGCCGACATGGAAACACTCGCTCGACGCTGATACGATGCTGCCAGCCGGCTGCCGTTCGTTGTCGATGGTTGTCGGCAAGCGACGGCGAAGACACGACCCACCACTACCGCTCCCGCTCAGATGCAAGCCACCGACTTTTCCGACACTGAACTGGCCGACCTGCGCGCGCACGGCATCGTGCTGTTTGCCGACCGCGTGATCTTCGACGCTCAGCCGCCGATGCCGGCCGACCAGATCGCGGCCGTGCAGGCCCGCTGTCACGGCGACCTTCCGCCCGCACTGCTCGAGCTGTGGCGCACGACGGCCGGCGGCAGCCTCGACTACGACCTGACGCTGGAGATGAACGGACACATCGAAGCCATCAGCTGGGGGGAGCTGTTCTACAACGGCAGCAACGGCTACCGCGACCTGGAAGGCTGGATCGACCACGAACTCGAACTGGCCGAGGAAGCCGCCGACGAGCATTCACGCCCGTGGAGCGGCAGGCTCGACGTGTTGCCGTTCGGCGGATTCGAGTACTGCGACCGCATCTACGTCGTGACGGACCCCGATGCGAAGGATCGCGGCCACGTGCTCGCGTGGAAACAGGGGCTGCCGCCCGCGTGGCGCGGCGCGATGCACGAGGACGGCCTCGCGACGGTCGCGCCGGACCTGTACGCGGCATTCGGCGCCCTGCAGCTCGATGCGGACCCGCTGGAGCCCGGCGGCGAAAACGGCACCGGCGCGACGTTGCTCGACTATATCGACGAACGCCAGACCGAGCATGGCCTGTCGGCATCGCTGGGAGACAAGGTGATCGCGTTCTATCGCCGGGCCGTGATCGACTGGCGCACACCGTTCGCCGACGGCACGCTCGCCGCCCAACCGGCGCTCGCGCGCCACGCATTGCGACATGCGATCGACCACGACGACGCCGCGCTCACCGTGCAACTGGTACCGCTCATCGCGAATCTCGGCGCGGCACTCGCCGGCAGCTCGAACCCGACCGACTATGCGCTGCGGCGAAAGAAATTTGTCGCTGCGAGCGCATTGCTCGAATCCGGCGCACCGGTCGCGCCGGATTCGCTGGCGTCCGTGTCCGGCACGGTGCCGCCCGCGCTGATTCGCGCGCTGCTCGACGCAGGCGTGCAGCCGGATGCCGACGCGATGGCGCGCTGCGTCGCCGCCGGCGGCACCGACAGCGCGCGCCTGATCGGCGCCGCACTGTCGGCCCGAGGCGTCGATGCGGCGTCTGCCTGCCGTTCGGCGATCGCGACGCTGCTGCACGAACTCGAGACCGACATCGCCCGGGTCCGCGCCGGCAAGCTCCGCCACTATCTCGGCCTCGACGGGCTCGAAGCCCACGCCGAGCGCCTGCGGACATTCAGGCCGTGACGTGACCCGCACTCAGCGGGAAACGCCGTCGACGCTGGCGATATCCCGCAGCGGCCGCGAGAACAGCTTGCAGCCTGCGTAGTAGACGAGCGACGTCAATGACAAACCGACGATCCACGACACGTCCGCACCGCCGAGCCGGCTCGCCAGTTCGCCGGTATGGAGATCGGTCGCCATGAACGGTGCCTGCGCGACGATGCCGATGAAATACGAGCCGACGGCGATCGTGTTGAAGCGTCCGTAGATGCCGCCGTCCTGCCGGAAGAACGAATCGACGTCGTACTCGCCGTGACAGACGAGGTAGTAGTCGACGAGGTTGATCGCGGTCCACGGCACGAGCACGTAAAGCAGCAGCAGAATGAAGTTCGTGTAGCCGGCGAGGAAATTGTCCTGCCCGAACAACGCGATCGCGAGCGCAATCGCGCACAGGACGATCGCGGTGATCGCCCGTGCACGCGCCTTGCCCGACCACGACGGAAAGAGCGTCTGCAGCACCGTGATGGCCGACAGCGCGCCGCAATACAGCTCCATCGCATTGCTGGCCGCGATGCCGAACGACAGCACGACGATCACGAGTACGCTGATCCCTTGCGTGAGGCCCGTGAGGCCGCTCACGACATTGCCGTCGGGCGTCGCAAGGCCCACCAGGCAGCCGAGCAGCATCGGGAAGAACGAGCCGAGCACGCAGCCCCAGTAACTCGACCAGAACGCCGTGCGCGGCCCGGTATCGGGCGGCAGGTAGCGCGAATAGTCCGACACGTAAGGCGCATAAGCGATCTGCCACAGCGCGGCGACCGACATCGCGCCCAGGAAGCCGGACAGGTTCAGCGAATGCTTCGAGAAGGTATCGGCGGGCAATCCGTGCACGAAAATGATCCATGCGAACGCCAGCACGAGTACGCTGCCCGAGCACCAGCTCAGCAGCCGCGCATACGCGTGGATCAGCTTGTAGCCGTAGATCGACCCGAGCAGGCTGATCAGGCCGATCGCCACGACGCCCGCATCGAGCGGAATGCCGGCGCCGAGGCTGTGCAGCGCCTGCCCGCCGAACACGCAGTTCGATGCGAAAAAGCCGACGTACATCACGACGACCAGCCCGACCACGAGCAGCGCGCCGAACGACCCGAACTGCCCGCGAGTCTGGATCATCTGCGGCACGCCAAGCTGCGGCCCCTGCGCGGAATGCAGCGCCATGAAGACCGCGCCGATCAGGCTGCCGACGAGCGTGGCGAGCGCCGCCCACCAGAACGGCTGCTTGAACACAGTGGTCGCGAGCGACCCGGTGACGATCGTCAGCATCATGATGTTCGATCCGAACCAGATCGTGAACAGGTCCTTCGCGCTGCCGTGGCGCTCGGTCAGCGGAATCGGCTGGATGGTGCTTTCCTCGAGATGAGCAATGGACTCGCCCTGACTCATTTCGTCTCCTTGTTTATGTTGTGGTGTTCGCGGGTTCGGTGGCTGGAGGGTGACCCGGAATGCCTGGTGCACGTGAAGCGCGGGTCCTGCAATGAACGCTTTATTCTCATTTGCATTCCTGATCAATAGGCGGTCGATAACGCATCGCTTTACATGACTGCCGCCTGCGTCACCCCACTCTCAACGTGTCGGCCAGCCGCTCCTGTGGATGAGCGAATCCGGCCGGCCTCCGACGCGGAGCCCGTGGTTCGGTGCGCTTCCGCCCGTCTGTTGCCCGACGGAAGCGCGTCGCTCGACGGTCAGCAGTCGATCCCGAGCACTTCCCGCGCGGTGGCATCCACGGCCTTGCGCATCGTGTCGACCAGTTCATCGATTTGCGCGTGATCGATCACCAGCGGCGGCGCAACGATCAGGCGGCCATTCGTCGAACGCACAATCGCGCCGAGTTCGAACCCGACCGTCCGGCTGTGCCAGGTCAGGTCCGCCTCGTTCGCAAAGCGCTCGCGTGTCGCCTTGTTCTTCGCGAACTGGATCGCGCCGACCGCGCCCACGCCCTGGATCTCGCCGACGAGCGGATGGCCGTCGAACGCCTCGCGCAGCGCCTTCTGCAGATACGGCCCCGTGTCGGTCTTCGTCCGTTCGACGAGGCCTTCGCGCTCGAGCACGTCGAGGTTGGCCAGCGCGACGGCGGCCGCGACCGGGTGCCCCGAATAGGTCAGCCCGTGCGCATAGACGCCGCCCTTGTCGACCAGCGCATCGCCCACGCGCCGGCTCATGATCAGCCCGCCCATCGGCACGTAACCCGAGGTCAGCCCCTTCGCCATGCAGATCAGGTCAGGCTCGAAGCCGAAATGGCGGTGCGCGAACCATTCGCCGGTACGACCGAAGCCACCGATCACTTCATCCGCGCAGAGCAGCACCTCGTATTGACGGCAGATGCGCTCGATCTCCTGCCAGTAGCCGTCCGGCGGAAAGATCATCCCGCCCGCCCCCTGGAACGGCTCCGCGACGAACGCGGCGACACGGTCCGCGCCGATCTCGAGAATCTTGCGCTCGAGCGACAGCGCGGCCTGTTTGCCGAATGCCTCGGGGCTCAGATCGCCGCCATTCGCGTACCAGTACGGTTCGTCAACGTGCGTGATGTTCGGAATCGGCAGGTCGCCCATTTCATGCATGAATGCCATGCCGCCCAGCGACGCGCTGCCCACCGTCGAGCCGTGATAGCCGTTCACGCGGCCGATCAGCACCTTCTTCGCGGGCTTGCCCATCACGTCCCAGAACCGCCGTACGGTGCGAATCAGCACCTCATTCGATTCGGATCCCGAATTGGTATACACCACGTGACTGAAGCGATCGCCGAGCAGCGCGAACAGACGCTCCGACAATTCGATCACCGACGGGTGCGTGGTGTGAAAGAACATGTTGTAGTAGGACAGTTCCTTCATCTGCCGCGCGGCGGCGTCGATCAGCTCCGGCCGACCATAGCCGACGTTGGTGCACCAGAGCCCGGACATGCCGTCCAGGTAACGGTTGCCGTCGTTATCCCATAGATGGACACCTTCGCCGCGTACCATCACGCGCGCGCCTTCCTCGTTCAGCGCCTTCTGGTCGACGAACGCATGCAGGTGATGCGCGGCGTCACTGCGTTGATAGTCCTGCGTCGTACGATGCGGAAAGTTGGGCGCATTCATGGGCGAGTCTCCGGTTCGTTGTGTGGATAAAGGCGTTGTCGTGTAGCGCGGCGCGGCCGCTTGCGGCCCGCCGCGTCGAATCAGTAACTGATCCAGGTCGTCTTCAGGCCCGTGTACTTGTCGATCGCATGCAGCGAAAGATCGCGGCCGAAGCCGGACTGGCGGAACCCGCCGAACGGCGTCTGCGCGCTCAGCGCGTCGACCGTGTTGACGGACACCGTGCCGGCGCGCAGCCTGCCCGACACACGGTGTGCGCGTGACAGGCTGCCGGTCCAGACCGACGCGGCAAGGCCATAGATCGAGTCGTTCGCGAGCCGGATGGCCTCGTCCTCGGTGTCGAATGCCATCACCGACAACACCGGCCCGAAGATCTCCTCGCGCGCGATGGCGTCGTCAGGCTTCACGTCGATGAAGATCGTCGGCTCGATGAAGTAACCCTTGCCGTCGACGCGCGGCGCGCCTCCGCCGATCGCGAGCGTCGCGCTGTCGCGGCCGCGTGCGATCCACTCACGCACGCGCCGATGCTGCTGCTCGTCGACGATGGCCCCCATGCCGCTCGCCGGATCGAGCGGATCACCCGGCATGAACGCGGCGGCATGCGCAATCAGGCGGTCGACGAACGCATCGTGAATCGAACGCTGGACCAGCAGCCGCGAGTTCGCGGAACACACCTCGCCCTGGTTGAAGAAGATGCCGAAGCACGCCTTGCGTGCGGCAAGATCGAGATCGTCCGCGTCGTCGAAGACCAGGTTCGGGCTCTTGCCGCCGCACTCGAGCCACACCTGCTTCATGTTCGACTGTGCGGCGTACTCGAGGAATCTCTTGCCGACGGCCGTCGAGCCCGTGAATGCGAGCACGTCGACGTCGGGATGCAGCCCGAGCGCCCGCCCCGCGGTTTCGCCATAGCCCGGCACGACGTTCAGCACACCCGGCGGCAGGCCGGCCTCGAGCGCCAGCTCGGCGAGACGCAATGCGGACAGCGGCGATTGTTCCGCCGGCTTCAGCACGACGCTGTTGCCGGCCGCCAGCGCCGGCGCCACTTTCCACGCGACCATGTCGAGCGGGAAATTCCACGGCACCACCGCGCCGACAACGCCGAGCGGTTCGCGCGTGACGACCGCGAGGTTGCCGGAGTCGGTCGACGCAACTTCGCCGTGCAACTTGTCGACGGCTTCGCCGTACCAGCTGAACAGCCCTCCTGCGGCCGGCACGTCGATGCTGAATGCGTCCGCCACGCGCTTGCCCATGTTGAGCGAGTCGAGCAGTGCGAGCTCCGCACCGTGCGATGCGATGAGCTCGCCGAGCCGGCAGAGCACACGCTTGCGCTCCGCCGGTGCGCAGCGCGACCAGACGCCGGATTCGAACGCGTGACGCGCGGCCCGCACCGCATCGTCGACGTCCGCGGTATCGCACGACGCAACTTCCGCGATGACGGCCTCGGTAGCCGGATTGATTGCGGCAAACGTCCGGCCGCTTCGGGCCGGCACGCTGCGGCCGCCGATATGCGCGAGCGTTCTCGGCTCGACTTGCGCCGCGAGACGTCTCCAGTCCGCGTGCTGATGGTTTTCTGCTGAAGTTGGGTTCATTCAAGACTCCGTTTTGACGACCAGGCGTTTGTGCGTTGTTCTCCGCCTGAACTCGACCCGACGAACGACGCCAGCGGGCGCAACCGATGCTCATGACCGCCGTGAATCGCTGCAGTCGTCCGGTCGACAAACTGTCGATCATCAAAAAGCGATTTGAAAGAACAGTTTTTCTTCTCATTGAAGAGGTTATTTCTATTCATCCTGCGCGCGTGCAGTGGGTTTCCCTGCCACGGCACGATGCCGGTGCCGTTTGTTTGCGCGCGATCTCGTCGGCTTTCCGGTGCGATGCAACGTGACATCCGGTGCGACGCCGGGCCGGCACGACATTGCGCCGCGGCCCGTCCGACCACATACTGGTCGGACGGTGCGAACAAGGATGCGTTCGATGGGGAATGTCGATCAGGGTGCCGCTTCGATCTTTGGCGTCATCGGAACGGCCGTGTCGTTGCTGGCGGCGATTCCGTATGCGCTCGCGATCTACCGGCGCACCGTTCGTCCGCATCTGTTCACATGGCTCGTGTGGTCGGTCGTCACGGCGATCGCGGCTGCCGGCCAGTTCGTCGCAGGGGCCGGGCCGTCCGCATGGTGCACGGCGGCGATTGCGGTGACATGCTTTCTGACGCTGGTCGCGAGCATGTTTCGCGGCGAACGCGGCTGGACGCGCGTCGACTGGTTTTTCCTGGTCGCGGCCCTGTCGACCATTCCGCTTTGGATGCTGACTGACGATCCGACGATTTCCGTCTGTCTGGTGACGCTGATCGAGCTTGCCGGCCTCGGCCCCACCGTCCGCAAGACGATCCGCGATCCGTGGAGCGAGAGCCTCGCGTATTTCGCGCTGTGCGTGCTCAAGTACGCGTTGGCACTGCTGGCATTGAGTACGTGGGGTATCGCGGTCGCGTTCTATCCGGCCGTCAACGTCGTTGCGTCGATCGGCATCTGCGTGGTGATGCTGGTCCGGCGTCAATCGTTGTCGGCCACGCGGTAAGCGGTATCCGTCAGTGCGGTATGTTGCCTGCCGTCGTGGCTCGTTATGCACGGAACCACAAACCTTCAGAGACGATGCGAGGCCCGGAAATGGATGCAATCCGTACAGTCATCGAACCCAGCGAAGCCGCGCTTCGCGCCGCGATGCTGGCCAACGATGTCGAAGCACTCGAAGCGTTGCTCGACGACGACCTGGTGTTCACCGTTCCGACCGGCCAGGTCATCTCGAAGGAAGACGACCTGGCCGCGCATCGCGAGAATCTGCTGCGTCTCGACACGCTCGAGGTGCAAGAAACGCGCGCCTGCGCGATCGGCGAGATGATCCTGACCACAACGAAGGCGACGCTCGCCGGCCATTTCGACGGCACGGCATTCGACGGCGTGTTTGCCTATACTCGGCTGTGGCGTCGATCGGGCGCCGGCTGGCGCGTCGTCGCCGGACACGCATCGCAGGTCATGTAGTCGCGTCGAGTTCGCCTCCCTTCGAGTCGGCAAGCTGCGAATCCGGAGTTGTTTGAGTCGATGCGAGCCGGACGATACCTCGACGAAGGTGTCGACCATGACAGGAGACGAAATGCACAAACCATTTACCGTACGTGCTGCCCGTACCGCGGACGCGGACGAACTCACGCGTCTGGCTCGCATTTCGAAGGCACACTGGGGCTATGCGAAGGACTGGCTCGACTTGTGGCAGGGCGATCTCACGATTGCACCGGAGACGATCGACGGGTCGATCGGTTACGTCGCGGAATCCGCGGAGGCAATCATCGGGTTCTGGGTCAGGGCGTCATCGGAATCGGATCGCCCGACACCCGGATGGCTGTTCGTCCATCCCGACCACATGGGCCGGGGTGTCGCCCGTGCGCTGTGGGAAGCGGTCCGCAAGGAAAGCGCTGCGAGAGGGATCAGGAGCTTTGTGATCGAAGCCGATCCCAATGCGGTTCCGTTCTATCTGACGATCGGGGCTGAAAAAATCGGCGAAAAGGAATCGAGCGTCGTCCCGGGCAGGTTCTTTCCGATCTTGCGGATCACGATCTGACTCGTGAGGCAGAAGGAAGCCGGTATGACCCACCGTGCCGCACTTGGGGAAGAGGTTCCAAGGGACATGGAGTGAAATGGGGAACGCGTCGGGAGCGTTCGGTGGCGCAGAACTACCGATCGATCGAGAACGGATGGCGCCTGAACGCGTTCTGCGCCCGGTTCCGGCCATGCCACCGATCCCGATCACTCACGCATTTCCGCCGCACCAATGCAAAAACCCCCGCCTTTTCGGGCGGGGGTTTCTGGCTTAGGGAGCCTGACGATTACCTACTTTCACACGGGAATCCGCACTATCATCGGCGTAGAGTCGTTTCACGGTCCTGTTCGGGATGGGAAGGGGTGGGACCGACTCGCTATGGTCATCAGGCAAAGAGGGTTGTTGTGCTGGCTTCGCAGCACAACCAATCTTGGAAGAAGCAGTAATTTAGGTTGTGTGTATCACACACGAGAATCCAACTTGTCGCTCTGGATCGCAGCCAGTGCTGTCGCACGGCGC
>NZ_LDUL01000078.1:0-11887 GCF_001043615.1 Burkholderia sp. LK4
GTAAGCGCCGCCGACGAATGCTGGTCGTGCCCGTCGCTTCGATGGCCTGTTCGATCCAGTTATGTGGCAGATGCTCGCAGAGCCGACTCAGGTCGGCAGGTGCTGCATCCAGAAGAAAGGTCAGGTGGTCGTTCAGCATCGCTGACCAAGTTAACAGCTTGCCGCTCTGTTTACAACTCCAACCCTAAAAACAAAAATGCCGTTCAGTTGCTTAACTGAACGGCATTACGCCATGTGGCGGGCTTTTCATTGGTGCGGAGAAACCGCGGAAATCAGCGGAGCTGATTCACGAGCAACCCCATGATCTGGCGAGCCGGCGACGATGTGTCGATCGCACCCGAATCGTCAACGACCGCCACGCGTGTCTGGTCGGCCGTGAGCGCCTTCACGTTGACACGGTACTGCTTCGCCTGCTTTTCCTTCTTGCCGTGGAACAGCTGGCTCCAGAAGCCCTGTTCGGCCGAAGTCAGATCCTTCGGATCGACATAACGCACGAAATACAGGCCCTTCGTGCGATCGCGATCGTCGACCGTGAAGTTCGCACGATCGAGCGCGAGACCGACGTGCAACCACGACCGGTCGTACGGCTCGCCAAGCGTGACCTCCGACGGCACGGCCGCGTCGGCCGTATCGTTGCCTTGCGCCGACGTGCGGGAGACGTTTTGCGCGGCAATCGCGGCAGCCGCCTTCGACGACGCGTCGGTGTCCGCCTTCTTGTCCTTCGGGATCGTGTTGTCCTTGATGTTCGCGATCGGCGGCTCGCCGTTCTTCGCGCGTTGCTCGTTCTGGGCGAGCACGGCCATCAACCGCTTCAGGTATTCGGTCTCGAGCGCCGGATCGTTCGGCTTCGGTTCCCACTTGCTCGAATCGTTGTTCGCGCCCGTGATCGCCTCACGCATCCCCTTCTGGCTGATGAACACGTAGGTGCCGCCATTCGGCGCCGAATCGAGACGCGTACGGTACTTGTTGCGCTCGGCCGTCACGTACGAGTTGCCCATCGCCTTCGAGATCACGCTGCGGATCAGGCCGTCGTTGATCTGCGGATGGGTTTCGTTCCAGTCGGTTTCCATCACGCCCTTGTCGCGCTGGTCGACGACGAGCAGGAAACCCTGCTCCTGCCAGAAGCGGCGAACCTGCGTCCAGACGTCGGCCGGCTGCTTGCCGTCGATCACGAGCCAGCTCTCGGTGCCGTCGCGCTGGATATGCATACCGGCCACGGCCGGAGCAACGGTGTCCAGCGCAGGTGCCGCCTGCTGGACCTGCTGAAGCGCGGACAGGGAAGTCGCGCCGCCCTGGGGCGGCAGCGAACGCTGATCGGCCGTCTCGTCGAGCATGTTGGGCGGCACTGCGAGCGACGCTTCCTTCGATTTCGAATCGCTCTTGTAGTCCACTTTCGTGGGCGACGACGTACCGCAACCGGCGACGAGCGCGCCGGTGGCGAGCACTGCAGCGAACCGCATGGTAAGACGAAGATCAGTCATGTTCGGGGAATCCTCTTCCGCTAAATCACGGCGCTTTCCGTGGATCAACCTTGCATTTTACCGGGGCCGCGCCGCGATGTGCAAAAAAGCGACCGGCAAGAAAAAACCCGCGTCAGCCCAAGCTGACGCGGGTTCTTGTCTGGTCGGGGCGAGAGGATTTGAACCTCCGACCACCTGCACCCCATGCACTTTTTTGTCGCTTCCGCCGAGTTCCCCCGGCATCCGACAAATCAACGTATCCATTTGATTTCAATGACACTTTCAGGAGATCTTGACCTAGCAATTCCGTTACAATACGCCCCAAGCTTCCGGATTTGTGGGGGCAAATGTGGGGGCAATTTTTCCCGGAGGTTGCAATGAGCACACTCAACACAAGGGAATTGCAAGGGCTAATTCCGGCTGACAATGGCCGTCGTCTATCCGATGGACACGGTGTCTTTGGCGTGGTCCGTGCCGGGGTGAAGGGCATATCGGTTCAATTTTCATTGCGCTATCGAGCAGGAGGCGGGGTCCGTGAGATCCGTCTCGGTACGTTTCCGAAGGCGAGCCTGCGCCAGATCAGAGATGCCCGCGACCGTGCGCGTGCACGCATCAGTTCCGGGGAAGATCCGCTGGAACAAAGACGCATCGAAAGGCTGAAGAAGCTCGTCGACACGAGTGCAGAAGTCCGCGCCCTCGAGGAAAAGCTTGCGCGCAAGACGTTCAAACAGCGATTCAACGAGTGGGCCGACTCCGCCCTGCAGAAGCGGGCAGACAACGGACATGAAGTCCGTCGAGCATTCCGAAAGGATGTCCTTCCAGTGATCGGTGACATCGCGATTGAAGATGTCCGCCGCTCTGACATCATGTCCGCACTGGACGCGATTATCGCGCGAGGCGCGAACCGGCTCGCCAACCGGACGCTCACTGATCTCAAACAATTCATCAAATGGTGCCTGGCGCGGGAATACGTTTCCGCCAACCCTCTGATGATGGTCTCAAAAAAGGATGTCGGCGGGACAGACACCGAACGAGAACGAACCCTTTCCGATCATGAGATCGGCGCCTTTCCGAATGCCCTGGAGTCCGCCAACTTGCCGGAGATGACAAAGCACGCATTGATGCTGATCTTGGCAACCAACGCACGCGTGGGCGAGGTCATTAAGGCACGCAAGCGCGACATCAATCTTGAACTTCGAACGTGGCGCGTCCCGGTTGAGAACGCGAAGAACGGGGATGCACACGTTATATTTCTATCTGACTATGCCACAACGCACATGAGCGCACTGCTTCAGCTGTCCAACAGTAAGGAATGGCTGCTACCCGCCCGCCGACACAAGGACAAACCGGAAACGCACATTGACCTCAAAAGTATCACCAAGCAGGTTGCCGACCGTCAGTTAGTCTTTTACGAGCGTGGCGCACATACGAACCGAACTGCGAAAACGAACACCCTCGTTCTCGGCGACGAAAAATGGACTCCGCACGACTTGCGCCGAACAGCCGCCACCTTGATGCAGTCGACGGGAGTATTGCCCACCGTGATCGACAAGTGTATGAACCACCGCGAGCAGAACCGCATGAAACGAATCTATCAGCGGTATCCATATACGGTCGAGAAGCGCGACGCATGGCACCTGCTAGGGGCACGCCTGGAACAACTGACGAGCCGGGATCAATCAGCCAAACGAACTGACGATGATGGGGCAACGGAAACGAGCGAACACACCATGCAGGTGTATTAGCCGGGACTCGATCTGACAGGTAGTCGGACTGCGTCCCTACATCCCACTTGAGTTCAAGAGATAAATTTAAGAACTCCAGGATATTTCTAAAAACCTCACTCCACCAAATCAGCTGACAGGCGATATTGCCATACATTTCCACGGACCAAGAGAGCAGATGAAGCACATAACAGAAATAATCCACTTAAAAACAAAGTCGCGGCGATTCCAGCTTGTTCACCAGACAATCGCCCAGCAAACACATTGAAGTCCGAGGACATAAGATCCCCTCCCACACCCTTTAGCACCGAAGATAGTGCAGGAGCGGCCACGTAAGAAAACGGCAGCACTATAAAAACAAGCGTCCGCTTCAATGAAAAAATCCGCCCCTGCATTTTGATCGGAAGACTTTTCTGCCAAACCAATTGGTTCGCGGAATTAATTGACGAAACACTGAAGAAAAAAATGAACCCAAACCCCGCAAACCAATAAATATTCCCAACAAGCGGCGCCATCATTATTGAGAGCGAGGCGATCACCGAGAGCCAGAATATCAATTTAATTTGACCATCTAGTTTTCCCATAAGAATCGACACCATTCCACCGAAGAGCATGCCACTCAGCGCAATCGACATTGCGACTCCGAGTTCGCGACTATTCGCAAAACTCAAGATAAACGGAGTCGCAAGAACCGTTGCAACCCCGATCACAGCATTGATTCCAGCATTGAATGCAAGCAAAGATGCCGTCATAGCATCCCTCTTTATAACATCCCACGCTAAGGATAAACTCAAAAAAAAACTTTCTCGCGTCGCCCCATAAGAGCCGCTAACCATAGGGCCAATCATCAACGACGCCCCGATGGCAATCACATAAGTAGCTATGTCGCCAACGATGACCCCTTCAGCGCCCACAGCGGCAAACAATGCGCCGCCAAGAGCCGGCGCAGCAATTTGACTTACCGCCTCCGACATTTGCATCATACCGACCGCATGGCGCCGTTTATCTGAGGGAACTGTCTCACTGACAAACGCTTGGTAAGCAGGCCACCGTAGCGCCCCAGCGCATGCCTGAAGAAAAACGGATACATAAACCGCTATAATCGTGAGGTATCCAACATACACAAGCATAGCCAATATCATTGCCACAGCCATTCCGCAGATATCTGCCGCGAGCAGAATAACTCGTCGATTATATCTATCGGCCACAACCCCAGAGAATGGCGACAGAGCAACAATCGGAAGTAGCGCGAGAAGCATCCCCCCCGACAGCGAGGCGATGGATCCCGATGTTTTATAAACCCATATATTTAGGCCAAATGCTGTAACAGTCGAACCGAGCCCCGAAAACAGTTGACCGACCCAGACAACGAAAAATCTACCCACCGGACCACTCCATTATGGCATGACTAATTTCCAGAAAATACATCGGCCGCTCGCAACTCAAAAATCAGAAATTATCCCCTGCACTACGACTCAGCATCGAATCTGCGCCAGCCCTGTCATTCCTGGAATGCCAACGAACAATTAAAGTCGAAATCAGAATCACAAAGGACCCAAAACTGAATATCAGCATATTCACCGGGACATCTAACCAAACACCCGCCGAATAGAGGGCAAGCAGCGTCAAAATGGATATATTTTCATTGAAATTTTGAACCGCAATTGAGTGCCCAGCGGAAAGCAAGACATGGCCGCGATGCTGCAAGAGAGCATTCATGGGAACGAGAAAAAAACCGGAAAGGACTCCAATAATAAACATGAACACATAGGAAACCATAAACAACAATTCAACACGCCCATATCCAAAAAAGGATACATCCAATTCCGGGATAAAGCGTCGATTCACAAAAGCCAACGCAGAAATACACACCCCAATTATCGCACCGATTGGCAAAGCACTCATCGCCCTCCGCAGAGGAACAAGCCACGCGGCCAGACCTGCACCAATAGTCACCCCCATCGCAACAACAACCACAAAGATCGTACTTCCAGCCAAAGTCACATCGAGGGAATGTTCAGCCCATTTGAGCACGATAAATTGGAGGCAAGCCCCAACTCCCCAAAAGAGAGTCGTCATCGCCAATGAAATTTGAGCCAAACGATCTTTCCAAAGCACCAAAAAACAATCTGAAAACTCACGCACCAAAGCGATAGGACTATGTAGCTGGCGGGAATATTCTGCACCGGTACTTTTGATTCCAAGATTAAATACCGCAGCAACAACATAGATGGCACCCAACACTAATAGTGCGGCTCCCCACGGATCCATGTTTTCCAGCATCGGAAGATGCGCCAATTTATAAATATGCCCACTTCCAACCAATATTCCACCCAACCCTGTGCCGAGAATAATAGAAAGAACAGTGGACCCCTCCAACCACCCGTTGGCTGCGACTAGACGCTCAGGCGGCAGCAGCTCCGTTACGATTCCATATTTGGCTGGAGAATAGGCTGCAGCCCCCAATCCAGCGATACCGTAGGCAATCAACGGATGCACCCCGAAGAACATCAAGGAGCAACCAGATATTTTTATCGCATTCGAGATAAACATTACTCGCCCTTTCGGCATTGAATCAGCGAAGGCCCCCACAAAAGCCGCGAGCAAAACATATGGCAAAACAAACAAGAGCTTTAAGAGCGGCGTGAACCAGAGCGGCGATTGAAGAGAATCTAAGGCAGAAATCGCGACCAGCAGTAACGCCGAATCCGCAAGTGATGAGAAAAATTGAGCGGCAATTACGATATAGAAATTACTCTTCATTCACCGGACCTATTGAATCTTGACGGAAGCATCGCACTATCGACGAAGCTTGATGAAATGGATGCAATGAATCTCGAATCCGCTCGAATATCTTCCATTTTTTTGTTCGGACACCGTTTATTTGATGTATCGACACGCCAATCACGTCGCGTTTGATGCGGCAGCATGTGTTCGCGAAAATTAAACGGACAAAAATAATGATATGGTTGCCGCGCAACTTCGTATTTCTTATAGTTGAGATCGGGCGCAATCGGCGATGTAAACGTGGAAGCTGCTTGATGCCCTGTTTGCAGATTAAAGACTCGGCAAGCCAGTCGCCCTAGTTCAAATCTCGAAATCTGCGGTACTCTTGCCCCAAGAATTTCACTTAGCAGTATCGAACTGCTTTGCAAACCACTCGAGCTATCTCGGCCACCTTTCACTACCACGCCTTTCTTGATCAGACCTCGGTCTTTGAGGTAGTCGGAGCATATCGTGGTGCCGAACTTGCCCGTCGCGCGGGGGCGCGGCCAATAAGCGATGCTGGATCGCAAGTACCAGGGTAATGGGAGAGACTGCTCGATTGGACTCAGTAGTGTGACCACTAGCGTGAAGCATCTTAGTACTATGTCAGTGTGGCGACTGACTCCCACACGACTTCCTCTAACGCCGCCAACAACACTCAATTGAGCCGCTTTGTAAGGAGCAAGTCCGGCGCGCGTGAGTTGTAATCGGCGACGGCTAGGCCGAAAACGATGCTTATTCAGCACTCGCCTTGGACAGTCATGAGCTCGCACAAGGCGTCCCATAGTTACATCGCGTGCCGAATCCATGACGCTTCGACTTAGAAGCATCTCGGGACAGCAACGAACATCGAAGGCAAATATCTCGACAAGGCGGGGCTCTAGAAAATTACGCTGACCCACATAAAGTAGGCGAGTGTGATTTTTGTGCAACGGAAACAGGTTCCGCAACCCGGTAAATCTACCAGTCGCTCGACGAAGATCGACGCTAAGGAGGAAGCCACCCTGCCCGCTCACGATCAATTCGTCAACACCACACGATTTGTGACTCATAGGAGACAGACCTTCAAACTAAGAGACGAAGAAACCTTAACCTGACCGGACGACGAAGGTTTGATGCTTGCGTTGACGTCGCCAAGGTATGAGATCCGTGTTCTGAGTCGAATCCACGCGTTAGTTGGGAAGAGGTAGACAGCAACATTCGGCGAATGTCACGACTGCAGCGATGTTCCCGCCGTGGGTGTTTGATCGCAGTCGTCAGCGGGATGCAGTGTCACCTATCGGGCTCATGAGGTTGATGCCATCGATGACGCCGAATGTCGCGAAAATGCGGATCTCGCCTTGGCACACCAAGTTCGTCCCATGCCCTCCCTGCGATCAATTGTCTATGCCTAGTTCACTCGCCTCCCCAGAGAGCCGGCAGACTCCGCAGACCTGGTTGACAGTCATAGGCAATCGCATCCGAAATCCTCATGATCAATTGTTCATTCGATTGCAAATGACCAGCAAGGCTGGTCAATCACATGTCCCAGTCAAACCTGATGCGGCTGGAGCGGTGGACAAGCTCCGACATCCACCCACTACGTCGCTTTCCACCACGCCCCTCAAGTCGATGAATCTGGCTAGATTGAGGAGTGGCGATTGTTGATTCTCGCATGACTTGTATGAAGATTTGTGAAAAATTGGAGCAACCCCACGTATCTGAGGGCACAAGGACTTGAGCTTCCCTCGGTTTTTCGCCTTCCGACGGTCCCGAGTTATGCGACCACATCCTTGGTCTGCTTTGATCCAATCCCGAAGGAACCGCTCCGGGGAAACAAAGCCGAGCGACGAATGACGACGGCTGCCATCAAGCTGCTCTGGCTGGCGCTGCGCAACGTACTGGCCAAGACCGTGCGGTCCGCGTTCGACTGGAAATCAGCAATGAACCAGTTTGCTATCCTGTTCGGCGAGCGATTTATGCAGGCGCGTGGATAACGTGCTGTTCAACCGCCTCGCCCACAAAAATGCGGACAGGTTCAGGCACGCCTTTATCCGCGTCGAACCAACCCTGCCTAGCTTCCAGCTCCATCGTTGTTGCACATTTGTGAACCGCACCGGGAATCGTGGAGGCTGGTTGGTTTAAGTTAATGCGGACACGTCAGCGGCATTTCTGAGTTGCCTGTAGTAGTTTGCCTCAGCCTCAGCGGGCGGGATATAGCCGAGCGGTTCCATCAGCCGATGATGGTTGTACCAGGCCACCCATTCCAGCGTTGCCAGTTCGACGGATTCCCTCGTTTTCCAAGGGGCGCGCCGATAAATCAGTTCCGTCTTGTACAGGCCGTTGATCGTCTCGGCCAGCGCATTGTCGTAGCTGTCGCCTCGGCTGCCGACCGACGGCTCGATGCCGGCCTCAGCCAGCCGTTCGCTGTAGCGGATGCTGACGTATTGAGACCCTCTGTCGGAATGATGAATCAAAGTCCCGTCCTCACCCGGTTGGCGGGCGTACAGCGCTTGTTCAAGTGCATCCAGAACGAAGTCCGTGGTCATCGACGAGCTGACGCGCCAGCCAACAATACGGCGGGCGAACACGTCGATCACGAATGCCACGTACAGCCAGCCTTGCCATGTCGAGACATACGTAAAATCCGACACCCAGAGCTGATTCGGTCGGTCAGCCTTGAACTGCCGGTTGACTCGGTCCAGCGGGCGCGGCGCGCTCACCTCGGCAATCGTCGTGCGAACACGCTTACCGCGAACTGCGCCACGCAAGCCCTGCAGCTTCATCAACCGTCCGACCGTGCAGCATGCCACCGCAATGCCTTCCCGGTTCATCTGCTTCCAGACCTTCGGCACGCCGTAGACCTGCATGTTGGCCTGCCAGACACGCTTGATCTCCGGTTGCAAAAGCTCATCGCGTTTCGCGCGGGCGCAGCGTTTCGACGGATCGTGAAGTTGTGCTGCATGGCGTCGGTAGCCCG
This sequence comes from Burkholderia sp. LK4, assembly GCF_001043615.1. NCBI lineage: Bacteria > Pseudomonadati > Pseudomonadota > Betaproteobacteria > Burkholderiales > Burkholderiaceae > Burkholderia > Burkholderia sp. LK4. Next base: position 8,910 of record NZ_LDUL01000078.1, read on the forward strand.
ACGGGGCAATCCGCAAGACCTTGCAGATCGGCTCGACCCCGAAGGTGTCGCGATGCTGATCAATGAAGGCCTTCAGGACTTGAAACGGCGGTCGAGCTCCGCCTGGGCGAAAAACGCGCTCGCCAGTTTGAGAATCTCATTGGTCCGGCGCAGTTCCTTGACCTCGCGCTCCAAGGCTTTGATACGTTCACGCTCGGCCGTACTCACGCCATCGCGCTCTCCACGGTCGACCTCGTCGCGCTTAACCCAATCCAACAGCGTCTGCGCCGTGCAGCCGATCATCGGCGCAATCGATTCGACGGCCGCCCACATCGACGGGTGCTCGCTACGCTGCTCGCGTACCAGGCGCACTGCGCGCTCTCGGACTTCTGGGGAAAACTTGCTTGGCTTCTTGTTCATGGCTCCATTCTCTCAAGAGTTGGAGCCTCCACAAAACTCGGGGCGATTCATTGTGACATCGACAACCGCGGTGAACACTGCGCAAAAATTCAAGCAACCCACTCAGCTTCGAGTCCATCACCGAGCTCACGAAAGACAATCGCGTAATCCGAGCCTCCACAAAGCACGCCAATTCCCCTCCTGGAATCTCGGGCATTAGCGTCGCATCGACATCGCGAGCATCTATCCAATCGCCCAATCAAGAAACTATTCGACCGAATATTTCAGTTTCAGAAAACAATCCAGCCAATCTGAAATTTCATCTTTCGTGGCGAACACTCCGGCGCAATATAGCCGCGGGCCTTACCACTCAACGGCGCGCACGCCTGACCAATCCCACTCGATTGAGATTTAAGCGACGCATGACCACCTGACAATTTTGCCAGGGTATTTCGACTTAACCAACGGCGAATGCGAGTTATGTATGCATGGTTCACTTAATTCTCTTGACGGAATCTGTCTGACGATTTATATCTATAGCCCGCAAATGTGTGCTTATCGTCCAGCAATTTCAAGTTGAACAAAGTGTATGTAACGATCTCGACATCTTTATATGCTTCGGCTACGCACCAGGGCTCTCTATCCCTCTGTAAGAGATAGCTCGGTGTGCGCATCCCGTTGATTTCCTTCGAAATGAGATATAGGGGCTGCCATCACGCCTGATTCACCAAGTTAAAAGCGAATCGCTTTTCCATCTGCGCTCGATATTTCCCGGCAACCTCTTAACGTGGCAGCCAGGGGAAACTCATTCGCGAAAATTTATTTCATAACTTATATTCGCTTCAAACTGAGCGATGGCTTATTACTGCCCGAAATAATTTTCGAAACGATTGATTTTCCTTACATCGCGCATGATCCAAGCGACTTCGACCCGCCGTTTTTCAGGGGCAAACCGAGATGAATTTGAATGGCGCGTTGTCGCGACTTCGTGTGTGCGACCGCGCAAGATAGGAGAGCAACGTGAACAACTGTCAAGAATTCGTGCAAGTAGTCCGCAATTTCGATGGAATCGGGAGCTTTTCACTCAGTTCGGCTCAGGAATCCATTTATACAGATCAAGCAATTCACCCCGAAAGCACCGCATATAATCTCGGCGGGATTGTGGAAATCCCGAGAAAGATAGATATCGAGACGCTCAAGGCATCGATCCAATATTCCGCAAGAAAATTCGACACCCTCAGACTTACCATCTCCGAATCAGATGATGGCATTTCGCAACGCATCGCAAATTCGATCAATCTCGCAATACCGACAACCACCATCCTCGACAATCGTCTGGAGCGTGACGCCGCTCGGTCTCTGGCGTTAGAGTTTGTTGAGAAACCGATGAACCTCACTGGCGAGTCCAGCCTGTGGGGCGTTCACATTGTGCAGGTAGGGGAGTCAGAAACCTGGCTAGTCTATCGTTTTCACCACATAATTGCAGATGGTTTTTCAGTTGCATTAATCATACGAGATATTTGCAAGACCTACGACACTCTCGCTTCTGGCTTAAACCCCAATGTCTTATCCGACTTCACCTTCGCCTCGATTCCGGATCGTGAAGAACAATATCTCCGTTCTGCTCGCTTCAGCAGCGATCAACTATTTTGGAATCGAAAATTTGATCTTTCAAACCTGGCAAATCTCAAGGAACGAGATTATCGTCCGCGTCACGAAAAAAGCAAAAATATCTCGATCGGCATCCCGAGGTCTGAATATAGCCTGACCGAGGAAGTTCTTGCTCGCAGCCAAATTTCGATGGCGAATTTTTTTATCGCTTGTCTCGCAACAGTTTGCAGCAAGGTTAGGCAATCAGACGCGGTCTCCATCGGCATCTCAAGCCACAATCGAACCACCACAATTGAGAAAGCGCAAGGCGTCGGGATGATTTCCACGGTGTTACCGATTTTGGTGGAAACCGGCGACGAGCTTGCTATTGAGCAGATGTGCAAAGACGTGTCTGCTCAACTTAGGAGTGCATATCGTCACCGGCACTTCCAGTTTGCTCGAGTAGATTCAACTAGACGCCGTGGGCCCAGTCGAACGGGTACTTTGTACGACGTGCTTTTTTCGCACGAAAAATTCCATGACAGCGATGATGTGCATATTGACGGCAGACGCGTAAAGGTTCGCAAGTTTGAGAGCGGCTACGAGCGAACCGCGCTTGCAGTGTATGTCCGGGACTATCACTTCGATGAAGACATCCCCGTAACAGTTCATTTTCGGCGAGGTCAGACTTACCAAATCGAGGCTGAGCGTTTTGTGATCTATTTGCGAGAGATATTCGCCTTGATTGCAAAGCGGGGAGCCCTTCCTAGTCACCAAGTTCCGCTTATCGGCAAGTCCGAGCGAGACCAGCTACTCGGGGAATTCAACGACACTGCTTGCAGCTTCGAGGGGCAGCATCTCACCCTGCACGAGCTCGTCGAACAGCACGCCCGCCAGACACCCTCGGCCACCGCACTCGTCTACGGTGACCAACACCTCAGCTACGCCGAGCTCAATGCCCGCGCCAACCAGCTCGCCCACTACCTGCGCGAGCACGGTGTCGGCCCCGA
>NZ_LDUL01000079.1:0-49129 GCF_001043615.1 Burkholderia sp. LK4
TTCCTCGCGAAGATCCTGCACTGAGCGTTCACGCGGCTCACGCGCTTCACGCGCGTCGATGCGGACACCGCCCGGCCGAGCGCCGGGCGGTTTTTTTTCGTCCGCTGTCCGCCGCTCGCGGGCGTTACCAGCTGTAGCGGTAGCCGACCTGCCCGACGATGCCGCGGCGATAGTCGCCGCCGATGTTGCGCGCGATCTTCGCGTTCGCGTACAGCTCGCCCGACTTGCCGAAGCCCGCGGTCACGCCGACGCCGAGCTCGTACCACGTGCGGCCGAGATGCGTCGCGAACGGCGTGCCGCCGACGACGGTCTGGCCCGGCGACAGGAAGTCGTGGAGCACGTCGGCCGTGAAGTACGGCGTGGCAGCGCTGCCGCCCGAACCGGACTGCAGGTTCGGCCGGAAGATGCGCACCCCGACGCGGCCGCGCAGCGCGTTCGTCGTCGTACCCGATACCGCCGATACGTTGTCGTTGAACCCGTTCAGCTTCAGGTACTGGTACATCAGCTGCGCCTGCGGCTCGACCGCGACCGGCAGGTCGCCGATCGCGAAGGGTTTGCCGACTTCCTGCGACAGCGCGACGCCGAAGCCGTTTTGCGACGCCTCGTTGCCGTAGCTGTCGCGATAGCGGTTGCCGTAGTGCGTGACCTGCCCGACGCTGTCGAAGTACGTGCCGTCGGACAGGTACTTCGTCCAGTAGCCGCCGACGCTTTGCGCGTGCATCTCGACCGAGCCCGTCGACGTCGACAGGTTGGCCGTATCGGCGCGTGCCATGTCGCTGAAGCTCGCGTTCGACACGCCGATGCTGGCCGTCACGCCCGCATGCGTGCTGGCGCCGCCGTTCGGCGCCTGGTCGAGCGTCCAGTCCTTGCCGAACTGCGCGAAGAAGGTGCGCTCGTCGGCCGCGAAGCGGCCCGCGTTCGCGTCGAGGCTCTGGCCGCCGATGCGCCCCCACACGCCGTCGCGATTGCCGGGCTGCTGCTTGTCGAGGTTGGCGATGTCGCCGACGCGCTCGTGCAGCTTGCCGAGCGTCGAGAAGCCGTAGTCGGCGTTCAGCAGCGGCGTGAGCGCGTAGCCGGCGACACCGGGGCGATACGCGAGCGTGCCGCCGCTGCCGTTGCCGTTCCCGCCGCCGTCGCCGCCACCGGACGGGTGGATCGGGTCGCCCGGGTCCGACGGATCGAGTTGCGAGCGCAGGTACCAGCCGTTCGCGTCGCCTTGCCCGCCGCGATAGAGCCGGTATTCGTACGCGCCCGCCTGCACGGGCCCGGCGAGCTGGAATGCCGATGCGGTGGTCGTGCCGCCGTTGGTCGTGACGACCACCGGAATCCCGTCGCCCTTCGTCTGCGCGCCGGTGCCGGCCGTGTTGGCGATCTTCAGGCCCGTCGTGCCGCTCGCCGTGCCGCCGTTCACGATCACCCGGTCGGTCGGCGATGCGTCGGCGCCGAGGAACGTGTTGAGCGCGATCGTGCCGCCGTTGCCGACGTAGCTGCCGGTCGTGAGCGTCTTGTAGCTGCCCGCGAGCGTCGGCGAACCGCTCGGCGCGGCGAACGCGACCAGGCCCGCGTTGTTCAGGCTGCTCAGCACGGAGCTGCCCGTCATGCGCCACGTGCTGGTGGGGTCGACGGTCAGTGCGACCGGGTCGATCTTGCCGGTCAGTGTCGTGCCGTTCGCGAGGAGCACGTTGCCGGTGCTCGAGGCGTCCGAGACGATGTCGCCGGTCAGGTTCACGGCCGAGGCGGTGAAGGTGGCGGTGCTGCCGTTCGACAGGTCGAGCAGCGTACCGTTGCCGGCCGTCACGACCGTGCCGTTGCGCACCGCGATGTCGGCCGTGCCGCCGCGCGCGGCGAAGGCCGGGCCGGTCGCGGACGTCACGCTGCCGCCGTCGACGAGCACCGAACTCGTCGCGCCGTTTGCGAGCGTATCGGACGTCAGCACGCCGGCCGCCGCGCCCTTGAGCGTCGTGCCGGTCAGTGCGAGCACGCCGCCGCTGTCGGTGGTTGCGCCGTTGCCGGCGGCGCTGGCGATCGTCGAGCCCGTATCGCCGATGCGGCCGCCGTTGCGTGCGACGATGCCGTCGGCCAGGCTGCCCGATGCGGCGATCTTCGCGGCCGACAGCAGGGCCGTCGCGCCGCCATCCATGACGATCGCGTGTGCGCCGGCACCCGTCGTCGCGACGGTCGTGCCGGTCGCCGCGAGCGTCGAATCCGCGCCCGTCACGTGGATGCCGAGCGCGTTGCTGCCGGCGGTGCGCACGACCGTCGCCGCATCGGCCGCGATGCGCGCGCCACCGCCCGTCGACACGATGCCGTTCGCGCCGCCGCCGGTCGTCGTGACCTGTGTGCCGGACAGCGCGATCGTCGTATTCGTGCCGAGGTTGTGAATCCCGCTGCCCGAACCGCCGGCCGCGATCGACGTCGCACCGGCCGCGATTCCGCCGCCCGATACGGTCGAGTCGATCAGCATGCCGTCGGCGCTGCCGTTCGCGATCACGGTGCCGGTGCCCGACAGCGCGACCGATGCGCCGGCACCCGTCAGACGCACGCCCGCGACGCCGTCGTCGGCTTCGATCGAACCCGCGTTGGCCAGCGTGGCCGACGCGCCCTGCACGAGCGCACCGGTGCCGTTCGAGACGCGGATCGTCGACGCGTTGTTCACCGTGCCGAGCGTGCCGACCACGACGCCCGTCGAGCCGGCGCCCGTCAGCAGCACCGAGTCGCGGTTCTCGAGCGTGCCGAGGTTCTGCGCGACGAAGCCCGTCACGCCCGCGGTCGACGACGTAACGGCCGCGTCGTTGGTCAGCGTCGTCGCGACCGGCGCGCCGGCATTGGCGCCGGCGAGGTCGTGCGCCTGGCCGTCGACGACGCCTGCGATCGCGCCTGCGGCATTCAGATTGATTGTCGCGCCCGCGTCGATCGTGCCTTGCGCGCCGCCCTCGACTCCGATCGCGATCCCGTTCGCGCCGTTGACGTTGTAGATCGCGTTACCGGTCGACAGCACGGTGCCGGCGTCGGTCGCGAGCACGCCGTGCGCGCGCTGGCCGTTGACGTCGGTCGTCAGCGTTCCGGCTGCCGACGCGCCCGTGTAGGCAGCGCCGCCCGCGACTCGGAACAGCGTCGAATCGTCGGTGTCGACGCTCAGGTGCTGCGCGGCGACGTTGATCTTCGAGCCGGCGCCATACGCATAGAAGCCGATCTGGCTGGTGCCCGACATGAACGCCGGCACCGCGTTGGCGCCGACATCGATCGTTGCGCCCGAGCGCGCGTGCACGCCGATCGCGCCGGTGCCCGTCAGGTTGAGTGCGCCGTCGAGCGTGGCTTTCGCGTGCGGCCCCTCGGCCCACACGCCGTAGTTTCGTGTGCCCGATGCGGGATCGAGGCTGCCGGCCACGTTGATCGTGCCGGTCGAGGTCGCGGCCGTCGCGTTCGTGCCGGTCCCGACGACCATGATGCCGATGCCGTTTACGCCGTTCAGCGTGATGGTGCCGGTGTTGGTCACGGTCGCCGCCGTGTTGGCCGCGAGCATGCCGACGTCGGCGAGCGGCGTGCCGGGCGCCGCACCGTTGACGACGATCGAGCCCGCGTTGGTCAGCGTGCCCGACGACGAGTTGATGCTTGCCATGGCGGCGCCGTTCTGCGTCAGCGAACCGATCACGATCGTGCCGAGGTTGTTCGCGGTGCCCGACGGGCCGAGCAGGATGCCGTATGCGTGCGCGGACAGCGCGACGTCGTTCGCGGCCTCCGGCGTGCCGGCATCGTACTGGGCCGCGCGACCGAGATAGATCGTGCCGCCGGCTTCGTTCGTGAAGCTGCCGCCGGCGACGAGGCCGCCGATCACCTGGCTGTCGAGCGTCGTCGCGTTGACGCCGACGTTGATCGTGCCGGCGTTCGATGCGCTCGCACCGTCGGTCGCGGCGATCGCGTAGTTCTGCAGGTCGAGCCGGTTGTGGTCGAGATTCCACGCACCGACGTTCATCACGCCGTTGTTGACGAACGTGGTGCCCGTGCCGTTGGCATACACGCCGCTGCCTTCGACGTACGTATTGAGGCCGAAATTGTCGGGCGATGCAGTGCCGCCCGTGCCGACATTGTCGCCCGCCGTGTAACCGGACGAAATCACGCCGTTGTTGACGCCGCTCGCGCCGCTCAACAGGCGCACCAGGTTGAAGTCGCCCGACAGGCGCCCGTCGTTGACGAAGTGCGCGCCGTTTTCCGCGACGACGGCCGCGCTCGCGTCGATCGTATTGGCGCCGCGGAAGTCGATCTGCCCGTCCTTGCCGATGTGCAGCGTCGCGTTCGCGCCCGTCCCGTGCATCGCCGACGGATAGTTTCTGGGGAGCGCGTTCTTGTCGTCGGGCGACACGTTGTTCGCATACTCGAAGGTTTGCGTGGCGAACGTCACGGCCTGGCCGAACGCATTGTCGTAGGCTGCCTGCGAGCCGAGTGCGCCGTTCTGGACCGAACGCACGAGAAAGTTGTTGTACGCGGCGAGCGACGCAGCGTCGGTGACGGTCCACTTGCTGCCGTCGAACGCGGTGAAGGTGCCCGCGTAGGTCGGCACGTCGAGCTCGACGCGGCCGACGGGGCCGCCGCTTGCCAGATAGTCGCCGGTGATGAACCAGACCTGGTTCCGCGAATTCCAGTTGATGACGCTCGGTGTCGAGCCGGTGCCGTCCGCGTAGGTCAGGTCGGTCTGCTTGGCCGCGATCGTGATCGCGTTGCCGGTCGCTGCGGGCGCGTTCGCGGGATTGCCGATCGATACGTCGAGCGTGCCGCCCGAATTCGCGACCGTGCCGATGCGCGTGTTCACGTACTGGTCGCCGTTCACGTCGTGATAGACCTGCACGACGGTCGAGCCCGCGTTCGACGCGACGAACGCGGCCGAGTCGTAAGTGGCGACGGACGTATGGCCGCCCGTGATCGAGTCGGGGGTGCCGACGCTCTGCGTCTTGCCGCCGAGCGACACCAGCGGCTGATCCGGATTGCCGGAAATGATGGGCGTGTTGGCGAACGGCATCGGCGTGTAGCCCATGTCGCCGGTTGCGCCGGTCCATGCGCCCGTCAGGCCGACGCGGTCGCCGCCCGACACGGTCGTGGCGCCGGCGAGGTCGTCATTGACGGTCGGGCTGAAGCTGCCGAGCGCGCAGGTACCGCCGCTCGCGACGGCCGCGCCGCTGCCGCACGTCGATGCGTACGCGGAGCTTGCCGACAGCATGGCCAGCACGGCACCGAGTGCCGCGGCGCGAAGCGGCGTCCGGCGCGCTGCCGTGTGGGCGGCGCGCAGGCCTGCGCCGGATGGGCTGCCCGACCGCTTGCCGCGCGCCCGCGCCGTTTCCGCAACCGCGACCCAGCAGCCGGTGGTCTCGCTCCATATCGATCGAAATGAGTGATTCACGACAAGCCCCTCTCTCTTCTTTTGATGTGGTTTTCACCGCGGTGCGGTGAAATCGCAATCCGCGGTGAGGAATGGCGTGAATGGATGCGCGGCGGCCGTGGCCGTATCTCCGCCATTCGCGATTCGTTACACCGAGGATGAGCGGACTCTACTGATCGGGAAGAAGGTGAATTGTCGGGAAGCTAACAAATGCGGCAATAGTGCTGTTTTTGTTCTGTATTTCTTGATTGTGTGGCGAATCGAACTGAAAGCCTTGTGGGGTAAGGATTCTGCCGATTATTTACGTGCGGGTTCGTGATCGCCGGATCAGTGGGGTGGCGCACGGTTTGCATCAGGTTGGTGCGTTAAAATGCGGTTTCCGGATTGTCTGTATTCCGATTGGGTGATTTATTATTTTCTCGCCTGGGTCGTTTTATATTGAAACGAATCGAATCGGGCGAATGTCGTGTTGCTTCGCTTCGATATACGGGAATTTGGCCCGGATGAACCGGAATCGGCAGCCGGCGAGTGATATACCCCGGCGACGAGCCGTCGACTCGCCGGACAGTGGCTGACAGAGGAGGGGCGCCAGCGCGCCGGGCTCAGAAGTCGATCGCGTCGTCGGAATCGACGTCGGCGGCGGTGGCGAGCGCCTCGCTCGTGTCACGCGGCGCCGACGCCGATGCGTCGAGCGCCGGATTGCGCAGCTTCTCGAGCACGCGTTCGGGCACCGGGATCCGCATCCGCGCGGCGACGTCGCCGCACTGGAACATGATCAGTTCGCCCGGCTCGAACGCGGTCCAGACTTCGTTGTCGGTGAGCGGCTGCGTCGCGATCACCGCGACGCGATCCTCGGGCGTCGTGTATTTCGCGAAGTCGATCGACAGGTCTTCGTCGACGAGATGCGCGGTCGAGAACGGCCAGCGCCGCACGAGGTAGTGCAGCCGCGTCGAGCAGTGCGCGAACAGCGCCTGGCCGTTCGACATCAGGAAATTGAACACGCCGTGATCGGTGATGCCGCGTGTCAGCTCGCCGACGCGCTCGAACAGTTCGGGCAGCGGCGGCTGCGCGCCGGGAAACGTTTCGCGCAGCCCCTGCATCAGCACGCAGAACGCCTGTTCGCTGTCGGTCGTGCCGACCGGATGATAGACGCTGCCGTCCATGTCCGGTGCGTAGTCCTGGAGGTCGCCGTTATGCGCGAAGATCCAGTGCCGGCCCCACAGCTCGCGCATGAACGGATGGCTGTTCTCGAGCAGGATGTGACCCTGCGTCGCCTTGCGGATGTGCGCGATGGTGTTCTTGGACTTGATCGGGTAGCGCTTCACCATTTCGGCGATCGGCGACGTGGCCGATGCCTGGTGATCGATGAACAGGCGGCAGGCCTTGTCCTCGAAGAACGCGATGCCCCAGCCGTCGGCATGGTGATCGGTGAGCCCGCCCCGGGCCGCGAAACCTGTGAAGGAGAATGTGACGTCCGTCGGCGCGGCGCAGTTCATTCCTAAGAGTTGGCACATTTTACTTGGGGCAGCAGGCTGAGGCGGGGGGTAACGAACCGGGCGAACCCCGGTACAATGCGGCTTCTAGCATATCACCGAGCCCTGAGCGGTAAAAAGCGGATTCCGCTGGCCAAAGGCCCCGTGTTGCGGTTTGCCGTCAGTCGGCCCGCGCACGCGCGTTCCGGCCCCGCCGATGGCCCGGCCGTTCCTCACGACGCCTCCTATGACTGCCTCGAACGCTTCCTCCCCGGCGACGCTCTCGCTCGCCCGTCCCGACGACTGGCACCTGCACCTGCGAGACGGCGACATGCTGGCCGCCGTGCTGCCGCACACCGCGCGCCAGTTCGGCCGCGCGATCGTCATGCCGAACCTGAAGCCGCCGGTGACGACCACCGCGCAGGCGCAGGCCTATCGCGAGCGCATCCTCGCCGCGCTGCCGGCCGGGATGACGTTCGAACCGCTGATGACGCTGTACCTGACCGACAACACGCCGCCCGACGAGATCCGCCGCGCGCGCGAAAGCGGCTTCGTGCACGGCGTGAAGCTGTATCCGGCCGGTGCAACGACGAATTCCGACCACGGTGTCACCGATCTCGCGAAATGCGCGAAGACGCTCGAGGCGATGCAGGAAACCGGCATGCCGCTGCTCGTGCACGGCGAGGTGACCGATGCATCGATCGACCTGTTCGACCGCGAGAAGGTCTTCATCGACCGCGTGATGACGCCGCTGCGCCGCGATTTCCCGGGCCTGAAGGTCGTGTTCGAGCACATCACGACGAAGGACGCGGCCGACTACGTGCGCGACGCCGATGCGGCGCCCGGCCTGCTCGGCGCGACGATCACCGCGCATCACCTGCTGTACAACCGCAATGCGCTGTTCGTCGGCGGGATTCGCCCGCATTACTACTGCCTGCCGGTGCTGAAGCGCGAGACGCATCGCGTCGCGCTGGTCGAGGCCGCGACGTCGGGCAACCCGCGCTTCTTCCTCGGTACCGACAGCGCGCCGCATGCGCGCGACGCGAAGGAAACCGCGTGCGGCTGCGCGGGCTGCTATACGGCGCTGCATGCGCTCGAACTGTATGCGGAAGCGTTCGACCACGCCGGTGCGCTCGACAAGCTGGAAGGCTTCGCGAGCTTCTTCGGCGCCGATTTCTACGGGCTGCCGCGCAGCGCCGAGACGGTCACGCTGCGTCGCGAGGCATGGGAGTTGCCGCGCGAGATCTTCGCGGGCGATACGCCCGTCGTGCCGCTGCGCGGCGGCGAGACGATCGGCTGGAAACTGGCGTGACCTTCGCGCCGCCGCGCGAAACTGGCCAGACGGCCGGTAGCGGGGCGGCGGATTTTGCGCGGATCGACTGGTCCGTGCCGTGGCTCGCGCCTTACGCGGGCCCCGGCCGCGTCGTACAGGCGGCCGCAAGGGCGGGCGAGGCCGCGTTGCTCGACGCGCTGAACGGCGCCCCGAGCGATACCGGGCCAGACGGCCCGCGCATCAGCGGCCGTGGCCGGCCGCTGCGGTTCGTGCCGCAGGCCGCATTGCCGCCCGGCGTCGCGTACGAGACCCATATCGCGGAGACGGGCGGTGTCCCGACCCGCCCCAATCTGCACGACTTCTTCAACGCGCTCGTCTGGTTCGCGTATCCGCGCATCAAGGCCGCACTGAACGCGCGCCAGGCCGCGGCGATCGACGCGGCGGGCGGGGTCGGCCCCGTGCGCGGCACGTTGCGCGACGCGCTCACGCTGTTCGACGAGAACGCCGCGTTGTTCGTGACGGCCGACCGTGCGCTCGCCGACGCGCTGCGCGGGTTCGACTGGCCGCGGCTGCTGGTCGCCGCGCGCGAGGCGTGGGGCACGCGCTGCGAGGCGCGGCTGGTCGGCCATGCGCTGCTCGAGAAACTCGTCGCGCCTTACAAATCCTGCACCGCGCACACGTGGATCGTCGAAGTGGGCGCCGACTATTTTTCGTGGCCCGACGCGCAACGCATCGCGCATGTCGACGCCCGTGTCGCCGCGGAACTCGCGACGCGCGCGCTGACGAGCCGCGATTTCGCGCCGCTCCCGGTGCTCGGCGTGCCGGGCTGGTGCGATGCGAATGCCGAGCCCGCGTTCTACGACGATCCGGCCGTGTTTCGCAGCGGCCGCCGCTCGCGCACTGCCGGCGGCGGCGCGCAGTGCTAGAATGCGCGTCGCAAAGCAGGCTAGGCAGTCGCGGCCTCGCCGCCTTCGGGCGCGCGGGGGCGAGGAAAGTCCGGACTCCACAGGGCAGGGTGATGGCTAACGGCCATCCGTGGCGACACGCGGAACAGGGCAACAGAAAGCAAACCGCCGATGGCCCGGCGCAAGCCGGGATCAGGTAAGGGTGAAACGGTGCGGTAAGAGCGCACCGCGGCGACGGCGACGTTCGCCGGCACGGTAACCTCCACCCGGAGCAATTCCAAGTAGGCAGGCGCGCATCTTCGGATGCAGGACGGGGCCCCCGTCTCGTCTGCGGGTAGGAAGCTTGAGCGCGTCAGCAATGGCGCGCCTAGAGGAATGGCTGCCACGCGTTGCGTGCTTCGGCGCGCAGCGTGCACAGAATCCGGCTTATCGGCCTGCTTTGCCGTTCGAATGCGAAAGGGCCGGCGTCTCCCAACGGAGCGCCGGCCCTTTTTTCATGTGCGCTCGCCGTGCGTTCAGCCGGCGACGATGTCGAACGAATGCGTGAGTTCGGCCGTCTTCGCGATCATGATCGACGCGGAGCAATACTTGTCGTGCGACAGGTTGATCGCGCGTTCGACCGTGGCCGGGTTCAGGTTGCGGCCGGTGACCGTGAAGTGGAAGTGCACTTTCGTGAACACCTTCGGGTCTTCGCTCGCGCGTTCGGCCTTCAGCGTGACCGAGCAGCCGCTGACTTCCTGGCGGCTCTTCTTCAGGATCAGCACGACGTCATAGGCCGTGCAGCCGCCGGTGCCGAGCAGCACCATCTCCATCGGGCGCGGCGCGAGGTTGTGACCGCCGCCTTCGGGCGCGCCGTCCATCGCGACGAGGTGGCCGCTGCCGGTCTCGGCGGAAAACGCCATGCCGTCCTGGCCCATCCAGCTTACTTTGCATTCCATGCTTGCACTCCAGCGTTGCCTGATTCGGATTCGATCCGGCATTGTAGCCCGCGGCGCAACGGTCGGCTGATGCGGTGCACGACGCGCAACGCGGGCGCCGCCCGAGCGGCGCCCCGGACATTCAATTCCCCACCGGACTTAGGGGTTTTGCTCTAGACGAGGGCGGCTCCTGGTCGTGCCTTCCGGAATCAGGTCATTGATTTAAAAGAGAAAAGCAGTGATTCAAACGCGCCGCATTAAATTTCATATTGTGGCGTTTGATTTCGCAATGCAAATTTTCTTGTGGAGTCGACGACGCGTTCGTATAATGAGCCTCATTGGTTGTCGCGCTGCGGCAACCTCCGAATGTCTCCTCCACCCTCCTCCTATGGTGGATTAAGCCCGAACCAGCCGTTCGGGCTTTTTTTCGTCCCATGCAAACATCGGCGCGCGGTTTGCGCGCTCCGGCAAGGTTACGCGGGCTGCCTGGCGGCAGGCTGCGAGGTCGCGTCGGGCGGCGTGCCGCGCGGGCGCGCATCGGGCGCCGGCGCGTGGACGGCCGACGCATGGCCGTGAGCGCGTGCGCAGAAGTGGCGGACGCGTTCGCGCACCGCGCGCAGGCGGGCGAAGCGATCCTCGGCATGCGCGGCACGGGCTTCGGCAAGGCGTGTATCGAGGGCTTCGAGCTTGGCTTCGCAGTCCGCGCGGGCGGCGACGGCAGGTGCCGCGGCGGCCAGCATCACGACCGCGAGGAAGGGTGTAAGTCGTTGATTCATCATGCTTGTTTGTTGTTTTCCGTGTTCGGCCGGTCTGGCGCGGCAAGGTCATGTGCCGCGCTTCGATGGGTGCCTCCCCGGGCGCTCGGTTCGCCCGGCTTGTCGGGGCACGACCGGATTTTGGCCCATTTCGGCCGCCGTGGACACGGTGAGCGGATTCCCTTTGACCGCGTTGCGGTATTTCCTTTATAATTCAGGGCTTTTCCGCATTCATGCCCACGGAAAAAGAACAGGGAGAGCCTGCACCGCGCCTCGAAGCGCACACAGACAAGCAGGAAGAACACATCGGGCAAAGCAATTTTTTTGGATCGATCATGAAGACGTTTTCCGCAAAAGCCCATGAGGTGACGCGCGAATGGTACGTGATTGACGCGACGGATAAGGTTCTCGGCCGTGTTGCCAGCGAAGTGGCACGCCGTCTGCGCGGCAAGCACAAGCCTGAGTTCACCCCGCACGTCGACACTGGTGATTTCATCATCATCATCAACGCGAGCAAGTTGAAGGTCACGGGCAACAAGACTCTGGACAAGAAGTACTACCGTCACTCGGGCTACCCGGGCGGTATCTATGAAACGACGTTCGGCAAGATGCAGGAACGCTTCCCGGGCCGCGCGCTCGAGAAGGCGGTCAAGGGCATGCTGCCGAAGGGCCCGCTCGGTTACGCGATGATCAAGAAGCTGAAGGTCTACGCAGAAGCGACGCATCCGCACTCGGCTCAACAGCCGAAGGCGCTCGAGATCTAAGGGGACCCACATGATCGGTAACTGGAACTACGGTACGGGCCGCCGCAAGAGCGCAGTCGCACGTGTCTTCATCAAGGCTGGCAAGGGCGACATCATCGTCAACGGCAAGCCCATCGCTGACTACTTCTCGCGCGAAACGTCGCTGATGATCGTGCGTCAACCGCTGGAACTCACGAACCACGGCCAGACGTTCGACATCAAGGTGAACGTGAACGGCGGCGGCGAAACGGGTCAGGCAGGTGCAGTGCGCCACGGCATCACCCGTGCACTGATCGACTACGATGCGACGCTGAAGCCGTCGCTGTCGAACGCAGGCTTCGTCACGCGCGATGCACGTGAAGTCGAGCGTAAGAAGGTCGGTCTGCGCAAGGCACGCCGCGCCAAGCAGTTCTCGAAGCGTTAATTCCGCTTCATGGCCGCGCCGCTCCCGGGCGGCGTCCGCCGGAAAAACCGCCAGCTTTCGCGCTGGCGGTTTTTTTATGTCCGCTTCCAGGCGCGTGCTGCCGCGGCCTGCGCATGCGTGTTTGATGAAATCGACAAGAACCTATTGATTTCATGGACATCAGCACGATCTTCTGATCGGCCCTACAATAGCGGCTAAAGCTTTTTGGAGAGTTCGCAATGAACGCTGTTACCGAATCCGCAGCAACGACGGCCGAAATGCCGGTTCCGTTCGTCTTCACCGACGCCGCAGCCGACAAGGTCAAGCAACTGATCGACGAAGAGGGCAATCCCGACCTGAAGCTGCGCGTGTTCGTGCAGGGCGGCGGCTGCTCCGGCTTCCAGTATGGCTTCACGTTCGACGAGGAAGTCAACGAGGACGACACCGTGATGAACAAGAACGGCGTCCAGCTCCTGATCGACTCGATGAGCTACCAGTACCTGGTCGGCGCCGAGATCGACTACAAGGACGACCTCAACGGCGCCCAGTTCGTGATCAAGAACCCGAACGCGACCACCACCTGCGGGTGCGGCTCGTCGTTCTCGGTCTGAGCGCACGACAGATCCACGCCGGTTCGCCGGAATGAAAAACGGGGCATCATGCCCCGTTTTTTGTGCCCGTTTTCCGTGCGGCGCTCGCCGCGCGGGCGGCATTGCATCAGCGCGGCCTTGCGTCAGCGCGGATAGAGCGCGCCGAGCACGCGGTTGCCGGCCGCGCCAGTAACCGTCGCGAGATTGCCGGGCTGGCGCGCGGTGAAACGGTACGCGAGCCACGCGAACGCGAGTGCCTCGACCTGCTGAGGCGGCACGCCGAGTGCCGCTGTCGTATCGACCGTGGCCGGCACGCCGGCCTCGCGCAGCGCGTGCCGGAGCGCATCGAGCAGCACCGGATTGCGTGCGCCGCCGCCGCATACGAACACGGCCTTGCAGCCCGCTGCATGCTGTGCGATCTCGCGCGCGACCGAAACGGCCGTGAGCGCGGTGAGGGTGGCCTGCACGTCCTGCGACGCGACGTGTGAGAACGCGGCGAGCTTCGCGTCGAGCCACGCGGGATTGAACAGGTCGCGCCCGGTGCTTTTCGGCGGCGGCGCGGCGAAATAGGGCTCGTCGAGCAGCGCGTCGAGCAGCGCTGCATGGACGGTGCCGCGCGCCGCGAACTTGCCGCCGTCATCGTACGGCTTGCCCAGATGGCGGGTCGCCCATTCGTCGAGCAGCGCATTCGCGGGGCCGCAGTCGAAACCGCGCACGTCGCCGCCTTCGCCGGGCAGGATCGTGATGTTGCTGATTCCGCCGAGATTGCAGACGACGCGCGTCTCGCCCGCTGCGCCGAACACCGTTGCGTGGAAGCCCGGCGCGAGCGGCGCCCCGTGGCCGCCTGCCGCGACGTCGCGGCTGCGGAAATCGGCGATCACGTCGACCTGGGTCAGTTCGGCGAGCAGTGCCGGGTTGTTGATCTGCCGCGTATAACCGCGCTCGGGGCGATGGCGCACGGTCTGGCCGTGCACGCCGATCGCGCGGATCTCGTCGCGCGACAGCCCGGCCGTGCGCTGCAATTCGTGGCAGCACACCGCATAGCGCGCGACCAGCGCGTTTGCGGCGAGCGATTCGCGGTCGATCTCGTCGTCGCCGGGCTGCTGCAGCGCGAACAGCGCGTCGCGCAGCGATTGCGCGAAGCCGACGAACGCTTCCGCGAGCACGACCGGCGCCTTTCCGGCCTCGAAACGCACGGCGACGCCATCGACGCCGTCCATGCTGGTTCCCGACATCAGCCCGAAGTAGATGCCGTCGGCCGGATGGGCGTTTTGCGGCTGTCGTTGCGGCACGTTGGGTTCTCCTGGATCGTGCGGCGCGGGCCGGTGCCGCGCGCCTTGCGCCCGATTATCCGCGCAACGCGGCGCGCCGTTAAGCGATGGGCGCGCAAGTTATGGGAAAATCCCTGTTTTTGCGACATTCTTCCTGGCACCGATGAGCACCGAACCCAGTTCCAAGCCTGTTTTCCCGATCACCGACGAAGTCCGGCATGCGCTCGCCGTCACGAAGCGCGGCGTCGACGAGCTGCTGATCGAGGAAGAGTTCGCGCAGAAGCTCGCGCGCAGCGCGGCCACGGGCACGCCGCTTCGCATCAAGCTCGGCCTCGACCCGACCGCACCCGACATCCACATCGGCCACACCGTCGTGCTGAACAAGATGCGTCAGCTGCAGGACCTCGGCCACACGGTGATCTTCCTGATCGGCGATTTCACGTCGCTGATCGGCGATCCGTCGGGCCGCAACGCGACGCGCCCGCCGCTCACGCGCGAGCAGATCGAGTCGAACGCGAAGACCTATTTCGAGCAGGCCGCGCTCGTGCTCGATCGCGCGAAGACCGAGATCCGCTACAACAGCGAATGGTCGATGCCGCTCGGCGCGGACGGGATGATCAAGCTCGCGTCGCGCTACACGGTTGCGCGGATCCTCGAACGCGAGGATTTCACGAAGCGCTTCCAGGGCGGCGTGCCGATCTCGATCCACGAATTCCTGTATCCGCTGATGCAGGGCTACGATTCGGTCGCGCTGAACGCCGATCTCGAGCTGGGCGGCACCGACCAGAAGTTCAACCTGCTGGTCGGCCGCGAGCTGCAGAAGCAGTACGGCCAGGAACAGCAGTGCATTCTCACGATGCCGCTGCTCGAAGGCCTCGACGGCGTCGAGAAGATGTCGAAGTCGAAGGGCAACTACGTCGGCATCAGCGAGAAGCCGACCGACATGTTCGGCAAGCTGATGAGCATCTCGGACACGCTGATGTGGCGTTACTTCGAACTGCTGTCGTTCCGCGGCCTCGACGAGATCGCCGGCTTCAAGCGCGAGGCCGAAGGCGGCCGCAACCCGCGCGACTTCAAGGTGCTGCTCGCGCAGGAAATCGTCGCGCGGTTCCACTCGCAGGCCGACGCCGAACGTGCGCTCGAGGACTTCAACCACCGCGCGAAGGGCGGCGTGCCGGACGACATCCCGTCGGTCACGCTCGCGGGCGCACCGCTCGCGATCGGCCAGCTGCTGAAGCAGGCGGGCCTCGTGCCGTCGACGAGCGAAGCGCTGCGCAATATCGAGCAGGGCGGCGTGAAGATCGATGGCGCGACCGTGTCGGACAAGGGCCTGAAGGTCGAAGCCGGCGAGTTCGTCGTCCAGGTCGGCAAGCGCCGCTTCGCGCGCGTCACGCTGACCGCATGATCGCGCTGATCCAGCGCGTGAAGCGCGCCGACGTGCGCGTCGGCGACCGCACGACGGGCGAGATCGGCGCGGGCCTGCTCGCGCTCGTCTGCGCGGAGCGCGGCGATACCGAGGCGGCGGCCGACAAGCTGCTCGCGAAGCTGCTCG
Organism: Burkholderia sp. LK4; assembly: GCF_001043615.1. NCBI lineage: Bacteria > Pseudomonadati > Pseudomonadota > Betaproteobacteria > Burkholderiales > Burkholderiaceae > Burkholderia > Burkholderia sp. LK4. The sequence continues at coordinate 15,253 of NZ_LDUL01000079.1, forward strand.
GCTACCGCGTGTTCAGCGACGCAGCCGGCAAGATGAACCTGCCGGTGTCGAATATCGACGGCGAGGGCCGCGCAGGCGGCCTGCTGCTCGTGTCGCAGTTCACGCTCGCGGCCGATACCAACAGCGGGCTGCGTCCGAGCTTCACGCCGGCCGCGCCGCCCGACGAAGGCGCGCGGCTCTTCGACTATTTCGTCGCGGCCGCGCGTGCGCGCCATCCGGTCGTCGAGACGGGCGAGTTCGGCGCCGACATGCAGGTGTCGCTCGTCAACGACGGCCCCGTGACATTCTGGCTGCAAGTTCGGCCCTGATTCTTCCCGGGAGATGCCTCGCGATGGCCACCACGCAGATTCTTTTCATCCGCCACGGCGAGACGGCCTGGAATCGCATCAAGCGCATCCAGGGCCATATCGACATCCCGCTGGCCGACACGGGGCTCGCGCAGGCCCAAAAGCTGGCCGCGCGGCTCGCACGCGACGCGCGTGACGGTGCACGGATCGACGCGGTTTATTCGAGCGACCTGATGCGCGCGCAACAGACCGCGCAGCCCTTCGCCGATGCGCTCGGGTTGCCGCTGCTGCTGCGGGAAGGGCTGCGGGAACGCTCGTACGGCGCATTCCAGGGGCACGACAGCACCGAGATCGAGGCGCTGTTTCCGGACGCATACGCGGCGTGGCAGACGCGCGATCCGGGTTTCGCGCCGGAAGGCGGCGAGTCGCAGCGTGAGTTCTATCACCGCGTGCTGCACGCGCTCGAGCCGATCGTGGCCGCGCACCCGGGCGGCCGGATCGCGTGTGTCGCGCACGGCGGCGTGCTCGACAGCGTGTACCGGTTTGCGAACGGCATCGAACTGTCGGCGCCGCGCAGTTATCCGCTGCTCAACACGAGCATCAACGTCGTCGATTACGTGGATGGCCGTGCGCAGGTCGTGCAGTGGGCCGACGTGTCGCACCTCGACGCCGCAAGCGACGACGACGGGTACCGCAAGGTGCTCTGAACCGGCAGGCCCCGTCCGCCATGGCCGGCCGGGGCTTCCTTCCCGCGTGGCACTCGCCGCTTACTGCGGCAGTGCGTGGCGGGTCTTGTAGTCGAGCGCGTACGCGACCTTGCCGGGCTTGTCCGCCGCGATCGGCTGGCGCAGCTTGTCGAATTCCCCCTTGTTGTATTTCTTCCCGCCGTTGATCGCGTCCGCGCGCCCGAGGTCGGCGCCCGTCTTGCCGTCGATCACGGGATCCGTGGCCGCGACCATGCGCGCCGACGCATTCCAGACCGCGTTCAGGTACCCCGTGTCGGCCTTTGCCGGATCGGGATCGGTTGCGCCGGCGCGCGTCAGGTCGTAGCCGGCAAGCGAGAACGTGCCCGGTTGCGCGCGCAGCCAGTCGGCCCAGTAGAACTCGAGGTAGTCGGTGGCCTGTGCGGGCTTGCTGTAGGCGATGTCGCGCGTGAAATAGACGAGCGAGCGGTAGCGGTCGTTCGTCATCCCGAGTTTCAGGCCGAGCCCGGTCGGCAGTTGGGCGGTCGTGATCGGCTTGCCTTCCCCGTTCTTGAGGCGCAGATAACCGCGGCTCTGCATCTGCTGCCAGAACGCGTCGCCCGAGTAGTCGCTGAGGTTGTCCTTGACGACGACGTGCACGTGCAGCGCCGGGCCGCCGTCGGGCGTCTCGTAGTAGGTGGACAGGCCGTGGTGGCCGTCGGTCAGGTACAGCGCATCGCCGTTCGGGCCGATCACGACCGGGTTCAGCACCGACCGGTCGCGGGCGTTCGCGTCGGTCGTCGTGCATGCGTAGCTGGCGGGATCGCGCAGCACCGACCTGGCCGTGTAGCCCGCCGAAGCGACACCGCCGAGGCCTTCGTCCGCACAGAAGTCGTCGAATTTCTTGTCGGGCTGCAGTTCGTAGCGGCCGAGCTTGTAGTAGATCTGGTCGTAACCGATTGCACCCTGCGTCGGATGGAGGTCGCCGAGCGTCACGTCGATCAGGTCGCCCGCACGGGCGGCCTTCCACTTGCCCGGTTGCGGCGTGACGGTGGCGGGCGGCGCCGGGGCAGGCGCGGTCGGGGTGCCGCCGGACGGCGTTTGCGCGTCCGAACGCGCGACGGCGGCGACATCGTCGCCTCCACAGGCGCCGAGGGCGAGGACGGCGGACAGGCTGGCGGCGAGGGCGAAACGGATCGGCAGGTGTGGCATCGCGGTCATCGGGTGTCGGTCGGGTTGGCGGAGCACCGCGCGGGTCACGGACAGGCGGGACGGACGGCGCGTGCGACCGTGCGCGGGTGCAAGCCCGTCAGCTTGTCACAGGTATTTGACAGCAAATTGAAATGAAAGGAAGAGGCGGATCGTCAGGCGGGCGGGGTGCCGTCGGGCGGTGCTGCCGTCGCGCGGCGGCGCGCACGCTTTGACGCGCCGTTCACGAGCGCCCAGCGCAGCACGGGCGCGACGACCCGTATGCCGGGCCGGACCACCGCGCGCCGTAGCGGCGCGAACGTCGACACGCCGAGCATGCGCTGCGCCCACGGCGGCAGCAGGTCGATTCCGGCATGCATCACCAGTGATGCGGCCGGCCGCAGCGCAGGCTTCGCGACCGGCACGTTCAGCAGGATGGAGATCACGTCGAACGTACGCGGCCCGGCCTCGAGTTCGGGCTGCATGCGCGCGAGATACGCGGCCACCTCGGCACGCGAACGGGGAACCTCGTGTGCGCCGAGCAGTTCGGCGACCCGTGCCGTCTCGGCGTAGTAGCGATCCTGCAATTCGCCCGGCAGGGCCGGATTCACGTAGCGCAGATGCGCGGCGAGGAAACTCGATACTTCCGCGACGTGCACCCAGGTCAGCAATGCAGGATCGTCGGCGCGATACGGCCGTCCGTCCGGTGCGGTGCCCGATATGTGCGTGTGGATCGATTTCACGCGCTCGATCAGTGCGAGTGCGTCCGCGCGACTGCCGAAGGTCGTACCGGTGATGAACGTGGCGGTGCGCCGCAAGCGACCCAGGATGTCGGTGCGAAACGACGAGTGATCCCAGACGCCCGCGAGGGCGAGCGGATGGAGCGCCTGCAGCAGCAGTGCAGCGATGCCGCCCGTCATCATCGACGTGAAGTCGGCATGAACGCGCCAGCAGACGGCGTCGGGGCCGAACAGCCCCGGATCTCCGGGCGGGGAGGAGAGGTCGAGCGACGGGCCGCCGCCGCCCGCCGTCAGGTGCGTGACGCCGGCCACGAGCCGCTTGCGGATCGGCTCGGCCCAGCGCGGGCCCGGTGCGGGTGCGGCGGGGTGGCGGCTGGGCGGCGTCGTCATGGCGGGTGCGGCTCGGGCGACGGGTTACTTCCCGTCGGGGGTATCCCACTCGCCGCGTTCGGTGCGGCCGGCGTCGGGCACGGAAAGCCCGAAGTGGCGATACGTGAGCAGCGTCGCGACGCGCCCGCGCGGCGTGCGCTGCAGGAAGCCCTGCTGGATCAGGTAGGGCTCGAGTACGTCCTCGATCGTGTCGCGCTCTTCTCCGATCGCCGCCGCGAGGTTGTCGATACCGACCGGGCCGCCGTCGAACTTGTACAGGATCGCCTCGAGCAGCTTGCGGTCCATCAGGTCGAAGCCGACCGGATCGACGTCGAGCATCGCGAGCGCGGCATCGGCGACGGCCGCGGTGATCTGGCCGTCGGCCTTCACTTCCGCGAAGTCGCGCACGCGGCGCAGCAGCCGGTTCGCAATCCGCGGCGTGCCGCGCGAGCGCTTCGCGATTTCCAGCGCACCGTTCGGATCGATCTGCGCGTTCAGCAGCGATGCCGAGCGCCGCACGATGCGCGACAGTTGATCGGCGTCGTAGAACTCGAGGCGCGCGACGATCCCGAAACGGTCGCGCAGCGGGTTGGTCAGCATCCCGGCGCGGGTGGTGGCGCCGACCAGCGTGAACGGCTGCAGGTCGAGCTTCACGCTGCGCGCGGCCGGGCCTTCGCCGATCATGATGTCGATCTGGTAATCCTCGAGTGCCGGATACAGGATTTCCTCGACGACCGGCGACAGCCGGTGGATTTCGTCGATGAACAGCACGTCGTTCGCCTCGAGGTTCGTCAGCAGCGCGGCGAGATCGCCCGCGCGCTCGAGCACGGGGCCCGACGTCTGGCGCAGGTTCACGCCCATCTCCCGCGCGATGATGTGCGCGAGCGTCGTCTTGCCGAGGCCCGGCGGCCCGAACAGCAGCACGTGGTCGAGCGGCTCGGAGCGGCGCTTGGCGGCTTCGATGAAGATCTCGAGCTGGCCGCGCACCTTTTCCTGGCCGACGTAGTCGTCGAGCTGGCGCGGCCGCAGCGCACGTTCGAACACCTCCTCGTGCGACGAGGCGGGCGTGGCGGCGATGATCCGCTGCTCGGTGGCGAGTTTGTCTGTTTCAATCATGCGGCCATTGTACCGCGCGCCGCACTCCGGCCAACCTGGCCGAACGGCCGACTGGCGCGCAATGGCGCGCCGCGCGACACTGGTTTCGACGGCCGGATTGAACGCGCGTTACGCCTTCGACAGCGCCTTCAGTGCGAGCTTGATGCCTTCGGATACACCGGTGCCGGCCGGCACGTTCTTGATTGCGGCCAGGCCTTCCTTTTCGGAATAGCCGAGCGCAAGCAGCGCGTTGAGGATGTCGGTTGCGTGGTCGGACGGCGACGCGGCGCCGGCGAGCGCGCCGAGATCGGCGCCGAGCTTGCCCTTCAGTTCGAGCAGCAGGCGTTCGGCCGTCTTCTTGCCGATGCCGGGCAGGCGCGTGAGGCGTGCGGCGTCCTGCATCGTCACGGCCTGCGCGAGTTCCTGCACGCTCATGCCGGACAGCACGGCGAGCGCCATGCGCGCGCCGATGCCGGTGATCTTCAGCAGTTCGCGGAAGGTCGTGCGCTCTTGGGGCGTGAGGAAGCCGTACAGCAGGTGCGCGTCCTCGCGGACGATCTGCTGCGTGAGCAGCACAATGCGCTCACCCGTTTGCGGCAGGTTGTAGAAGGTGCTCATCGGCACGTCGATTTCGTAGCCGACGCCGTTGCAGTCGACGAGCAGGTGAGGCGGGTTCTTTTCGAGCAGGATGCCGGCGATGCGACCGATCATGGAGGGCGGGATGCGAGGAATAAAGCGCGAGTGTAGCGCACGTGCGGCGCAATGCCGACGGGATCGGCCGTCAGGCCGGGGCAACGGGTGTCGTGGGTGTGCCGCGTGCGGTCGAAATGGTCGAAACGGTCGACACGGTCGACACGGTCGACACGGTCGATCCGGCAGGCCGCACGCTGGCAAGCGCGATGTCAGCCGACCAGCCGCCCGCGCCGTACGCGCAGCCCTTTTTTCGCAAGCGCCGGCGCGAGGCCGCCGAGCGTGCTGAGCGTGTCGCCGCCGTGCGCGTGGCAGATCGCCATGCCGAGCGCGTCGGCCGCGTCGGAGCCCGGCTGTCCGGAGAGATTGAGCAGCCGCGTGACCATCTCCTGCATCTGCGTCTTGGTCGCGCGGCCGTAGCCGACCACGGCCTGCTTGAGCTGCAGCGCCGTGTATTCGGCGACGGGCAGGCCGCCCGCGACGAGGCCGCAGATCGCGGCGCCGCGCGCCTGGCCGAGCAGCAGCGTCGACTGCGGGTTCACGTTGACGAACACCTTTTCGATCGCGGCCTGGTCGGGTGCGTGCTCGCGCACGATGGTCGAGACGCCCTGGAAGATCGTGCCGAGCCGGGTCGCCAGGTCGGCGGTCGGCGTGCGGATCACGCCGCTCGCGACATAGGCGAGCCGGTGGCCGCTGACGTCGATGATGCCGAAACCGGTGACGCGCAGGCCGGGGTCGATGCCGAGAATTCGCATGAGTGAGGAGAAAAATCTGATGCAGCGATACTACAACGAATGGTGCGCGGCGCCGGCCGCACGGTTGCGTGCGCCGGCGCAACGCAATAAAAAACCCGGCGGGTGCAATGCCGCCGGGTTGTCGTGCAGCGGCCACGCGGGCCGCATGCCGCGATCAGTGACGGAAGTGACGCACGCCCGTCAGGATCATCGCGATGCCGTGCTCGTCGGCTGCCGCGATCACTTCGTCGTCGCGCATCGAGCCGCCCGGCTGGATCACGCAGGTCGCGCCGGCCGCCACGACGACGTCGAGGCCGTCGCGGAACGGGAAGAACGCATCCGACGCGACGGCCGAACCGGCCAGCGTCAGGCCCGCGTTCTGCGCCTTGATGCTCGCGATGCGCGCGGAATCGACGCGGCTCATCTGGCCGGCGCCGACGCCGAGCGTCATGCCGTTGCCGCAGAACACGATCGCGTTCGACTTCACGTACTTCGCGACGCGCCATGCGAACAGCAGGTCGTCCATTTCCTTCGCGGTCGGCTGACGCTTCGTGACGACGCGCAACTCGCTCGGCTGCACGTTCTTCGAATCGAGCGACTGCACGAGCAGGCCGCCGCCCACGCGCTTCAGGTCGAATGCGTTGTGGCCGTCGCCCAGCGCGATCTCGAGCAGGCGCACGTTCTGCTTCGCGGCGAACACCTGCTTCGCGGCGTCGGAGAACGACGGGGCGATCAGCACTTCGACGAACTGCTTCGCGACGGCCTGGGCGGCCGCTTCGTCGACTTCGCGGTTGAACGCGATGATGCCGCCGAATGCGGAAGTCGGATCCGTCTGGAACGCCTTCGCGTACGCGTCGGCCGAATCGTTGCCCACTGCCACGCCGCACGGGTTCGCGTGCTTGATGATCACGCAGGCCGGTGCGTCGAACGTCTTCACGCATTCCCACGCCGCGTCCGAATCCGCGATGTTGTTGTACGACAGTTCCTTGCCCTGCAGCTGGCGGTAGTTCGCCAGCGCGCCGGCCGGCGTCGCGAGGTCGCGGTAGAACGCGGCGCTCTGGTGCGGGTTCTCGCCGTAGCGCAGGTCCTGCACCTTGTCGAACGCCAGGTTCAGTGTGGCCGGGTACGTGCTGCGCGACGCGTGCTTCAGCTCGTCGGTCAGGCTCGTCAGGTAGTTCGTGATCGCGCCGTCGTATTGCGCGGTGTGCGCGAACACCTTCGTCGCGAGGCGGAAGTTGGTCGCGTAGCCCACCGCGTTGCCGTTCGCCTTCATTTCATCGAGCACGACCGCGTAGTCGGCCGGATCGACGACGACCGTCACGTCGCGGTGGTTCTTCGCGGCCGAGCGCAGCATCGTCGGGCCGCCGATGTCGATGTTCTCGATCGCGTCGGCGAGCGTGCAGTCGTCCTTCGCGATCGTCGCGACGAACGGATACAGGTTCACGACGAGCAGGTCGATCGTCGGGATGCCGTGCTGTTCCAGCGCCTGCATGTGCTCGGGCAGGTCGCGGCGGGCCAGGATGCCGCCGTGCACCTTCGGGTGGAGCGTCTTCACGCGCCCATCGAGCATCTCCGGGAAGCCCGTGTAATCAGCCACTTCGGTCACGGGCAGGCCGGCGTCGGCGAGGAGTTTCGCGGTGCCGCCCGTCGACAGCAGCTTGACGCCGAGGTCGGACAGCGACTTCGCGAAGTCGACAATGCCGGTCTTGTCGGAAACGGAAATGAGCGCTTGCTTGATCATGATGGAACCACCAATAGCCAGGGAAACGGGGACGGGACGGCCGCCTACAGCAGGCCGTGCTGCTGCAGCTTCTTGCGCAGCGTATTGCGATTGATGCCGAGGTACTCCGCGGCGAGCGACTGGTTGCCGCCTGCCTGTACGAGCACGACCTCGAGCATCGGCTTTTCGACGCAGGACATCACCATTTCATAGACGTCGTGCGGATTGGAGCCGTCTAGATCCCGGAAATACACGTCCAGGCTCTCGCGGACACATTGTTCGATGTTGTGCTTGCTCATGCTGCTAACTGGTTATGGTCGTCCGACTCGCCCTGGCCGTTTTCCTCTTCGTCGTCGACGTAGACGAGGTGGTCCGACAGCGCCTTTTGCGCCTCGAAGAATGCATTGACGGCGGCGAGCTGCTCGCGGGTGGAATCGAGCGTGTTCATCCTGTGCCGGAACCCGTTGGCACCGGAAAGGCCGCGAGTGTACCAGCCGATGTGCTTGCGCGCAGTACGGACTCCCGTGAATTCACCATAGAACGCGTAGTGGTCTTCCAGGTGTTCGTTCATCACGTGCTGGATCTCGTCGATCCGCGGCGGGGGCAGCAGCTCGCCGGTTTGCAGGAAATGATCGATTTCGCGGAACAACCATGGCCGGCCTTGCGCGGCGCGACCGATCATCAGGGCATCGGCGCCGGTCGCGTCGAGCACGGCCTTCGCCTTCGCGGGCGACGTGATGTCGCCGTTCGCGACCACCGGAATCCGCACCGCCGCCTTCACGGCCGCGATGGTGTCGTATTCGGCGTCGCCGCGGTACAGGTCGGCGCGCGTGCGGCCGTGCACGGTGAGCATCGAGATGCCGGCGGCTTCGGCCAGGCGCGCGACCGTGATCGCGTTCTTGTGCTCGCGATCCCAGCCGGTGCGGATCTTCAGCGTGACGGGCACCGCATCGGGCCCCGTGCCGACCGCCGCGACGACCGCCTCGACGATGCGCTGCACGAGCGGCTCGTTCTGCAGCAGCGCGGAGCCGGCCGCGACGTTGCAGACCTTCTTCGCCGGGCAGCCCATGTTGATGTCGATGATCTGCGCGCCGTTGTCGACGTTGTAGCGGGCCGCTTCGGCCATCATCGCCGGATCGGCGCCCGCGATCTGAACCGCGATCGGCTCCACCTCGCCTTCGTGGTTCGCGCGCCGCATCGTCTTCGCGCTTTTCCACAGCTGCGCGTTGGACGCGACCATCTCGGACACGGCGTAACCGGCCCCCATCCGCTTGCAGAGCTGGCGGAACGGACGATCCGTCACGCCGGCCATCGGGGCGACGAACAGGTTGTTACGCAATACGTGAGAGCCGATAACGGGCATCGCAATGGCACCGCCCGCGGCGGGCGCGGGCATGAAAAGGGCAGACGGAAACGCGCATTTTACCGTATTCCCATGCCCCGCCGATTTGACCCGGTTTGAGTGGCGCGACTGTGCGCGCCGGGTGTCAGTTGCGCTGGCCGAACATCATCTGGCGCGCGATCACCTTCTTGAGCGGCGGCACGAACTCGAGCGCGGTCAGCGCGGCACCGCGCAGCAGCGGGAGCGGCCCCGAGTCGATCGTGAACAGGCGTGCCAGCGTGTCGGTCGCGCCGATCGTGAAACGCCGGTCGAGTGCGCGGCGCGCGTTGAAGGTGGCGAGTGCGGTCGATTCGAAGCCTTGCGTGGACAGCGTGTCGACGAGCGTATGCGCATCGCGCAGCCCGAGGTTGAGCCCCTGGCCCGCGACGGGGTGAAGGGTTTGCGCGGCATTGCCGACGATCGCGACGCGGCCGTTGACGAGCGTCTGCGCGGCGCTCAGGCCGAGCGGGAAAGACGCGCGGCCCGCGATCGCGACGAAGTCGCCCATGCGCGCGCCGAACGCGCTGCCGAGCTCGCGCAGGAATGCGTCGTCGGGCAGCGCGGCGCGGCGCGCCGCTTCGTCGGGCGTGCAGCACCACACGAGCGAATATTCGGCCTGGCGCGGGCCACCGAGCGGCAGCAGCGCGAGCGGGCCTTCGTGCGTGAAGCGTTCCCACGCGACGTTCGGGCGCGGCGCCGATACCGTGACCGTGCCGACGATCGCGGTCTGGCCGTAGTCGCGGCGGTGCTTGCCGGTATCGGCCCGCTGTTCGTGGAACAGCCCGCCTTCGGCGTTGATGACGATGCGTGCGCGCAGCGTGCGCTCGCCTTGCGGGCCATCGAGCGTCAGCGTGACGCCGTCGGCATCCTGCTGCGGCGCGCGCGCGGTGGTCGACGTGAGCCAGTCGACGCGGGTGCCGCGCACGGCGCCCGCGAGCGCCTGCACGAGCGAGCCGAAGCGCACGACATAACCGAGCGCCGCGACGTCGTGTTCGTCGCGGTCGATCAGCGTGCGGCCGAAATGGCCGCGCTGCGATACGTGGATGTGTTCGATCGGCGTCGCGTCGGCGGGCCACGCGAGCGTGTCGAGCAGCACGCGGCTGCCGTGCGACACGGCGATCGCGCGCGGATCGTTTGCGCTCGCGGCCGGTTCACGCGCATCGATCAGCGCGATCGATGCGTGCTGCGTGGCGCTGCGGCGCGCAAGCCAGCCGGCGAGCGCGAGCCCGACGGGGCCCGCGCCGACGATGGCGAGGTCGTAGTCCGGCGTGGCCGGGGAGGAGGCGGTCGTCATCTTGATTCGTGAAACGGAGGTAACGGTCGGCGGCAGCCGGTCATGCGAGTGCGCGCATCAGCGCTTCGATCTCGTCCGCCGCGACGGGCACGCCGCGCGTGATCAGCTCGCAGCCCTGCTCGCGCACGATCGCGTCGTCCTCGATGCGGATGCCGATGTTCCAGTACTCGGGCGGCACGTCGTCGGCGGCGCGCACATACAGGCCGGGTTCGACCGTCAGCGTCATGCCGGCCTTCAGCGTGCGCCATGGCAGTGCGCCGTTGCCGTCGCGCTCGGCGAGCCGCTCGCGGTAGTCGCCGCAATCGTGCACGTCCATGCCGATCCAGTGGCCGGTGCGGTGCATGTAGAAGCGCGTGTACGCACGCTCGGCGATCACGTCGTCGACGTTCGAGAAGCGCGTTTTCGGGATGATGCCGGTGTCGAGCAGCCCCTGCGCGAGCACGCGCACGGCGGCGTCGTGCGGTGCTTCGAACGGCACGCCGGCGCGCGTCGCGTCGATCGCGGCCTGCTGGGCGGCGAGCACGATGTCGTACAGCGTGCGTTGCGCGGGCGAGAAGCGCCCGTTGGCCGGGAACGTGCGCGTGATGTCCGACGCGTAGCCGTCGAGTTCGCACGCGGCGTCGATCAGGATCAGGTCGCCGTCCTTCGCGGCTGCGTTGCCGGCCGGGTAGTGCAGCACGCACGCGTTCGCGCCGGCCGCGACGATCGAGCCGTACGCGGGCGACTGCGCGCCGTGCTTGCGGAACACATACAGCAGCTCCGCTTCGAGTTCGTATTCGCGGATGCCGGGGCGGCATGCCTGCATCGCGCGGCGGTGCGCGAGCGCGGAGATGTGCGCGGCGCGCATCATGATCGCGAGCTCGTGCTCGTCCTTCACGAGCCGCATGTCGTCGAGGAGCGGCGTGAGGTCGAGCATCGCGTCCGGTGCGGCGACGCCCGTGCGCGCCAGCGCGCGTACCGCGTCGATCCAGCCCGCGAGCCGGCGGTCGAAGTCGGCCGATGCGCCGAACCGGTAGTGCACGGTGCCGGAGTCGGCGAGCAGGCGCGGCATCTCCGTATCGATCACGTCGACCGCGAACGCCGCGTCGAAGCCGAACGCATCGCGCGCGGCTTCGGGCCCGTAATGGAAGCCTTCCCAGATCTCGCGGTCGGCATTCTTGCCGCGGCAGAACAGGATCGACTCCGGCGCGCCGTGCGGCGCGGCCGCGTTCAGCACGAGCACCGCATCCGGCTCGGTGAAGCCCGTCAGGTAATGGAAGTAGCTGTCGTACCGGTACGGGTAGGCCGTATCGCGGTTGCGCAGCAGTTCCGGCGCGGTGGGGACGATGGCGACGCCGCCGCCGGCGGCACGCAGTGCGGCAAGCACGCGTTCACGGCGCTGGCGGTAGACGTCGACGGCGATGGCGGTATCGAGGGGCGCGTTCATTCGTGCGATTGTAGCGCCGCGTGACGCCGCGCGTGAGAGAGGGGGCGGGAAGCCGCGCCGGGCGGCCCGCGTGACGGTTGTTGCAAACCATCCACAGGCCGGTCGGGCGATTTTCTGTCGCGCGACGCCGGCCGGTTATGATCGGCGACAACGTATACTCTCGGCGGTTCCCTTAAAAAGGCAGATGATGAAATTAATCGGTTCGCTCAGCAGCCCGTACGTCCGCAAGGCGCGGATCGTGCTGGCTGAAAAGAAGATCGACTACAAGCTGGAGCTCGAGAACGTGTGGGCGCCGGAGACGGATATTCATGCTTCGAATCCGCTCGGCAAGGTCCCGTGCCTCGTGATGGAGGATGGTGCCGCGGTGTTCGATTCCCGCGTGATCTGCGAATACGTCGACACGCTGTCGCCGGTCGGCAAGCTGATTCCGCCGTCGGGGCGCGAGCGCGTCGAAGTGCGTTGCTGGGAAGCGCTGGGCGACGGCGTGCTCGACGCGGCCGTGGCGATTCGTCTCGAATACACGCTGCGGGACGAAGCCCAGCGCAGCGCGAGCTGGATCGCGCGCCAGCAGCGCAAGATCGACGACGCGCTCGTCGCGATGTCGCAAGGGCTCGGCGGCAAGACGTGGTGCGTCGGTAATCATTACACGCTCGCCGACATCGCACTCGGCTGCGCGCTCGGCTATCTCGACTTCCGGATGCCCGAGCTCAACTGGCGCGACCGCCACCCGAACCTCGACAAGCACTTCGTGAAGCTGCTGCAGCGCCAGTCGTTCGCCGACACGCTGCCGCAGAACTGATCCGCGCGCGACGCGTACACGCTTTGCGCATTCACGCATTCGGCAGACGAAAGAAAAGCGCCCCGCGGGGCGCTTTTCTTTTTGCCGGGCCGCCCCCGCGGCGGGGGCGCTCGCCTGCGTCATTCGATCGACGCGTAGACGGCCTCGCCGAGCGTGAACGAATCGCTGCGCGAAATCGGCCACCACTTGTCGTACAGCGTAAAGCCGCAGGTGTTGCCGTCGAGCAGCGCGCCGGGCTTCAGGTACTTCAGCAGCTGCGACATCAGCCGGACCTCGTGCGGCGCGATGCGCTGCACGATGTGATGCGCGCGCAGCTCCGACGGATGCGCGAGGCCGGCCGCCTGCACGAGCTCCTGCAGCGCGTGCAGCGTGTTGCGGTGGAAGTTGTACACGCGGTCGGCCTTGTCGGGCACGACGAGCGCGCGCTGGCGCACCGGGTCCTGCGTCGCGACGCCGGTCGGGCAGCGGCCCGTGTGGCAGGTCTGCGCCTGGATGCAGCCGACCGCGAACATGAAGCCGCGCGCCGAGTTCACCCAGTCCGCGCCGATCGCGAGCGTGCGGGCGACGTCGAACGCGGTGATGATCTTGCCGCTCGCGCCGATCTTCACGCGGTCGCGCACGCCGATCCCGACGAGCGTGTTGTGCACGAGCAGCAGCCCTTCCTGCAGCGGCACGCCGACGTGGTCGGTGAATTCGAGCGGCGCCGCGCCCGTGCCGCCTTCCGCGCCGTCGACGACGATGAAGTCCGGCACGATGCCGGTCTCGAGCATCGCCTTCGCGATCCCGAAGAATTCCCACGGATGGCCGACGCACAGCTTGAAGCCGGTCGGCTTGCCGCCCGACAGCGTGCGCAGCCGTTCGACGAATTCGAGCAGCCCCCGCGGGGTCGAGAATTCCGAGTGCGTCGCGGGCGAGATGCAGTCCTTGCCCATCGGCACGCCGCGCGTCTCGGCGATCTCCGGCGTGATCTTCGCGGCCGGCAGCACGCCGCCGTGGCCGGGCTTCGCGCCCTGCGACAGCTTGACCTCGATCATCTTGACCTGCGGATCGGCGGCCTGCTTCGCGAACTTGTCGGGGTTGAAGGTGCCGTCGTCGTTGCGGCAGCCGAAGTAGCCGGACGCGATTTCCCAGATGATGTCGCCGCCGTTCTCGCGGTGGTACTTCGACAGCGAGCCTTCGCCCGTGTCGTGCGCGAAACCGCCTTTCTTCGCGCCGAGGTTCAGCGAGCGGATCGCGTTCGCGGACAGCGAGCCGAAGCTCATCGCCGAGATGTTGAAGATCGAAATGTCGTACGGTTGCGCGCGATTCGCGCCGACGCGGACGCGGAAATCGTGGTTCGGAAGCTTCGTCGGCGCGAGCGAGTGGCTGATCCATTCGTGCGCGACGGCCTTCACGTTCAGCTCGGTGCCGTACGGCCGGTTGTCGGCGACGTTCTTCGCGCGCTGGTAGACGAGGCTGCGCTGCGCGCGCGAGAACGGTTTCTCGTCGGTGTCGTCCTCGACGAAATACTGGCGGATTTCAGGTCGGATGAATTCGAACAGGAAGCGGAAGTGGCCCCAGAGCGGGTAGTTGCGCAGGATCGCGTGGCGGTCCTGCTTCAGGTCGTACAGGCCGAGCGCGACGAGGGCGGCGGGAATCAGGATCCACAGCCACGCGATCGCGTGCCGCGCGGCGAGTGCCGCGACGGCCACGAACAGCAGGACCGCGCACCACATCGCGAGATAGCGTCGGGAAAACATGGGGACTCCGTCGTAATTATCTGGATGGCCATCGCTCGCGAGCGGTCGCGCGGCGGCCGGCAGGTCGGCGCCCTCGGCGTTGCGCCGGGCCGGCGGGCAGGGTGCCCGAGCCGTGCCTGGCCGCCGCCGGCGCCCACAATGGTCGAGAGTCTACTACGGGTCCCATGAAGCTCGCGTTGCCGAGCCGGCCCGCCGCGTCAGGTGCCCGCGTGACGGATGAACGGGCCGTATGCGGGCGCGTCGGGCTTCAGCCTGACGCCGGCTTCGAAGTCCGTGTCGCGGTTGAACGGCACCCGCGGCCACGTGTGCCAGGCGCGCAGTCGCGCGCGGTAGTCCGCGAGCGCTTGCGCGAGGCGCGCGTCGTCGAGCCGCGCGTTGTCGCCGGCCGGATCGCTGCGAACCGCGTGGATCAGGTGCGGTTCGAGCACGTCGAAGCCGACGTAGCGCAGCGCATGCATGAGCGGCCACAGCAGCAGGCGCGTGTCGCCCTCGCGGCCGTCGGGCGCGCAGGCGGCGGCCGACGATCCGGTCGTCACGCTCAGCAGCGCGCGGCGCCCGTGCAACACGCCGCTGTCATGGCGCCGGCGGCTGCTGTAGAGGCCGCCGTAGACGAACACGCGATCCATCCAGCCCTTCAGGATCGCCGGTGCGCCGAACCACCACAGCGGGAACTGCAGGATCAGCGCGTCGGCCTGTTGCAGCAGCCCGGCGTGATGCCCGACCTCCGGCGCGAGCGTGCCGCGCTCCCAGTGGTGGCGCTGCTCGCGTTGCGCGTCGAAGCGCGCCGTGTCGAGCCGATCGGCGTAATGGCGCGGCGCCTCGCACGGGTCGAAGCCGTCGGCGTACAGGTCCGCGACGGTCGCGGTATGGCCGGCGGCGCGCCACGCATCGGCCGCCGCATGGGAGAGGGCCGCGTTGAACGACTGCGGTTCAGGATGGGCGACGACGATCAGCGCATGCATGGCGGGCTCCGTGAGTGTGCGACGATGATGGCCGGCGGCAGTGGGGCCGCGCAATCACGCACCCGGAGGTAACCATGGCATTTCCCGGCGACGTCTATGCGGCGGACTGTTCGGCGCGCGATGCGCTCGCGCTGATCGCCGGCAAATGGACGCTGCTGATCCTGCCGGCGCTGGCCGAGCGGCCGCTGCGCAACGGCGAGCTGCTGCGGCGCATCGGCGGCATCTCGCAGAAGGTGCTCACGCAGACGCTGCGCGAGCTGGAGCGCAACGGGCTGATCGAACGGATCGCGATCGCCGCGCGGCGATCGCATGTCGAATACCGGCTGACGCCGGTGGCGGAATCGCTGGTGGACACGCTCGTGGCGCTCGATCGCTGGGCCGAGCGCCATTTCCCGGTGCTCGACGCGGCGCGCGAGCGCTACGACGCGGCCGTGCAGCACATGCGTTGAACAGGCGGGCGGCCGCGGGCGCGACCGCTTTCGGCGGCACCGCCCGCGCGGCGCCGGCGGCGCGTCAGCGCGCGGCCGCGAGCGCCGGCGCGTCGAGCGCCTGCCGGTCGCTAATTGCCGCGCTTTCGATGATGCCGCCGCCGAGACAGATCTCGCCGTCGTACAGCACGGCCGACTGGCCGGGCGTGACGGCCCACTGCGCATCGTCGAACGCGAGCGAGAAGCGTGCTTCGCCTGCCGGGCCGGGCACGGCGGCGCCGAAGGCGCATGCCGCGTCGGCCTGCCGGTAGCGCGTCTTCGCGCCGCACGCGAAGCCCTCGGCCGGCGGCTCGCCGGCGACCCAGCTCACGTTGCCGGCGACGAGCTCGCGCGACAGCAGCCACGGATGATCGTGGCCCTGCACGACGTACAGCGTGTTCGACGCGATGTCCTTCGCGGCGACGAACCACGGTTCGCCGCTGCCGCTCTTGCTGCCGCCCAGGCCGATGCCCTTGCGCTGGCCGAACGTGTAGAACGCGAGGCCGATGTGCTCGCCGACGACCTTGCCGTCCGGCGTCTTCATCGGGCCGGGTTTGGTCGGCAGATAGCGGTTCAGGAAATCGCGGAACGGCCGTTCGCCGATGAAGCAGATGCCGGTCGAATCCTTCTTCTTCGCGTTCGGCAGCCCGATCTGCGCGGCGATCTCGCGCACCTTCGTCTTCGGGATCTCGCCGAGCGGGAACATCGTCTTCGACAGTTGCGCCTGGTTCAGCCGGTGCAGGAAGTACGACTGGTCTTTCGTATGGTCGAAGGCCTTCAGCAGCTCGAAACGCCCGTCGCGCTCGCGCACGCGCGCATAGTGGCCCGTCGCGATCATTTCCGCGTCGAGCGACATCGCGTGATCGAGGAACGCCTTGAACTTGATTTCGGCGTTGCACAGCACGTCGGGGTTCGGCGTGCGGCCGGCCGAGTATTCGCGCAGGAACTCGGCGAACACGCGATCCTTGTATTCCGCCGCGAAGTTGACGGCTTCCACGTCGATGCCGATCAGGTCGGCCACCGACACGACGTCGATCCAGTCCTGGCGCGTCGAGCAGTATTCGCCGTCGTCGTCGTCTTCCCAGTTCTTCATGAACAGGCCGACCACGTCGTAACCCTGTTCCTTCAGCAGCCACGCGGTCACCGACGAATCGACGCCGCCCGACATGCCCACCACTACACGGCGCTTGCTCATTTGTTGACCGCCTGACGTTCGAATGCTTCGGGGCGCGGCGCGACCGAATGCGTATGCACGAAATCGAGCGGAATGCGCCGCCCGGCGAGGTAATCGTCGACGCAGCGCATCACCGCGGGCGAGCGATGGCGCTCGCTGCACGCGCGCAGTTCGTCGGCGGTCATCCACAGCGTGCGGACGATGCCGTCGTCGAGCGCGTGGCCCGCGACCGGCTCGCCGGCCGTGCCGCAGAACGTGAAGCGCAGGTAGGTCGCGCCGGCGGTGCCGGGGCGGTCGTAGTGCGCCAGATAGACGCCGACGAGCGCGTCGGGTGTGAACGGGTGCGCGGTTTCCTCGAGCGTCTCTCGGATCACGGCGTCGGCCAGCGTTTCGCCGGCTTCGAGATGGCCTGCCGGCTGGTTGATGCGCAGGCCCGACGAGGTTTCTTCCTCGATCACGAGAAAGCGGCCGGCATGCTCGACGAGCGCCGCGACCGTCACATGCGGGGTCCAGATTTCGGGTTTCATGGTTCGGCATTTTACCGGTTGCGCCCGAACACTGCCCGGCGTTCGGTCAGACGAATCCGACCCTCGTAATCGTCCGTCGTGCCGAGGCGCGGCCACGCCGGCCAGGCTCACGCGCCGATCTCGCGCGATCGTGCGCAAAGCTACATGGACAAGACGATGATGGTGTTCGGCGATGCGAAGAAGGTCATCGAGGACATGGTGAAGGCGGTCGACTGACCCATGCGCCGGCAACGCAGGCTGCCTGCCTCGATTCACGGGCGGCCCCAAGGGACAGGCCCGACCGGCGCAAGCCGGCCGGGCCGTTTCATGGTGCGACGAGGTTCGCGATGCACGCGGCGATCGTGTCGCGTACGCGCACGATCGCCGGGTCGCGCTGCGTGCTCGTGCGCCAGCCGATTTCGACCGGGTAGTGCGGCAAGTCGACCGGGCAGGCGAGCGCGCGCAGCGGCGTGGATCGCGCGATCGCGCGCGCCGCGTGCGAGGGAATCGTCGCCACCGCGTCGGAGCCGGCGAGCAGGTACGGCAACGCGGCGAAATGCGTGGTCGACGCCGCGACGCGCCGCTTGTGGCCGAGCGTGGCCAGCGCCTCGTCGACGATCCCGATCACGCCGCCCGACGACACGAGCAGGTGGTCGCGCTGCAGGAAATCGGCGAGCGTGAGCGTGCGCGGCGGCCGGGGGCGGGCGGCCGGGTCGATCAGGCACGCGTAGCCGCCCGTCGCGACCGCACGCCGGCTGAGCCCGTTCGCCGAGAAGCCGCCCGATGCGATCGCGAGGTCGACGCCGTGGCGCAGCAGCGCGTCGCCGGCGATGCCGCTGTGCGTCTGCCGGAAGATCAGCCGGATGCCGGCGGCTTCCCGTGCAACGGCGTCGATCAGCGCGCGGCCGAGCGCGATCTCGAAGTCGTCCGACAGCCCGATCGAGATCGTGCGGCCGAGGCGGTCGCCGCCGTCGGCCGCGATCGCGAGGCTTTCGCGGCAACGGTCGAGCGCGTCGGACAGGATCGGTTTCAGTTCGTCCGCGCGCGGCGTCGGCGCGAGCCCGCGGCCGGTGCGCACGAACAGCGGATCGGCATAGATCACGCGCAGCCGCGCGAGCGCCGCGCTCACCGCCGACTGCGTGAGGCCGAGCCGCAGCGCCGCCCGGCTCGCGCCGCCTTCCTCGTACAGCGCCTCGAACACTTTCAGCAGGTTCAGGTCGAGGCTGGCGATATCATCCACATTCATGTCACTTATCGTTCTATCGATTTGATCGATGACATCATATCGATAAAGATGGCGTTACCCCATTTACCGGAGACGCCTTCATGTCCACGTCAGTCATCGCCGCGCTGCAGATCGGCGCATCGCCCGCCGGCACGCGCGCCACGCTCGACACGATCCTCGGCTACGAAACCGCGATCCGCGACAGCGGCGCGTCGCTCGTCGTGCTGCCCGAGGCCGTGCTCGGCGGCTATCCGAAAGGCGAGATCTTCGGCACGCGGCTCGGCTACCGGCTGCCCGAGGGCCGCGACGCGTATGCGCGCTATGCCGCGCAGGCGATCGACGTGCCGGGGCCGGAAACCGACGAGCTGGCCGCGCTGTCGCAGCGCACGGGCGCGAGCCTCGTGGTCGGCGTGATCGAACGCGGCGGCAGTACGCTGTACTGCACGGCGCTGTTCTTCGATCCGCGCGACGGGCTCGTCGCGAAGCACCGCAAGCTGATGCCGACCGGCACCGAGCGGCTGATCTGGGGGCAGGGCGACGGCTCGACGCTGCCCGTCGTCGACACGGCCGCGGGCCGCGCGGGCGCCGCGGTCTGCTGGGAGAACCACATGCCGCTGCTGCGCTGCGCGATGTATGCGAAAGGCGTGCAGATCTGGTGCGCGCCGACCGTCGACGAGCGCGA
This sequence comes from Burkholderia sp. LK4, assembly GCF_001043615.1. Classification (NCBI taxonomy): domain Bacteria; kingdom Pseudomonadati; phylum Pseudomonadota; class Betaproteobacteria; order Burkholderiales; family Burkholderiaceae; genus Burkholderia; species Burkholderia sp. LK4. The sequence continues at coordinate 34,414 of NZ_LDUL01000079.1, forward strand.
CGTGTGGCAGAGCTCGATGCGGCATATCGCGCACGAGGGGCGCTGCTTCGTCGTCAGCGCGTGCCAGGTGCAGCCGTCGCCGCGCGCGCTCGGGATCGACGTGCCGGGCTGGGATCCGGAGCGGCCGCTGATCCGCGGCGGCAGCGTGATCGTCGGGCCGCTCGGCGACCTGCTGACGGAGCCGCTGATCGGCACGGCCGGGCTCGTGACCGCGCGTATCGATACCGACGAACTCGTGCGGGCGCGTTACGACTTCGACGTGGTCGGGCATTACGCGCGGCCCGATGTGTTCTCGCTGCACGTCGACGAGCGACCGAAGCGCACGGTGGTGTTCGGCGCGTAGGGAAAGGCGGGCCGGGCGCCGCACGGCGGCCCGGAACGTGAACGGCGGCGGTGCGCCCGCCGCCGTGCCGTATCGGCGCGTCAGCGCATCGGCGCTTCCGCGATCCGCATGTAATCGGCGATCCGCCGTCCTTCCATGTCCGGAAACTGCTCGTGCACGACGATGTCGCCCATCCGCGCGATGTCGAAGGTGCGGAAATCGCCGCGCAGCTCGCACCACGCGCCGATCGTCCAGCGCCCGCCCCAGTAGACGAGCCCGAGCGGCCACACGCGGCGTTGCGAATGCGCGCCGAGCCGGTCGCGGTAGTCGAAGCTGACGACGTGGCGCGTATCGATGGCCTGGTGGATCGCATCGACCTTCGCGCAAAACGTCTCGTCGATATGGAACGACGGCGCGAACACGGGCAGGCGGTCGAGCGCCGTGCGCTTGTCGGCCGGCATCGCCGACGCGATCTTCGCGAGCGCCGAGCGTGCGCCGCTCGCGAAGCGCGCACCGCCCCAGGTTTCGAGCATGCGTGCGCCGGTGGCGAGTGCCGCGAGCTCCTCGGCCGTGAACGTGAGCGGCGGCAGGCTCGCGTTGCGGTTCAGCCGGTAGCCGATGCCGGCTTCACCTTCGATCGGCACCCCTGACAGTTGCAGGTCGCGCACGTCGCGATAGACCGTGCGCGGCGACACCGACAGCCAGTCGGCCAGCTGCTGTGCGGTCGTGAGACGACGCCCGCGCAGCAGCTCGGCGATCTGGAACAGGCGGTCGGCACGGCGCGTCATGACGGCACCTCGGCTCCAACGGCAATGGGGACTTCGCGATGATAGCGCCGCGCGCGCCCGATGGCCGCTGCGCTCAGTGGCATTTCGGCGCGTGCAGGCCGACGCGGTTGCCTTCGGTGTCGATCAGGTAGCCGACGTAGCCGTAGTTGTTCGGCAGCTCGACGACGGAGCCCTGCACGACGCCGCCCGCGCGCTTCGCGCGTTCGAGCGCCGCGACGACCGATTCGCCGGCGTTCAGGTAGACGAGCACGCCGTTCGCGCTCGGCTTGATCTGCTGCGGATCGAACACGATGCTGCCGCCCGTGCTCGATGCGTCGCGGTCGAACGTGGCCATCGGCACGCCGCCGATGACTTCGCGCTGCAGCGTCGTTTGCAGCACGGTTTCGTAGAAGCGGATCGCCCGGTCGAAATCGAGGGACGGAATGTCGAACCACGCGATCGCGCGCTCGGGGGTGGCAGTGGCGGTGGCAGTTGCGGACGTCATGACGCGCTCCTTGTTGCGTTGTTGTTCGGGTTCGGTGCGGAAACCAGCGTTGCATTGCGCCGGGATTGCAGTGTGATCGCAGCCTGCTGACACCGTATTGTCAGTAGAGGTCGGGAACGATCCGCCAGCGCCGCCTGATCGTCACGTGGCGCACGCCGTCGAGGGAGAGTGGGGAATCGCGCGTGACCAGCGTCGTCGAGCCGCGCGAGGGCGTCGTGAAGCCGGCCGTCACGCACGACGGGCTGGTGCCGGGCTTGGAGATGGATCGCGGGATTCGCGGCGGGTGGCCGCTCGTGCTGTCGAGCGGCAAGACGCTGCTCGAGACGGGGCAGGCGCTGCCGTTCACGACGGGGCGCCGGGAGAAGTCGAAGCATTGAAACGGAACGCCGCCGTTGCCGCGGATGCGGTAACGGCGGCGTTCCGGTTGCCGCGCAGGGGCCGTATCGGCGGCCCCGTCGCGACCATGATGCGGATTACGCGTCGCCTTCCGGCGTGGCCGGGCGCGCCTTCACGCTGCCGGCGATCAGGTCGAAGCGGAACAGCCGGCATTCGAGCGCGCCATTGAACAGCGGCGTCTTGGCCGATTCGCGCAACCGCAACTGGCCCGGCAGCGAACGGTCGGACGTCAGCAGGAACGCCTGCCAGCCGGTGAAGCGCTGCTTCAATGCATCGCCGAGCGCGTTGAAGAACTCGCTGTCCGGCGCGTCGGTGTGGGTGCGGCGGAACGCGTCGTCGTTGCCGCGGTTGCGGCCCGTCTCGCGCACCTCGCCGCGCGCGCTGCGGCCGCGCACCTCGATCCGCTCGCCGTACGGCGGGTTCGCGAGGATGATGCCCGGGCCGTCGCACGGCGGCGTCATCCCGCGCGCGTCGACCTGCTTGAGCCACACCGACGGCACGCCCGCGCGCTCGAGGTTCGCGCGTGCCTTCTCGAGCATGTCGCCGGAGATGTCGCTGCCGTACACGCCGAGCGCTTCGCCGCGTTTGCCGCGCGCCGCGCGCTTCGCGTCCAGCGCCGGGACCTTCAGCCCCTGCCATGCGGTGATGTCGTATTGCTTGAGTTTCTCGAAGCCGAACCGGCGCTCGACGCCGGGTGCGACGCCGAGCGCGATCTGCGCGGCTTCCGCGAGGAACGTGCCGCTGCCGCACATCGGGTCGTACAGCGCCGTGCCGGGCGTCCAGCCCGTCAGGCGCAGGATGCCGGCCGCGAGGTTCTCGCGCAGCGGCGCCGCGCCCTTGTCGAGACGCCAGCCGCGCTTGAACAGCGGCTCGCCCGACGTGTCGAGGTACAGCGTGCACTCGTTGGCCGTCAGGAACGCGAACACGCGCACGTCGGGCGCACCGGTATCGATGCTCGGGCGCGCGCCGGTCTTCTCGCGCATCCGGTCGCAGATCGCGTCCTTCACGCGCAACGTCGCGAATTCGAGGCTCTTCAGCGGCGACTTGATCGCGGTGATGTCGACGCGCAGCGTCTGCGTCGCCGCGAACCAGCGCTCCCACGGCTGCTCGAGCGCGAGCGCGTAGACGTCCTGCTCGTTGCGGTAGGCGCGGTGCGCGATCTTCAGCAGGACCCGGCTCGCGATCCGCGAATGGAGGTTCGCGGCCATGCCGGCGGCCCAGCCGCCGCTGAAGTGGACGCCGCCCGGCACCTGCGCGCCCGCGGTGAACGGCGCGCCGTTCAGGTGGCGGCCGGCGATTTCGGCCAGCTCGGCGGCAAGCGCCGCTTCGAGGCCGCGCGGGCAGGGGGCGAAGAATTCGTACAGGGTGGGCGAGGACATAAGGCGGGTGAGGACGTGCAAAAGTCCACTATTGTACGCGGCGCGGGCGGCCGGGGCCGGCGTTGCGTCGCGTTTCGGTGCCGCGGCGCGGGCCCGGGCGCCGCCCATGCATGCCGGGGGCGGCCCGGCGGCGCCCGGGCGGGCACCGCCAGGCCCGTGGGCTCAGTGCGAGCCCGGCTGGCCGGCGCGGGCGGCCGGGCTGCTGCCCGGCCAGAACAGCGCGAGCGGATTCGACAGCACCGTGCGGACGATCGCGGCGACGAGCGCGCGCACCTTGGTCGGGCGCAGGCTGCGCGAGCGCACGGCCATCGTGAACGCGAGCGCGAAGCTCACGAGCACGTTGAGGATCGCCATGCTGAGCACGCCGGCGCCGGCCCACCACAGCTCGGGGGTGCCCAGCGCGTCCTTGCCCAGCACGCCGAGCGCGATCCCGATCGAACCTGCCGACAGCGTCACGTGCCGCACCTCGAACGGGAACATGAACACGGTGACGATCGCCGGGATGAGGCCGAGCATCAGGCCGAGGCCGACGTTCGCGACCACGCCGGCCACGTTCGACCGGCAGAAATGCGCGAGCTTCGCGGCGCCGGCCGCGCCGAGCGTGAGGCGCAGCCGGCGGTTGTACGTGAGCGCGTCGCCGACCCGGTGCAGCACGAACCAGTTGTCGGCCCAGCCCGCGAGCAGGCTCGACGCCCACAGCAGCACGCCGGTCAGCGCCGCATAGAGCGGCGTCGGGCCGAGCAGCGAGAACGAGTGCAGCGTCGCGTGCGCCTTCTCCGGCGAGATCAGGTTCGCATGCAGCAGGTTGCCGGCGAACAGCTGCACCAGCAGGCACACGGGCAGCACGACGAGCACGTTGCCCGAAATCGCGGCGGCCTGCGTGCGGATCAGCGCGATCACCGATGCCACGAACGCCTTCACGCCTTCGTCGTGGCCCGTGTCGTCCAGCTCGCGCGCGAGCGTCGGCGCGGTCATCGCAGGCTGCTTGGTCGCGAGCGTGAAGTGCAGGAAGTGCATCAGCATGAAGCTGGCCGCGTAGTTGATGCCCGCGAGCAGCCCTTCGAGCATCGACTGCAGGTGCGCGCCCGTGATCGCGAACTTCACGCATACCGTCACGACGGTGACGAGGCCGCCGCCCGCGGCCATCCGCAGCATCTTCAGGTACTCGGCGCGGCCGCGCGAGATGTAGTGCTCGCCGGTGTCCGCGTTGGTTTCGACGAGCTTGCGCGCGAACAGCGAGAAGTTGCTGCGCACGAGGTGCGACACGCTCTGGCTGTTGTGGTTCGCGTCGACGAGCTCGGCCGTCAGGTGCGCCATCCCGTGCAGGTCGTCGCGCGCCATCCACGCGTTGAGCAGCATCTCGGCGCGCAGGATGCGCATGCGCATCCGCTCGACCTGGAACACGATGTCGACCGACACGCCGTTGCGGTACAGGTGCGAGAACACCTCGTCGACGGCGATCCGGCATTCGTCGAGCAGCACGCGCAGGTAGTTGACCTCGTGCAGCAGCTTGCTCGGGTCGCCGCCGTCCTCGACGGCCGCGTGCGCGGTCTCGACCGCGAGCATCGCGCGCGTGAGGCGGTAGAACGGCTGCGTTTCCAGCGGCTTGCGCGCGTCGTCGTCGGAGAGCCGGCTGCGCACCGTCTGCGACAGGCCGGTCGAGCTGATCTGGCAGGTCAGGTTGTGCAGCGCGGCCAGCAGGTCGCGCGAGAACGAGCCCGGCTCGTGGCGCTCTTCGTCGGTGACGTCGAACGAGAACAGGTCGGCGAGGCGCGTGAGGAGATCGTCGGGCAGCGCGTCGATCCATTGCGCGTCTTCCGGCGTCGGGAACATCAGCGTGAAGAGTGCCGACAGCTCGCGGCGGTTCGGCGCCGGCGGGATCAGCGACGAGTCGATCCGCTCGAACAGCGCGCCGAAGAAGCCCGAGTGCACGGGCATGCCGGCGTCGCACAGGAGCGAGATGCCGTCGCACTCGCGCAGGATGCCGCGCAGGATGCGCGCGGCGTGTGCCTTCCATGCGGGGTTGCGGTCGAGCACGTGGAACAGGTAGCGCAACCGCGCGTGGGCCGGATACGCGCGCGCATCGGCGTCGCGATCGGCCGGCGCGTCCTGCATCGTGCCGGTGCGGCGCAGCCAGTGCGCGAGCTCGATCAGCCATTCGCTGCGCTCGGCGTACGACGCGTCGGCGTCGGCGTGCGCGAGCAGCGCATCGAGCTGGTGACCGGCATTGCGCGACGCGCGCCACTTCTTGATCAGGGTCGTCAGGGAACGAAACATAAACGGAATAACGAAAGCCCTCGGCGGGCGGGTTCGGGATGCCGGCCGGGAAACGGCGCGGCGCCGGGGAGAACGGGTGAGACGGGGCAGGTTGCCGGACGATGCGAGGCGACCCGCGATGCGGCTGCCCTGCTCGGTGCACGGTGCGGGCGCCGGGCGGCACGGCGGTCGGGCCGAACGCGGCCCGGCGCCGCTGGCTGGCGCGCACGACGAGCGGCGCGGGCCTGAAAGTGCGTAGGATCGTCAATCGGGCCGGAAAACGCAAGCCGACCGCGTTGCACGAAGCCGGTTCCGGCCGACTTTGACAAACAATGTCATGGCCGTCCGGCCGGGGAGCGCGATGCGGGGCCGGGGCCGGCCGCGGCAGCGCATCGCCGGTGGCGGCCGGCGGTCGCTATCGGACGCGCCGCGCTGGACGAAGCCGCGCAGGTGTGTACGCCGTCGAGCGTTCGCCCGCGCGCCGCCCGCCCGTCGCCCGCCCGCCGCCCGCTTATGCGCCGGACTTGCCCGTCGCGCCGGCGCCGCCGCCCGGCGCCGGATTGGCCGGGCACGGCACGACCGGCGCGGCGGCCGTCTTGCCGCCGGCCGCGGGTGCCGTGGCAGCCGAAGCGCCACGGCGCGCGGCCATGGCACGCACGCCGGCCGCGGCTTGCGTGGCGATCACGTCGAGCGCGCGCCGGTGGCCGGCGACGAGTGCGTCGTAGCCGTCGGCGACCGGTTCGGCGACGCTCGTGCGGCAGGTCATCACGGCCTGCGTGGCGAGCGAGCGCACGCTCCACACCGCGTCGACCGCCGCGCGCTTGCCGGGCCACGACTCGAAGCGCTGCACGTTCACGCTGATGCGGTACACGGGCACGCCGGGCGGAGTCGCGGAATTCGCGACGTCGATCGTGCCGAGCTGCGCGGCGAGATCGTCCGACAGCGCGCGGCGGATCTCGTCGGCGGGCGGCGATGCCCAGCGTTCCTGCTCGAGCACGTCAACCTGCGCGGCGTTCTTCTGCACGACCAGCTGGTTTTTCGCGACCTGCTCGGGCACGCCGACGGACGGCACCTCGATCAGGAACGCCGGGTTGGCCGGCGCGGTGCGCACGGGCGCAGCGGCATCGGCCGGGCTGAGCGTGTAGAACCGCGCGGGCGGCGAGCTGCACGCGGCGAGCGCGAGGGCGGCGGCAACCGCCGCAGCACCGCTCGCGAAACCGTTCACGCGTGTCGTCATGGTTGATCTCCTGGCTTGCCCTTGAGCAGCGATTCGGGGTGACGCTCGAGGTAGTCGGCGAGCGCGTTCAGCGATTGCAGCGTGCGCGTGAGTTCCTTCAGCGCGCCGCGCACGTCGGACTGCAGCGGCGAATCCTGCTGCAGCGTCGCTTCGGCGGTCGAGAAGGTCTGCTTCGCCGCCGACAGCGTGTCGCGCGCTTCCGGCGCGACCTGCGTGTCGAGCTGCTTGAACAGCTTGTCGGCGTTCGCGAGCGCGCTGTTCAGGTTCGCGCCGATCTGGTCGAACGGCACCTTGTCGAGCTTCTTCGCGATGTCGGCGACCTGCAGCTGCAGCTCGTCGAGCGTGTTCGGCACGGTCGGCAGCTCGAGCGGCTGGCGTGCCGTGTCGATCTTCACGGCCGGTGCCTTCGGGAAGAAGTCGAGCGCGACGTACAGCTGGCTCGTCAGCAGGTTGCCCGTGCGCAACTGGCCGCGCAGCCCGTGCTGGACGAGCCGCTCGACGATCTCGCGGCGGGCCGGTTCGCCCTTGCTCTCGATCGTTTCGCGGAAGCGCCGGCCGAGGCGTTCCGGATAGATGTTCATCGTCACCGGCATCAGGAAGTTCTTCGTCTTCGGATCGAAGTCGATACCGATGTTCGTCACTTCGCCGAGCACGATGCCGCGGAAGTCGACCGTCGCGCCGACGGCGAGCCCGCGCAGCGACTGGTTGAAGTTCATCACGACCTGCAGCGGCTGGCCGTCCGGGTCGCGCATCGCGTCGCCCTCGTCGGACGCAAGGCGGAACGTCGTGTTGTTCGGCGCCGTCGTGCCGGAGCCCTGGTTCGGCGGCGTCTGGAACGCGATGCCGCCGAGGATCACCGTCGCGAGCGACTGCGTGTTCAGCTTCAGGCCGCTCGAATCGAGCCGCAGATCGACGCCGCTCGCCTGCCACCAGCGCGAGTTGATGCCGACGTACTGGTCGTACGGCGCGTTGACGAACACGTTGAACGTGACGCCCGTGCCGTCCTTGTCGAGCGAGAAGCCGACCACCTGGCCGACCTGCACGCGGCGGTAGTAGACCGGCGAGCCGATGTCGACCGAGCCGAGCGAATCGCCGCGCAGCACGTACTGCGTGCCTTTCTGGTCGCCCGTGACGGCCGGCGGCGTCTCGAGGCCCGTGAAATCGGTCAGCGTGTCCTGGCCGCGGCCGGCGTCGACGCCGATGTACGCGCCCGACAGCAGCGTACCGAGCCCCGACACGCCGGTCGCGCCGACGCGCGGCCGCACGATCCAGAAGCGCGAGCCCTTGACCGCGAAGTCCTCGGCTTCCTTCTTGAGCTGCACCTGGACGAGCACGCGCGACAGGTCTTTCGACAGCTTGATCGTCTTGACCATGCCGATCTCGACGTCCTTGTACTTGACCTGGGTCTTGCCGGGCTCGAGCCCTTCGGCGCTGTGGAAGCTGATCGTGATTTCCGGGCCGCGTTCGCGCACGGACTTGATCACGAGGCCGATGCCGATCAGCGCGGCGATCAGCGGCACGAGCCAGACGAGCGACGGCAGCCAGCCGCTTTTCGTCGAGATCGTCGGATCGGGCGGCCGGGGCGCGTCGTGCTGCGGGCCTTGTGGACTATTCATGGTGATTCCCTGAGGTTTCGACTGGATCCCAGATCAGGCGGGGATCGAACTGCATCGACGCGAGCATCGTCAGGATCACGACCGAACCGAACGCGAGCGCGCCGGGGCCGGCCGTGATGACGGCGAGCGAACGGAAATGGACGAGCGCGACGGTCAGCGTCACGACGAAGATGTCGAGCATCGACCAGCGGCCGATGCGCTCGACGATCCGGAACAGCCGCGTGCGCTGCTGCGGCCGCCACGCGGTGCGGCGCTGCGCGCTGATCACGAGGATCAGCAGCACGCCGAGCTTGAGCATCGGCACGAGGATGCTCGCGACGAACACGACGACGGCGAGCGGCCAGTCGCCCGACACCCAGAAATAGATGACGCCGCTCATGATCGTGTCTTCCTGCGAGCCGACGATCGACGCGGTGCGCATGATCGGCAGCAGGTTCGCCGGAATGTACAGGATCGCGGCCGCGAGCAGCAGCGCCCACGTGCGCATCAGGCTGTTCGGCGTGCGGAAATGGAGCGCGCTGCCGCAGCGCGCGCAATGCGCGTGCGGATGGTCGAGCGTCTGCACGAGCCCGCACGTGTGGCAGCTGACGTAGCCCTCGCGGGCGGCGGTCGGGATCGTCATCGGCGGGCGGCTTCCGGCAGCGGGGCGGCGTCGGGCTGCCCGGGCGAGCGCCCGGCGCGCAGGTCGTCGGCGATGTCCCACAGCGTGCGCGGATCGAACATCAGCACCACGGCGATCATCAGCGTGAGCGCGGCGAACGCGAACAGCGCGGCGTCGGGCACGACGCGCGCGAGGCTCACCATCTTGACGATCGTGACGAGGATCCCGAGCATGAACACCTCGATCATCCCCCACGGCCGCACCAGCTCGATCGCGCGCAGCACGAGGTTGAAACCGGGCGGCACGACGCCGCGGCGGATCGGCAGCAGCAGGTACAGCAGCGCGGACATCTCGACGAGCGGGAACAGCACGGTCGAGCAGAACACCATCACGCCGACGATCGCCATGTCCTGGCGCCACAGCGAGTCGATCGCGCCGATCAGCGTGGTCTGCACGCGGTTGCCGTTCACGTCCATTTCGAGGATCGGGAACGCCTGGGCAATCGTGAACGTGATCAGTGCCGCGAGCGCGAGCGCGCAGATCCGCTCGATCTGCGCCGCGCTGTTGCGATAAAGCAGCGCGTCGCAGCGCGGGCAACGCGCGATTTCGCGGCCGCTCAGGCGCGGTTTGTGCAACAGTGCGTCGCACTCGTGACAGGCAATCAGGTCGTATCGTTGCATGGAAAAGGCAGTTGTGCGACGGCCGGGGACACGCGTCGACGGGGCCGGAACCCGCGCCAATCTTACCAAAAGGGCCTTTTCGGCGTGTCAAGGATCGTGCGGTTTGTGACCGGCCGGTAACATGACGGGAAGCTGTCGGCCGGCTGACATGCCTGTCCTCAGAGTCCGCGCGCGTCAAAAGGTTGCGGTAGCATGGCGCCCTTGACAAGCGTCGGAAGAATGGCCGGCGCGGCTGTTCGCTGAACTGAGGAATCCAGGATGGTATCGAAATCGCCGCCGGCCGTGCCGGCACGTTATGCGCATACCGCGATCGCGCTGCACTGGCTGATCGCGCTGCTGATCATCTGCGGCTTCGCGCTCGGCTGGGTGATGACCGACATCCCCGGCTTCACGCCGACCAAGCTGAAGTACTTCTCGTGGCACAAGTGGATCGGCGTGACGGTGTTCGCGCTGGCGGTCATCCGCGTGCTGTGGCGGGCGACGCACGTGCCGCCGCCGCTGCCGGCCGACACGCCGGCGTGGCAGCGCGCGGTATCGCACGGCGTGCACATGCTGCTGTACGTGCTGATGATCGTGATCCCCGTGACGGGCTACCTGTACAGCTCGGCCTCGAACATCCCGGTCGTCTACCTCGGCATCGTGCCGCTGCCGCGCCTGATCGACCCCGATCCGGTGCTGAAGGAAACCTTCAAGACGCTCCACGTGTCGTTGAATTACATTCTGCTTGCGCTCGTCGCGATGCACGTGCTCGCGGCGCTCAAGCACCAGTTGTTGGACCGCGACGGCCTGCTGTCGCGGATGCTTCCCTCCGCCAAATGAAGGATCCCATGAAAGTGTCTTTCTCCCGCTCCATGCTGACCGCGTTCGCCGCGGTGTCACTTGTCGCGTCGGGCGCGGCGCACGCCGATGTCGATCTCGCGAAGAGCAAGGTGTCCGCCGTGTCGAAGCAGATGAACGTGCCGACCGAAGGCGCGTTCAAGAAGTTTTCCGCGCAGGTGAAGTTCGATCCGGCGAAGGCCGCGCAGGGCAGCGCCCAGATGACGATCGACGTCGCGAGTTATGACCTCGGCGACAAGATGTACAACGACCAGGTCGCCGGCAAGGACTGGTTCGACGCGAAGGCTTTCCCGCAGGCGACGTTCGTGTCGTCGGCGATCGCACCGGCCGGCGGCAACAAGTACAACGTGACCGGCAAGCTGACGATCAAGGGCAAGGCCGAAACCGTCACGGTGCCCGTCACGGTCACGCAGAACGGCGCGACGCAGACGTTCGACGGCGTGCTGCCGATCAAGCGTTCGGCCTTCAACGTCGGCACCGGCGAATGGAAGGACACGTCGGTCGTCGCGGACGAAGTGCAGATCAAGTTCCATCTCGTCGCCACGAAGTAAGCGGCGAACCATCGCATCACCCGAATGCCGCGCGAGGGCGCGGCGCCGTTCCAAGGAGAAAGAGTTGAAAAAGCATCTGATGATCGCCGCGGGCGCACTGGCTGCCACGCTGTCGTTCTCGGCATTCGCCGACAGCGCAACCTACCAGTTCGATCCGTCCCACACGTACCCGAGCTTCGAGGCCGACCACTTCGGCGGCCTGTCGGTCTGGCGCGGCAAGTTCGACAAGTCGAGCGGCACCGTGACGCTCGATCGCGCGGCGAAGACGGGTACGGTCGACGTGACGACCGACATCGCGTCGATCCACACCGGCAGCGCGAAGCTCGACGAGCATCTGCAGACGAACGAATTCTTCGACGTCGCGAAGTTCCCGCAGGCGAACTACAAGGGCACGATCAAGTTCGACGGCGACAAGCCGGTGTCGGTGGTCGGCAACCTGACGCTGCATGGCGTCACGAAGCCGGTGACGCTGAAGATCGACTCGTTCAAGTGCATGCCGCATCCGATGCTCAAGCGTGAAGTGTGCGGCGTCGACGCGGTCGGCGAATTCAGCCGCGACGATTTCGGCCTCGACTACGGCAAGCAGTACGGCTTCAAGATGAAGACGAAGCTGCTGATCACGGCCGAAGCCGTCAAGCAGCAGTAACCCCGCCAGCCGGGCCGGCCGCCGCGCCGGCCCGGTGTGCGCCGACCGCCGCGTTCCCGTTCCACGGGCGCGGCGGTTTTTTTTGCGCGCCTATAATCGCCCGAGCGCCGCTTGCGGCGCCCGGGCGGCGCCGACGGCGCGCGCGTGGCCGCGGCCGCCTCGAACAGAACGTACAACGACAAGGAGATCGCCGATGCATGCCGTCACGCAGTCCCGTCCCATTGCCTCGTCGCCGCGCGTGTGGCGCGCGGTGGTCGCCGCGTCGATCGGCAATGCGCTCGAGTGGTTCGATCTCGTCGTCTACGGTTTTTTCGCGGTGACGATCTCGAAGCTGTTCTTCCCGGCCGGCAACGACACCGTGTCGCTGCTGCTCACGCTCGGCACGTTCGGCGTGTCGTTCTTCATGCGCCCGCTCGGCGCGATCGTGCTCGGCGCGTACGCCGACCGCGCAGGCCGCAAGGCCGCGCTCACGCTGTCGATCCTGCTGATGATGGCCGGCACGCTGATCATCGCGGTGCTGCCGACCTACGGGGCGATCGGCGTCGCGGCGCCGGTGATCCTCGTCGCCGCGCGGCTGATGCAGGGCTTCTCGGCCGGCGGCGAATTCGGCAGCGCGACCGCGTTCCTCGCCGAACACGTGCCGGGCCGGCGCGGCTTCTTCGCGAGCTGGCAGGTCGCGAGCCAGGGGCTCACGACGCTGCTCGCCGCCGGCTTCGGCACCGTGCTGAACGCGCAGCTCTCGGCCGCGCAGATGGCGTCGTGGGGCTGGCGCGTGCCGTTCTTCTTCGGCCTGCTGCTCGGGCCCGTCGCTTACTACATCCGCACGAAGGTCGACGAGACGCCCGAATTCCTCGCGGCGGAAGGCACCGCGAACCCGCTGCGGGACACGTTCGCGTCGCACAAGGCGCGTCTCGTCGCCGCGATGGGCGTCGTCGTGCTCGGCACCGTCGCGACCTATCTCGTGCTGTTCATGCCGACCTACGGCGTGAAGCAGCTCGGCCTCGCGCCGTCGGCCGCGTTCGCGGCGATCCTCGTCGTCGGCGTGATCCAGATGGTGTTCGCACCGCTCGTCGGCCACTGGTCGGATACTTACGGCCGCGTGCGCGTGATGATCGCGCCGGCGGTCGGCATCCTCGTGCTGATCTATCCGGCATTCGCGTACCTGGTCGCCCATCCGGGCTTCGGCACGCTGATCGCGCTGCAGGTGCTGCTCGCATTCCTGATGACGGGTTACTTCGCGGCGCTGCCGGGTTTGTTGTCCGAAGTGTTCCCGGTGCAGACGCGCACGACTGGGATGTCGCTCGCCTATAACGTCGCGGTGACGATCTTCGGCGGCTTCGGGCCGTTCATCATCGCGTGGCTGATCAAGGCGACCGGGATGAAGACGGCACCGAGCTTCTACCTGATGTTCGCGGCCGTGCTGAGCCTCGCGGCGCTGGTCGTGCTGCGCCGGCGGTTCGGCTTCCGGTAACAGGGGCACGCGGCGCGCGTCAGTTGCCGGCGCGCTCGCACACGGGTTGCGCGGGCATCAGTTGCGGCCTGGCGTCGACCGTTCGCACGGGGCGCCCCGCGAGCGCGGCAAGGGCTTGCCCGAGTTGCCAGTCGGACGCCGTGCCGAACTCGCGCTGCGGCAGCGCCGCGCTCTTCGCCGAGTCGATCTTTGCAAGCGCACGCTGCTCGCGCAGCTTCTGCCGTTCCTTGCGCACCTTCGCGAACGGGTCGGGCGCCAGCCGGTCCGCATACGACGCGCGCGGGAGATCGGCTTCGCGGTACCACAGCAGCACGCCGTCGACGTCCGAGTCGCGGCGCGGCGGCACCAGCCAGTCGGGCACGACGCCGTAGCCGTCCATCGGGCAGCCGTTCGGCCGCAGGTTGCGCGCGAACGTGAAATTCAGGCGCGTACCGTCGATCAGGTCGACGCCCGTCTGCGCGAGCCCCTTTCCGTAGGTCGGCATGCCGAGCAGCTTCGCGCGGCCGAGATCCTTCAGCGCCGCCGCGGTCGCTTCGGCGGCCGACGCGCTCTGTCCGTCGACGAGCACGACGAGCGGCACGGTGCGCCACCAGTCGTCGGCCTGCAACGGCGCGAGCGGATCCTGTCCGTGCATGACCGGCAACGCGTAGTCGGGCCAGTTGGTCGTGTAGCGGCGACGGTTGGCGTCGCCGCGCTCGACCGTCACCATCGCGGTGCGATCGCGGCCCGCGTACAGCGCGGTGATGCCGATCGCCGCATTGAGCGCGCCGCCGCCGTTGATGCGCAGGTCGAGAATCACGCCTTTCACGGGCGGCCCCGCGCGGCGTGCGGCCTGCACCGCGTCGATGTAGGCGCCGACCGCGGGCTCCGGAAAGCTCGACAGGCGCGTGTACAGGACGTCGCCGGCGAGCCGTTTCGCGGTCGCAGGGTGCGGCTTGAGGATCGTCCGCACGGGCGCGAAACTCAGCATCGCGTGCGACGGGCCGCGCTGTACCGTGAGCTTCAGCGGCACACCCGCGTCGCCCTTGGCGAGCTTGGTCAGGTCGGCGGCGTCGATGCCGACGACGCTCGTATCGTTCATCGCGACGACGAGATCGTCGGGGCGCACGCCGGCCTGTTCCGCGGGCGCGTCGGGAATCACGTCGACGATGTGCAGCCCGTCGGGCCGCGTCTCGAAGACGATGCCGATGCCGGGCGTGCCGTCGCGCGCCCGCCGTTCGTCTTCGCTCCGCTCCTGCTCCTCCTTCGCATCGAAGAACCGCGCGTACGGGGCAGTGTCTTGATTCCCGCGTGGGTCGTGGCGTCGAGCAGCGCGCCGATGTCGACGTCGGTCAGGTGCTGCCGCTTCAGCACTTCCACCGCCGCCTTGAGCTCGCAGATCTGCGGCTCCCAGTCGGGCGGGCAGGGTGAAGGCGGCCGGGCGGTGGCGGGTGAGGTGGGGGACGAGGATAA
>NZ_LDUL01000008.1:0-107720 GCF_001043615.1 Burkholderia sp. LK4
AAGGTGCCGTATCGCGCGCCGCGCGGCACGCCGAAGCCGGTGATTCACGGCACGCAGTCGGCGATCGTCGTCGGGCCGAAGGGTGAGGAAATCTACACCAACGGCAGCGCGGTGAAGGTGCATTTTCCGTGGGACCGGCGCGGCAAGAAGGACGGGTCCGATTCGATGTGGGTGCGCGTGTCGCAACCTTGGGCCGGCGACGGCTGGGGTGCGGCGGCGATTCCGCGGATCAAGCAGGAGGTGCTCGTCGCGTTCAACCAGGGCGATCCGGACAACCCGGTGATCGTCGGCCGCGTGTTCAACGGCGAGCAAGGCAATCCGTATCACGGTGCGGCCGGCCAGACGATGGGGATCAAGAGCCAGACGCACAAGGGGCAGGGGTCGAACGAGATCCGCATGACCGACACGAACGGCATGCAGGAGTTCTTCATGCACGCGCAGAAGGACATGAACACCGTCGTCGAGAACAACGAGACGCACAAGGTGCTGGGGCCGATGCGTACCGTGCTGGTGGCCACCGGCAGCGAAGAGAAGCAGATTCCGCAGGGCAACCTGACCGAGACGATCGCCGAGAAGCGCAGCACGACCGCAACCACCGTCGAGGTGACGACGCCGGCCAAGGACGGGGGCGGCGGCACGCAGGTTTACATGGCCGAGCGAGGCATCCTGCTGAAGGTGATGGACAGCTCGATCTCGCTCGCGCCGGAAGGCATTCGCCTCGAACACAAGGGCTCCGTGATCCTGATGACCGACGACGGCGTGATGGTCAACGGCAAGCGCATCGATCTCAACAAATAAAACCAACGAAACCAGCCATGCACTACGCAATTCACGAAGGCACCTTCGAACTGCCGGACGCGGCGCTTGATCGCACGGTCAACATCCTGATGATGAACGCCGGCCCCGGCGGCCTCAATCTCGTGATCGCTCGCGGGCGCTTGCGTGACGGGGAGAATCTCGACGCGTTCGTCGCGCGCGAATGGGAAGTGGCGTCGCGCGATGCCAGGATGCTGACCGAGAAAGCACGCCGGCCCGTGACGGTGGCGGGTCGTGCGGGCATCCAGATCGACTCCACGCACGAACGGGACGGCCGGCTCTGGCATCAGGTGCAGACCATGTTTCCGTCGGACGACGCCGGCCGCGTGCTGGTGATGACGCTGACCAGCGCGGCACCGCTGACCGAAGAACAGCAGGCGATCGCCGACCGCATGCTGGCCAGTTTCCAGCCGCGCGCGGCGCGACCGACCCTGCTCGGGCCGGGTGACGCGTCGTGAGCGCGGAAAACTTCGCGGCCGCTCGCTTCGAAGATCCGATCCAGCACACGTCGTTTCTGGGTGAACTGGTCGGTACGGTCGGGTCGGTGGTCGGCGGCGCCATCGTCGGGGCACTGGTGGCGGAGGCGATGGAGGGGCTGATATTCGCCGGCCTCGCCGCGCTCGAGATCGGCACGGCCGGGCTGGCGACGCCGCTCGTGATCGCGATTGGCGTCGGCGTGGCCGTTGGCTCGGGCGCGCTGATGGAAGCGAGCGGGATGAACGAGGCCATCGACGACGGCGCGAAGGCGCTGGCCAATTCGATGGTGCCGCCCGAGATCAAGGGCAAGATCGCAAGCGGATCGGGGAACGTTTACGTCAACAACAAGAAGGCGGCGCGGGCGGCGAAGCCGGGCGATCTCGATACCGTTGCGTGTACCGATCATCCCGGGCCGCAGATGATTGCCGATGGGTCGGGGAGTGTTTACATCAACGATCAACCGGCCGCGCGGGTTGGGGACAAGACCACGTGCGACGGGACGATTGCCGAAGGTTCGGACAACGTTTTCATCGGCGGCGGCACGCAGCGGGTGAGGGACGTGAAGTCGGCTACCCGGCTCGGATGGCTGGGGGCGGCGCTGGGTATTGCGCTCGCAGTTTGCGGGCGCGGGAAGATGAGCTGGGGGCAGTTCCTGAAGAGCAAGGTGCCGTGTCTTGCGGTGAATTTTGCGGCGGGTGCGTTCGGTACCTGGCTGGGTAGCCTGGCGCGGCCGTCGGCAGGGCATCCGGTCAACGTCATTACCGGCAGCAAGGTTCTCGACGGCACGGACGATACCGACTTCGTACTGCCCGGGCCGTTGCCGATCGTGTGGCAGCGTTTCTATAGCAGCCTCGATGATCGTGCCGACAGCCTGTTCGGGACGGGATGGAGCGTGCCGATCAGCGTCGAACTGCGGCTCGCGCGTGAACACGGCGAGGTTCAGTCGATCACTTACTGGGACGAGCAAGGGCGCGATATCGTGTTCCCGGCCGTGTCGCCGGGTGAGAGTCACTTCAGCGTGCCTGAAGGCATTTACCTGATCTGCACCGCGGGTGGCCACTATGTGGTCGAGACGGTCGATGGTGTGTATCGCGATTTCGGTCGTGCCCGCAGCGATGCGGATAACGAAACGCTCAAGCTGTGGCGTCTCGAGGATCGCAACGGCAACTGGATCGAGGTGGAGCAGGAAGCGGCCGGTGAGGTCGTGCGGCCGGCACGGCTGCATGACAGCGCTGGTCGCGTATTGGCGTTCGCCTACGACAAGTCGCACGCCCGACGCATTGCCGCGATCGAGCTGACCCGTGGTGTGGACGGAGAGCAACCCGATACGCTGGTGCGTTACGCGTACAACGATGCTGGCGAACTGGTTGCCGTTACCGACCGCAGCGGCTATATCGCGCGACGTTTCGCGTACGAGCGTGGACTGATGGTTCAGCACACGTTGCGTGGCGGCTTGCAGTGTTTCTATGCGTGGGAGGGTGTTGGGCGCGATGCACGTGTCGTGCGCCACTGGACCAACGACGGCGAAGCGTACACGTTCAATGCGGACCTCGCCGGGCGCACGGTGACGATCACCGACCAGATCGGCCGCGTGACGCAGTGGACGTGGAACGAGGATCTGCAGCCAACGAGTCATACGGATGCCGAAGGTCACGTGTGGCACCTCGAATGGAACGCGATGCGGCAGTTGGTCAGTACGACCGATCCGGCAGGGAACACGACCCGCTTCGAATATGACGAGCGCGGGCGGCAGACGCAACGCATCGATGCACTGGGCCAGGTCGAGCGCACTGAGTGGAACGGGCACTACGACCTGCCCGTCGCGGAAACCGATCCGGCCAATTCGCGCTGGATCTATCGCTACGACGATCGCGGCAACCTGACGATGACGCGCGATCCGGCGGGCTTCGCGACCGAGTATCACCGGGATGAACGCGGGTTGGTACACACGATCCGCGATGCGCGCGGTGGTTACAAGTTCCTCGAATGGAACGGCCGCGCGCAGTTGACCTCGTACACGGATTGTTCCGGGAAGATCACGCGGTTTGCATACGATGCGCGGGGTACGCTTGCGCGCGTGACCGACGCGATGGGCCAGTCCACCGTCTATGAAACGGATGCGATGGGACGTGTCACGGGGATCGGAACGGCTGACGGCGCGCGCCAGATGTTTCGATACGATGCGGCCGGGCGGCTCGTTGAAGTTGTCGATGCGAACCAGCGCAGCACGCGTTATGAACTTGATCCGCGCGGATTGCTGATAGCACGCACGGATGCGGCTGATCGTGTCGTGCGATTCGGGTACGACGATGCGTTCCGGTTGGCGAGTTTGACCAACGAGAATCGCGAGACGTATCGCTTCCAGTATGACCGTCGCGATCTGGTTTCTGCGCAGATCGGCCTCGATGGTCACAAGCGTACGTACGAATATGACGTGTGCGGCCAAGGCACGAGTGTCCGGGATGGACAGATCGAGACGCGATACGAGCGCGACGCGATCGGTCGACTGACGGCGAAGCAAGCCGCGCATGAGCGGTGTGAATATCTGTACGACAAGGCGAGCCGAATCACATCCGCAGAGTTGTACACGCTGGCTGCTCGCGGCCCGTCGCTGAAGAATCGGGTCAGCTTGAAATACGGCGCTCGCGGTGAGGTCGTCGAGGAATACACACCGACCGGCTGGCTCGCGCATACCTATGATGAACTCGGCAATCGCGTCAGCACCACGATCTCCGGCGAGCGCACGATCGACTGGCTGCATTACGGGTCGGGACATGTGCACCAGATTCGCGTTGACGGTGCTGCGGTCGCCGACATGGAACGCGATGATCTGCATCGCGAGGTGCTGCGAACGCAGGGCAAGCTGACCAGTCGTTTCGGATACGACGCGGTAGGCCGTCGCGCGCGGCACGCTGCGCAGCGGGGCCATGCGGCTGACGACCTGCTTGCGAAGCAGTGGCAATACGATGCGGCGGGCGATGTGATCCAGAAGCGCGATCAGCGTTATGGCACGACGAACTATCGGTATGACCCGACTGGTCGCATTGAACAGGCGGCGGGGCCGGGATTGCCGTCGGAGGTGTTTCGCTGGGATGCGGCGGCTAACCTGGTGTCGAGCGATCATCCGGGTGGCTACGTCGAGCACAACCGGCTCAAGATGTTCGAGGACAAGCGCTTCGAGTATGACGTTTATGGTCGGCTGGTTCGCAAGGTGAGTGGTCATGGGCCTGCCAAGGAACTGATTCTTGAGTACGACGATTGGAACCAGTTGAAGACCGTCGTGACGAAGGATCGGCTTGGGATCTCGACGACGCATTTTGAATACGACGCGTTTGGTCGGCGGATTCGGAAGCTCAATGGCAGTTACGCGAGTACGGATTTCCTGTGGGACGGCATGCGGCTCGTGCAGGAGACGTATCACGACCGTCAGGGCGAGGAAGCGCTGACGTATTTGTATGAGGCTAATAGCTATGTGCCGCTTGCGCGAATCGATCAGGGCAAGCCGGCGGCTAACGATGCTGATGCGAGGGATGCGGTTTACTATTTCCACAACGACGTTTCGGGGTTGCCGGAGGAGTTAACTGACGCAGGCGGCGAGCTGGTTTGGCAGGCCCGCTACAAGGTTTGGGGCAATGCGGTGCAGGAGGAGTGGGTTGCGCGGGCGCCGCAGCGGTCGACGCCTGCATGGGGCGAGGTGCAGGAGACGGCACCTGTGTCTGTCCGTGCGCCACGGTCGCAGAATTTGCGTTTCCAAGGGGAATATCTGGATCGAGAGACGGGGCTGCATTACAACCTGTTTCGATACTACGATCCAGATGTAGGGCGCTTCATTACGCCAGATCCGATTGGTCTCTCCGGTGGACTCAATCTATATCAATATGCCCGCAACCCCATCTCGTGGATTGATCCTTGGGGGTTGACGTGTACGAAGGCATTTAACAAGAGGAATAATATTGCCGAGCGATGGGTTGATCGGCTCACTGGAAAAAAACCTCAGGATGTAGAGTCGTTTCTAACGGATAAAGGGTTTACGAAGAGCATAACAAATCAAAATAGCCCCAAGACTTCTCACACATTGTTCACACGAACGACCGGGAATGGTGACGTAGATGTTCTAGATTTCCACCCTGGAGGCGGAGTTCATGGGAGTGAGTATTGGAAGGTGTATCGAAATGGGGAAGTTCAAGGGCGAATTGGACCATCTGAGTTTCAGAATTTCGACAGAATTTTCGATAGCCCTGTGTATGTGGATGGGAATTTGTCTAATTCTCCAAAATAAGGAATATGGATGCTGAATAATATAATTGTTCCCGCGGAATCTCTGGGTGGAATTTTACTGGGCGAGGAAGTTCAGGGTGTTGTTGATAGGTTGAGTGCGGAGTGTGAGGTAGAGCGAGTCAATCAAAACACCGTCAAAATCAATGGTGGTGCAATTACGATCTACCATGATCCAGAAAGTGGGCGGATTGAAAGTCTTGCTTGCAACAGAAATTTCGGAGGAAATTTTCTCGGGAAACTCTGGCCTGGTATGTCCGTGGGTGACGTGCTGAAAAATTCTGATACTCAGATTGCATGGTGTGGATTTGTTCAGATCGATGGGATAAAGGGAATCGGTCTTTCATTGCCCGATGAGCTGGATGATTTTGAAAGATTGACCGATTTTTTGAGCGCGGAATTTGTTTTTGATGAGTTGTGGGTGTATTCATTTTGAAATTAAATGTTCCCGTGATTGGGGAATTTTGATAGGGGAGGTTGTGTGCTAATAGGCGCTTAGGCGGACGTAAGGCGCAATGATCTATATCGAGAATTTTAAAACACGAAGCAAATGTCGGTTTCTGTTGCTGGTCGTCTCAGTGGGCCACAGTTCATAGCGTCGCGAATATTGATCGGGGGCGATGGGCGAAAACGTGATGTGGTCGTGACGGATGATCAATGTGGGGCAAATTGTGGAGATTCGTGATTCTCTTGTAGAGCTGATTGAGGGTATTCCATTTTTTTTTTGGAAAAGACTGGATTTATGCGAACTTGAATTCATGGAAGAATAGCCAAAAAGAGACGAAATTTATCTAGATGAAGAGGGTGTGGAGATGCCGAAGTCTGTTGGGGGTTGCAATTTGAGATGCTGGATGTTGGTGAGTCAATTGGGCGACATTTTTAAAAACAAGGTCGACCGGAATGAGGGTGTGAAGTGGTTTATCGATGAAATTAATTATTGTATAGAAAATGATGAATTTCGGAGTTGATTTATAGATATAAAATAATTTTCTTGGATGCGACGATTGGAACCAGTTGAAGGCCGTCGTGAGGAAGGACCGACTGGGTATCGGGACGACGCATTTCGAATACGACGCGTTTGGTCGGCGGATCCGCAAGTTCAATGGCAACTACGCGAGTACAGATTTCCGGTGGGGCGGCATGCGGCTCGTGCGGGAGACGTATCACGACCGTCAGGGCGAGGAAGCGCTGACGTATTTGTATGAGACCAACAGCTATGTGCCGCTGGCACGGATCGATCACGGCACGCCGGCGGCTAACGATGCCGATGCAAGGGATGAGGTCAACTATTTCCACAATGACGTGTCGGGGCTGCCGGAGGCGCTGACCGACGCCGACGGCGAGTTGATCTGGCAGGCTCGCTACAAGATGTGGGGCAACTCGGTGCAGGAGGAGTGGGTTGCGCACCGATCCGTAGCGGCTTGGGTTGCGGTGCAGGAGGTGACGCCGACACCTGTTCATGTGCCCAAACCGCAGAACTCGCGCTTCCAGGGGCCGTATCTGGATCGCGAGACTGGACTGCACTGCAACACCTTCCGCTTCTATGATCCGGACATCGGACGGTTCATCAACTCTGGTCCGATTGGATTGATGAGGGGATCTTTATCAATATGCACCGTAGGGTGGGCTGGCGAATATATATTTATTCATTATATCAATTGGGTTCGTTTGGGTTATATATTTAAAATTGTCGCTATAAGTCTAAATTCGATTGAAAAGGTTTATTTGGCGAATATTTTGATTGCGCATGGTGATGTTGAGAGAGATATTTGTTGGAAATGAGGGGGCGGGAAGAGGGGGTTGTGTATTTGTATTCAAGGCAACAGGTGAGCGGATGGTTAATATTAAGTCGTCTTCGCTTCTTGAATATATTCGTGATGGAAGGCTGGGTGTTGGTGAAACGTCGCATTCAGGAAAGAATCCCAATGGAAATTTATCCGGTATGTCATGTGAGGAGCGATTGGGTATGACGAGTCGTCAGATAAATTCTAGAGGAGGTGGATGCGCATGACTGATCAGAGTGAGCCGAAAAAGAGTATTTCTTTGAAGGTGGGCGAAATTAATGCTCTGAAAAAGGCGATACTATATTTGAAATTTTCCTGCGAAGATGCGGGCGCGGATATTTTTGCGTCTAGTTCGCTAATTAATAGTGCGTTTGAGAGTCTTCTTGAGGCTAGTGACCTCGGTGAGATGGAGTTGAAATTTTACCAAAAAGGTAATGAGGTGAATGAGGGGTATGTAATTTCAAGGGTAAATCAAATGGAGGCTCGTGATGGAGATGTGATGAGTGAGGATTTTAAAATGAGGGTTTGCGAAGCGTGGATGTATCCATTTCGCTTGACGAACAATTTTGCTAAATAATTCAAACGAGATGTCTAGCGTATTTGACCCATTCGCGTGATGTTATGCGAGTATCGATTCCCAGTGGGACGGTATATGGATCAAAAGGAGATTTATGACGGCCGCCAGAGCGAGGAATCACGGGTTACTTGTGCGATTCGATAGCTACGTGCCGCTTGGGCGGATCGACCTAGGCAAGCCGGCGGCGAACGGAGTCGATGTACGGCTTACGGTCCACTATTTCTGCAGCAACGTTTCGGGATTGCCTTAGGAATTGACCGACGCCGACGGCGAGTTGATCTTGCAGGCTGCTACAAGGTTCGGAACAGTTCGATGCAAGAAGAATGGATGGTATCGATACGGTCGCCGGAATTGGTTGTAGGGTAATTATGTCGTCAGCGGGGAAAATCTGGGCAGTTTGGGCCGAAGCTGGCAATGTAGATATAGGTGAGGTGCTTGGGGTGCGTGATATTTCGTACGGTGCAACATTCCATGGCTGAAATGCTGAGGTGTGCAAGGTGAGCGCGGAGTTAAGGAAGATTTTTGAAAAAAGATTGCAGGAAGTTCTCACGGAAAAGGTCAGTGAGAGCGGGGCTGAGGTGTCAAAGGGGGAAATTCTTGTCGGTCGAGAGAGTGTGGGTAGCGGGCGAATTGGATTCAGATTCCTGAAGAATGCAAATGGCTACATTCTTTCTGTCGCCGCCGATTCTCCTGATCTTCAGGATTTTTTTAAAAAAAATAATCCACCATATAAACCGAGGATACCTACGGGGTTGGTGCTCGCGATGAATACATCCATGGAGAGAGTGAAGTCATTTTCTCCGGGTTCCGGTGGTGCAGTTGACTTGCCGCGGAACGAGATGGAAGTCGAGACGACATGTCGATGGATATGCGAAAAAGTGACAGGTATTTATTTGCCGAGGGTCATAAATGCGATGGAGGCTGGCGTTGGATTGATTCGGGATGTAATGGAAAATCCAAGCTATTATTCTTATCCATTTTTGACCATTGTGTTTGCGGCGAAAAGCAATGGTGTCGAATTGAGTGGGCTGGATGTTGATTATTTATTGGGAAGTAAGGTGGCGGGAAGTAAGCTGTTTGATGAGGGTATTCTAAAAAAATATTGTAGATAATTGTATGCGTGAGCGATCTGAGATCGGGCGAGGTAGCGTTGCTTTCCTTATTTTCCGAACTCGTATGGGTTTTGATGATTTCTTATCGATTGAAATTTCGAGTCGAATAAAAATAAGCGGATTGATCTATTCATGAAAAGAGAATATTTTCACTCGAGGACGGATTTTCTGTGTGGTTTCGGAGAGATTTTTACGGAATTTGTCAGTGGTGTTGCTACACGCCAGATCAGTCGTCCTGATAGTGGAAGGGTCTACGCGTCTTCATCCCTACAGGATTGGAGGCTGAGCCAGCGAGAACTGTGACGGCGTAGTGCTCGTGCCGTCGGCGCGTGATCTCGAGGATGGTGATCTAGCTTCTTTTTGGGGGGAGTGCTCTGTTGATTCGGCTCGAACAGTACTATGCTGTCGACGATGTCTGGAAAAATTTCTCCGATCTCTTTGCGAAATTCAAGAATTTTCCGGAAGTCCGGGATCTCGCCAAGGCTTTAAATGAGCAACTTGATCTTGCTTGCACGATCTACTGGGTTGCCGGCCCGAAGTCGGCTCAGAAGTGGATAAGTTCGTACGTCCCGGCACTCGACAACATCCGCCCCATCGATTGCACTGACGACCCGGAGTTGATCAAGCGCCTGCGCGAATGTCTAATGCGGATGCCATCGTAACGATCACGGCAACCGCTAAGCGCGTACGCGTTAGAGGAAGGGGAGGCGTAGGCTCACCGCCTGCCGGTAGCGGCTATACGTGGCGCGCGGCCAAGGTCGAACCGTTTCCAACCGTCACGTTCTGATTGCTCGAGTCAGGGAAAGGTCAAGACAGCAGATGGAGGATTTAGGTATTCCGCTGAACGGAGCAAAGAATGGTGCGCGGCTACCCAAAGATGCAAACTCACGTCTTACTGGAGACTTGTCTACTGCTCACTCAGGAGAGGGTGTCCACAGTGATGCGTATAAGCAGTATGTTTTCGACAACCTGATCAATGCGAAAACCGAACCTGAATTCATCGCCGGACTGGATGATCTCAAAAGCGACCTAAAAGGCGAAAAAACTTTCCCCACGAAGCGGTAGGTGAGTAATGCAAAAGGATAGTCTCGTTAAATTGCTTGCCGCGTGTGACGGCGCGTACCCAAGATTTCTCCAAAAAGCTAAAGAGAAGACTAAATCACAGAAGTGGGGGACGGGTGTTGGTGTGCCATGGTCCCTCGAGCCATATCGCATGGAAATGCTGGGAATCAAGCCCGGCCGGATGTTGAAAGGTGAGTCGGAACCCGGCCATCGGCGATATTGCTATTCGTATGATGATGAAGGGCGAGTCATACACGTAGTTAAATATGGCAAGCTGATTGGGCCTGCTGACAACCGAGATTGGATTCGTTCCGATGAATTTTATGAGTATTTCGACGGTTTCGTGATGCGATACGTATATGATGATACGTTTCGCGAGGATCCGGATTCTGAAATGACGCGCATTGTCAAATTTGCCATCGCTGACGATAAAAATTATGTGGCATTTCAGATTGAAAAGGATGATCTGGAATATACGGAGACGATTTATTCTCGGACTGCCACTGGAGGTATCAAAAATATTACTGTTCACTGGCCAGAAGGCCCTTTCCCGGATCGCGCACTTGAGGTAGTCGGAGAGGGGGCGGAGGTGGAGATTTTTGAGATCCGAGGTAGAGTAAAATTGCCAGTTTATCCTGAATCTTAAATTTATAAATTTAACCTATTCCGCTGTCGCGAGATCTGTTTGGTGCGCCGACCACCGCTTGTGCCGGTGGCATCGAGTGATCTCGCATTTCCCAGGAACATCTGTTTGGTTTCCTGCTCATGGCCAAATACTGGTATTGGAGGAGAGTGGAAAAATGGTTCGCGATGCATTTGAATCTTGGTGAGCTTATCGCTGCGAACGCAGGGCAAGCTGACCAGTCATTTCGGATATGACGCGGTAGGCCGTCGCGCGCGGCACGCTGCGCAGCGGGGCCATGCGGCTGACGATCTGCTTGCGAAGCAGTGGCAATACGATGCAGCGGGCGATGTGATCCAGAAGCGCGATCAGCGTTATGGGACGACGAACTATCGGTATGACCCGACTGGTCGCATTGAACAGGCGGCGGGGCCGGGATTGCCGTCGGAGGTGTTTCGCTGGGATGCGGCGGCTAACCTGGTGTCGAGCGATCATCCGGGTGGCTACGTCGAGCACAACCGGCTCAAGATGTTCGAGACAAGCGCTTCGAGTATGACGTTTATGGTCGGCTGGTTCGCAAGGTGAGTGGTCATGGGCCTGCGAAAGAGCTGGCGCTTGAATACGACGACTGGAACCAGCTGAAGACCGTCGTGCCGAAGGACCGGCTCGGAATCGCGACGACGCATTTCGAATACGACGCGTTTGGTCGGCGGATTCGGAAGCTCAATGGCAGTTACGCGAGTACGGATTTCCCGTGGGACGGCATGCGGTTGGTGCAGGAGACGTATCACGACCGCCAGGGTGAGGAAGCGCTGACGTAGTTGTATTAGGCTAATAGCTATGTGCCGCTTGCGCGGATCGATCAGGGCAAGCCGGCGGCTAACGATGCTGATGCGAGGGATGCGGTTTACTACTTCCACAACGATGTTTCGGGGCTGCCGGAGGAATTAACCGACGCAGGTGGAGAACTGGTCTGGCAGGCGCGCTACAAGGTTTGGGGCAACTCGGTACAGGAGGAATGGATCGCACGAGCGCCACAGCGACCGGCATCGGCATGGGGCGATGTGCAGGTGACTGCGCCCGTGCCGACTCACGTTCCGCGGTCGCAAAACCTGCGCTTCCAGGGGCAGTATCTGGACCGCGAGACCGGGCTGCACTACAGCACGTTCAGGTTCTATGATCCGGACATCGGACGCTTCATCAATCCGGACCCTATCGGGCTGATCGGCGGAACGAACTTGTATCAGTACGGGCCGAATCCGATCGTATGGATTGACCCGTGGGGCTGGGCGGCCGATAGGTTGCCGCGCACCAACGGCCGCTGGGACGGTGAAATTCAGTTCATTCCATCTGATCTACATGGAAATGTCCCGCACACGGGATCTGCGGCAGATATGAGGAAGGCGCGATGCTAGACAAACTTTCGCAACTCGGAGCAACTCCTAACAAGTTGTCGTCGGAAACGAAGATGCGACTTTTAGCTTCCGTTGAGGCCGAAGTTGGCCCTCTTCCGGACGACTATAGAAACCTGTTGTTGCATTTTGGCGGTGACATCGAGTTCAATTCGCTCATCAAGTTTCGTTCTGATGAACCGTCACCGTGGGCAGCACAGGACGGTACCGATTCTTTAGAGCTTCTCTACGGACTGTCGAGCAAATATGGATCGACGATACTCGAGAGGGTTGAGACGTATAAGGGCCGTATTCCGGCTGATTGGATTCCAATCGGAGAAGCGCCTAGTGGAAATCAAGTCTGCCTCAGAATTCACCCATCAGGTGTTCGATCGGTTGAGTTCTGGGATCATGAGAGCGAGGTGGGCCCGGGCTTGCCGCCACGAGGTACGGGCTTGACGAAAATCACCGACACATTGCAGGAGTTTGTTAGCCGGCTAACGCCGGAAGATCCGCCGGCGAATGCGCCTCGCGCAGTAAAGGTGGATCTTCAGTTTTGATATGCACGCGGGGCAGTTCCCTATGTCCAGCTATGCCGTGGCCTCCGTAAAACACACGCACCGGCGTGACCCTGTGGGTGACGACCGGCGCGCTGCAACCGCACGACGGGCAAGATTCGGAATTGCTGCAGGATGGAATAGGTGTCCAGTTAGCGGGAACTAGACGGGGCCGGTGCGGATCGCGAGAAGAAACGGACCAAGGTATTGATTCTGCCTTCCGTGTTTGATCGCGTTCCCATCGGACTACGCCGGCCGCGTCACTGGCGAATTCAATGGTGCCGCCCGTGATCAAAGGCAAGACCGCGAGCGGATCGGGGAACGTGTACGTCAACAACAAACCGGCGGCGCGGGCGGCGAAGCCGGGCGATCTCGATACCGTCGCGTGTACCGACCATCCTGGGTCGCAGATGATTGCCGATCGGTCGGGGAGCGTTTATATCAACGATCAACCTGCTGCGCGGGTCGGGGACAAGACGACTTGCGACGAGGCGATTCCAACGGGAACTATCTAACTAACAACGCGCTCGCCTATTTCGTAGCTAAATCGTCCAAATGACTTGCGTGCTCGGAGTAATTGGAAAAAGAGAGCACGTGCGATTCTTGAAATTCCGGAACACGTTCGCGGGCGATGCGATTGCGCGGCTCAGGGCAAAGGAAAATGCCTGAGAGCGTTGCGAGTAGCTATATGGATGGGCGATCCGGGTTGCGTCTGGCGAACTGTATGCGCTGACGGCCAGTGACCAGTCGCTGACGAACCCGGTCAACCTGAACGGCTGGCTCGCGCATACCTATGATGAACTCGGCAATCGCGTCAGCACCACGATCTCCGGCGAGCGCGCGATCGACTGGCTGCATTATGGGTCGGGACATGTACACCAGATTCGCGTTGACGGTGCTGCGGTCGCCGACATGGAACGCGATGATCTGCATCGCGAGGTGCTGCGAACGTAGGGCAAGCCGACCAGTCATTTCGGATATGACGCGGTAGGCCGTCGTGCGCGGCACGCTGTGCAGCGTGGTCATGCGGCCGATGATCTGCTTACGATGCAGCGGGCGATGTGATCCAAATGCGCGATCAGCGTTATGGCACGACGAACTATCGGTATGACCCGACTGGTCGCGTTGAACAGGCGGCGGGGCCGGGATTGCCGTCGGAAGTGTTTCGCTGGGATGCGGCGGCTAACCTAGTGTCGAGTGATCATCCGGGCGGGTACGTCGAGCACAACCGGCTTAAGATGTTCGAGGATAAGCGTTTTGAGTAATGGCATCGACAACCTTCCCGCAGGTCTTCGGCCGCCGATGGAGTAAGAAGAAATGGAAAAAGCTAACAAAGTATCAGTCTGGATCGGGAAGTTCACTGACGGTGATGATCTTACGGACTACATCGAGAACACCTACGACGAAAACGGTGACTCTTCCAATCAGTTTCGAGACGATACCGGAATTGATTGGTTTGACGATGACTTCCGCGAGGCGGACATGCTGCAACCGGATCTAAGCATTCGAGAGAATCTTGTGGGATTTTCTTGGATCGATAGTTTTGCCGACGTGTTGATTCATCAGCTCGAAGCTATGCGCAGTGCTGATGATAATGGTCTGATCCTACTTTATAACTTTCAGTATTTGAGCGCGGAAAGCGTGCGTCCTGCCTCCCACGTGCGCTTCGTCGGGACGTTTGTTTTTCGGAAGTAGACTTGGCGATGTAGTTCAAAACGGGGAGATCAAAGTAAAAAGGGCTTACGAACTCTTGGATACTCCTTATTGTACGTGGGTGAATGTGTTCGGCGCTTCAGGGGGGGCTGCGTATACAAAGGACCTCATTTTTGATCCGCTTCCAGACGATGCCTTCGGCGCAAGAGTCTACTTGCAGGTGGTAGAAAAATTCGAGATGAACGAACTTGGCGCATAGTGTGCCGGAAAGTGATGTATCTTCGAGATGATTCTTGCGGATGGGTGAAAGACAAACCGTAGCGGGGAAGTGCGACAGCTAATTCGGATTCGATTCTTCCTCGGATCTACTGGGCCAGATGCGCCGGAGCTTCAAGAGCCGGAATTTTCCAACTAAGACGCGAACGGAATTGTTCTCGCCTCAATATCAGGAGTCTGAGAAGAGATGAGCGCTGGAATCGTAATTTATGGAACCGATCCGACTCAGGTCGAGTCCGCTCTGTCATTGGCTGAAAGCCTGTTTCGTCAATTTGGTGGAGAAGCAACTAAGGCGGTTTTTCTGGAATTCGTTGTCCGGAACGGAGAGAGATTTGCTGATGATCATGAAACGTCTATCGCTGAATTAAGGGGCAGGATTGCAGCTGGGGAGGTCGTTGAATTTCAGGTATATAACGACGAGGAAAATGGTGGTGTCCCAGTTATTTCATTTGGCCACAATGCTCCGGAATTTGAGGGGCTATCATTTGTTGATGTCCAGATAGGGAGGTCAATTGGCGAGGTGAGTGAAGAAATAGTGAAATTTATAAAGCATGCGGCCATTAATGTGAGATTTAAATACGCGATCGATTACGATGCGGAAAATTCGTCGATTGCGTTCAAATATTCGACTGGTGTTAATCTGGTTGGAATTTTTCCTTTTGAAAATACATCTCTTTTCACCAGGGAGCTTCCTAATAGGTCGCCAGGGTCGGCGAGCTACGAAGGAGCAAAACTCAGGATGGTTTATCCCCTGAATGTTCTCAATGAAGAACATCTGGAGATTCGCGTCAACGATCTTTCATTGAAAGAATGGATCGGATCTGATTCTTCTCGAGGATCGTTGGAAAGCATTTCAAATGGCATGTGGATTTGGTCGGTCGATTCGACTGCTTTGCCCGAAGTCAACAACGCTTGCGGAGAGGCGGGAATATTGCTCGCCTGGCAAAAAGCGTCCACGAATAAGCCGGTGCGAAAGCTACCGTGAGCGCGTTTCCTGATTGGCGCGGATCGTAAGCGATTCGACCGATTCCGAATCACACGCCCGAAGGATGCGGTGGACGACTACACGCGCTACAGCGGCCGACTGTTTACCGCAATACTTGCGCGCTGTTGCCGAAGAAGATTCCGTACCGCGCGGCGACTGGCACACCGAGTATGGAGCTTTCTTATCGCTGCGGTACGGGTGGACGACTGGTATCTGCCGAGGTCCAAGACATCGAGAGCAACTACACATGCACTCACATACGGGAGGCTGAGTCAGCCAGAATTGTGACGGTGTAGTGCTCGTGCCGTTGGCGCATGATCATGAGGATGGCGATCTAGCTTCTTTTTGGGGGTGCTCTGTTGAATCAGCTCGAACAGTACTACGCTGGTGACGATGTCTGGAAAAAATTCTCCGATCTTTTCGCGAAATACAAGGATTTGCCGGAGGTCCGAGATCTCGCCAAGGCTCTAAATGGGCACCTTGATCTTGCTTACACGATCTACTGGGTTGCCGGCCCGAAGTCGGCGCAGAAGTGGATAAGTTTGAACGTCCCGGCACTCGACAACATCCGCCCTATCGATTGCACTGACAACCCGGAGTTGATTAAGCGCCTGCGCGAATGTCTAATGCGGATGCCATCGTAACGACCACGGCAACCGCTATGCGCGTTCGCGTTAGGGGAAGCGCAGGCTCACCGCCGTACCGGTAGCGGCTATACGTGGCGCGTGGCCAAGGCCGAACCGTTTCAAATCGTCACGTGCTGATCAGTCGTGTCAGGGACGGATCGCGCTTGCGTCGATTTGCTCCCCATTGGCTTCGAAGCGCGCAATAAACCGAGGACTGACCAAGTCGCGTGCCTATCCCAATGGCTAACGTGCAGCTCAATACGCGTCGGTGATGGTCTAATAGGCAATGTCCAACTGATGATGATTGCGTGCACGCCGTGCGCGTGAATGGATGTGCCACACGCGCCGACTCCCTATCAAGGCACTGTATCCACCGAATACCAATAAAGAAGGATTCCGAACCACTAAAACGCCGCAGTAAACGAGCGCAGGCCGCAAGTGCTACCAACACTCACGACCCGCTAACCGCGGCCAACTAAGTGGGCGTTGCCCATGGCTAAGCCGAGTCATAAAGCACGACCACCAAAGACGGAACGTTTCGTCACGATTCAGGAAATGTGGGGTACGCCGAAAACCGACCTCAAGCCGGAGAAGATCTTTCCGTACATGAAGATTGGTGGAATGTGGCTGATCAGCGATGCGTGTTTTGTCCCGGGCCGAAAGGCGCGAATCGATATTGACCCCGGCCGGCTAATCGTCACGCAGTTGTAAAAGGCAACGGCGCAGGATGTGGCCGCGCAGCGCGAAGTCGCGCAGCGCGCCGGGCAGGGCAACCTAAGCCACCCGCGACGAGCGGATTACCAAGCGATATTGCAAGAAGACCGCGACGTCCCCGCACCGCCGGTAGCCGTGCAATGCGTCCCCGCTCCATTGTCATAGAACGTCCGCGTCTCCGGCTGCGGCACGGACGGATCGAACGGATTCGGCGCGCCATGCGGCCCGCGCGGCGGATCATACGGCCGCTGCGCCGCATACGATCCGCCACCCCCCGCCGGCCGCGAGCCATTCGCCCGTAGGTATTCATTCCAGTTCTGCTCACGCTGCTCGTATCCAGGCACCGCGCGGCCAAAACTGTCGCTGCCACCCGCCCCGAGTGCGACCCGATTCGCGGGCAACACCAACTCGGGTTCATGTTCCGACGAAGGCGGCGCTGCCACAAGCGCATCGCCTGTTACACGCAACGGCCGCGTATCCGGCGTATCGAAAGGACTACGCTCCACGGGCGCAGCGTACTGCGAGCGGCGGCGGTTCAAACGTGCCGTATGTCCATCATCGCGAATGGCGGCGCGCCGTTCGGAACGAAAGACATTGGCACCGGCCGACCGATCGGTCAGCGTATCGCGACCGGCCGCATTGGCGGTAGAAACAGAAAGCGCGCACGCGATCGCGGCGGCGGAGGAAAGGCGAAACGGATGATTCATGAGCGATCCCAATCAGGTGATGTGCAATGAAAAAAACGGCAGATCACTGGCTGGCGGCTGGGCGACGGGCGGGCGTTGAAGTGTCCCTGAAGCGACTGCGAGGCGCGGTGGACGCGTCTCGCAGGAAGGCTGGCTGGATTGCAGAGGCGAATTCGTATTATTTCACATCAATAACAAGAGCCTTTCGAATGAGCTAAAACCGTCGGCAAATAGAAGGCTTGAGCGCCTCCGCCCAACGCACTGCAATGGTGCTCACCAAACCAATCATCAGTCGATTGAAGAACGACGATGCGACCCTTTACAGCCCCGCCACGCACCACGAAAAATCGCCTATCACCCAATCCCAATCCCGACAAGGCACAGCGCCGAAAAACCCCAGCCAATAGCAACCAGATTGCACTCCCACCAAGCGCCCCAGGGCCTCCGAGGTTGCGCCGTCATTGCTACCGACTGTCACAACCTCTCTACGTGTTTTCCCTCGGTAGACCGGCATTTTTGACAGACGATTTAAAAACGCCCATATAATTTCGACTGCCTTGCCAACGGCTGTCGGACCATCCCTCCGATCAAGCGGTTTGGCAAGCGGGGCAGGCGAAACGCTTGCGCAATGCAAGACGCATCACGATGTCTTTCCGAACCAGACGTCCCCTTCGGGGACTGCAAGAGCCGGGCCCCGCTACGCAACATTCCGCTGGAGTTCCGTCTTCTATGTGTCTCGGGCGTGTCCCATGTCCTCGCCCCGGGTGCTGTTCGATTGCGCAAGTCATGCCGCCTTTGCCCGTATGACTAAACAACATCGAGGAGCTCCCAGATGACGCTGTCCCGTCTTACGTCCATTTCCGTCGCCGCCGTGCTGTTCGCCGCCGGCGCGGCCACCGCGCAAGCGGAAACCGTGAAGATCGCCATCGCTGGTCCGATGAGCGGCTCGGTCGCCCAATACGGCGACATGGTGAAGGCCGGCGCGCTGACCGCGATCGAGCAGATCAACGCGGCAGGCGGTGCGGGCGGCAACAAGTTCGAAGTGGTGATGATGGACGACGCATGCGAACCGAAGCAGGCCGTCGCCGTCGCCAACAAGATCGTCAGCCAGAAGATCAAGTACGTGATCGGCCACGTGTGCTCGGGGTCGACGATCCCGGCCTCCGACATCTACGAGAACGAAGGCATCGTGATGGTCACGCCGTCGGCCACCGCACCGCAGCTGACGGAAGGCAAGAAGCGTCACTTCATCTTCCGCACGATCGGCCGTGACGACCAGCAAGGCCCGGCCGCCGCGCACTTCATCATCAACAACGTGAAGCCGAAGAAGGTCGCGGTGCTGCACGACAAGCAGTCGTACGGCCAGGGCATCGCGTCGTCGGTGAAGAAGGACCTCGAAGCCGCGAAGATCCCGGTCGTGCTGTTCGAAGGCATCAACGCCGGCGATTCGGACTACTCGGCGATCATCACGAAGCTGAAGTCGCAAGGCGTCGACTTCGTCTACTTCGGCGGCTACCACCCGGAAATGGGCCTGCTGCTGCGCCAGGCGCGCGAGCAGGGCGTGAAGGCCACGTTCATGGGGCCTGAAGGCGTGGGCAACAAGGACGTGACGGCGATCGCCGGCCCGGCCTCGGAAGGCATGCTCGTCACGCTGCCGGCCGACTTCTCGGCCGATCCGGCCAACGCGGCGCTCGTGAAGGCGTTCGCGGACAAGAAGCGCGATCCGAACGGCCCGTTCCAGATGCCGTCGTACGCCGCGGTGAAGATCATCGCCGACGCGATCGCCGGCGCGAAGACGACCGACCCGACCAAGGTCGCCGCGTACATGCACAAGACGACGTTCGACACGCCGATCGGCAAGGTCGCGTATGACGCGCAGGGCGACCTGAAGGCGTTCAAGTTCGTCGTGTACACGTGGCACAAGGACGCGACGAAGACCGCCGCCAAGTAATACGGAGTACCCGCCCACGCATCCGCCCTGTCCGAAACCCGGACGGGGCGGGTGTGCATTCGCGCCGCGCATGTCCCCAGTGCGCGGCCGGCAGGCGGCCCGAGACGACACCGTGCGTTGCGCGCGGCCGAATGCCGTGATCCGGCGCGGTACGCGACACAGCGCCAACGGGAGCTTCCCGCACATGACTGACTTCTTTCCGCAATTCGCCCAGCAGCTGGTCAACGGCCTGACGCTGGGTGCGATCTATGCGCTGATCGCCATCGGCTATTCGATGGTCTACGGCATCATCGGCATGATCAACTTCGCCCACGGCGAGATCTACATGATCGGCGCATACGTGGGCCTCGTCACCCTGACGGCCATCGGCATCTCCGCCGGTTATCCGCTGCCGCTCGTGCTCGGCGCCGCACTGATCGTGTCGGTGATCGTCACCGGGTTGTACGGTTTCGCGGTCGAGCGTGTCGCGTATCGGCCGCTGCGCGGCGGCCCGCGCCTCGTGCCGCTGATCTCCGCGATCGGCATGTCGATCTTCCTGCAGAACTACGTGCAGATCGGCCAGGGCGCGCGCGACGTGTCCGTGCCGGTGCTGATCTCCGGCGCGTTCGACATCCATCTCGGCGGCGACTTCGACGTGACGATCCCGTATGCGCGCCTGCTGATCGTCTGCGTGACGGTCGTGCTGATGATCGCGCTCACGCTGTTCATCTCGCATTCGCGGATGGGCCGTGCCTGCCGCGCATGCGCCGAGGACATGAAGATGGCGAACCTGCTCGGCATCGACACGAACCGCGTGATCTCGTTCACGTTCGTGCTCGGCGCGATGCTGGCGGCCGTCGGCGGCGTGCTGATCGGGCTGACGATCGGCAAGCTGAATCCGTATATCGGCTTCGTCGCGGGCATCAAGGCGTTCACGGCCGCGGTGCTCGGCGGCATCGGCAGCATCCCGGGCGCGATGCTCGGCGGCGTGCTGCTGGGCCTCGCTGAAACCTTCGCCGCAGGCTACATGCCGGCCGAGTACAAGGACGTCGTTGCGTTCGGCCTGCTCGTGCTGATCCTGCTCTTCCGCCCGACCGGCCTGCTCGGCAAGTCGGACATCGAAAAGGTTTGAGGGAGACGCAGATGAGTACAGTCATTTCCGTTCGCCGCCCGGCCGCCGACGCTTCGTTCGGCCAGGCGCTGAAAAATGCCGTGGCCGCCGCGTTCCTGACGGCGATCCTCACGATTCCGGTGCTCGGGCTGCAACTGAAGCTCGACGGCTATCAGGTGGTGCTCACGCCGCACTGGCGGCCGGTGTGGATCGCGGTCGCGGCCGTGTTCCTGTTCCAGCTGTTCAAGCCGTGGCTCGTGCGCGCGAAATCGGCGGTGAAGCTGCCGGCGATGCCCGCGATGGGCGCGCGGCAGCAGCGCGCGGTCGTATGGGTGCTGCTCGCGGTCGGGCTCGTGTGGCCGTTCTTCGGCTCGCGCGGCGCGGTGGACGTCGCGACGCTCGCGCTGATCTACGTGATCCTCGGCCTCGGGCTGAACATCGTGGTCGGTTTCGCGGGGCTGCTGGATCTCGGTTATGTCGGGTTCTACGCGGTCGGCGGCTATACGTACGCGATGCTGAACCAGTACTTCGGGCTGTCGTTCTGGGAGTGCCTGCCGCTCGCCGCGATCGCGGCCGCGACGTTCGGCTTCCTGCTCGGCTTCCCGGTGCTGCGGCTGCGCGGCGACTATCTCGCGATCGTCACGCTCGGCTTCGGCGAAATCATCCGCCTGCTCGCGAACAACCTGACGAGCCTCACGGGCGGCCCGGACGGCATCTCGGGCATCCCGAAGCCGACCGTGTTCGGCTACGAGATGGCGCGCAGCGCGAGCGTCGAAGGCGCGAAGACGTTCCACGAACTGATCGGGCTGGAATACAGCGGCGACCACGTGGTGATCTTCCTGTACCTGCTCGCGCTCGTGCTGGTCGGCTTCACGCTGTTCGTCACGAGCCGCCTGATCCGCATGCCGATGGGCCGTGCGTGGGAAGCGCTGCGCGACGACGAGATCGCGTGCCGTTCGCTCGGCCTGAACCCGACACGCATCAAGCTGTCGGCGTTCACGCTCGGCGCGGCGTTCGCGGGCATCGGCGGCGCGTTCTTCGCGGCACGCCAGGGCCTCGTGAATCCTGAATCGTTCACCTTCATCGAATCGGCGCTGATCCTCGCGATCGTCGTGCTCGGCGGGATGGGCTCGCAGCTCGGCGTGATTCTCGCGGCGATCCTGCTGACCGTGCTGCCGGAAGTCGCGCGCGGCTTCGCCGAGTACCGGATGCTGATCTTCGGTCTGGTGATGGTGTTGATGATGATGTGGCGTCCGCAGGGCCTGCTGCCCGCGAGCCGTCCCCACGTGGAGCTGCCGCGATGAGCGCACATGCAGAACTGTTGAAGGTCGCCGGGCTGCAGATGCGCTTCGGCGGATTGCTCGCGGTGGACGGGATCGATTTCGACGTGCGCCGCGATGAGGTGTTCGCGATCATCGGGCCGAACGGCGCGGGCAAGACCACGGTGTTCAACTGCGTCGGCGGCTTCTACAAGCCGACCGGCGGCGACGTCGTGCTCGACGGCCATGCGATCGCGGGGCTGCCGAGCCACAAGATCGCGTTGAAGGGCCTCGTGCGGACGTTCCAGAACATTCGCCTGTTCAAGTCGCTGACCGTCGTCGAGAACCTGCTCGTCGCGCAGCACCGCAAGGTGAAGGCGGGATTGCTGCCGGGTCTCTTCTCGACGCCGGCGTATCGCCGTGCCGAGAAGGAAGCGCTCGAGCGCGCGGCGGTGTGGCTCGACCGGATGGGGCTGACGTCGGTCGCCAACCGGCCGGCCGGCACGCTGTCGTACGGGCATCAGCGGCGTCTGGAGATTGCGCGCTGCATGATCACCGAGCCGCGCCTGCTGATGCTCGACGAGCCGGCGGCCGGCCTCAACCCGCAGGAGAAGGTCGAACTGCAGCACCTGATCGACAAGCTGCGCCGCGAGTTCGGCGTGTCGGTGCTGCTGATCGAACACGACATGAGCCTCGTGATGGGCGTGTCCGACCGCATCCTCGTGATGGAGCACGGCCGGCCGATCGTGATCGGCACGCCGGAAGCGGTCCGCAACGACCCGCGCGTGATCAAGGCGTATCTGGGGGAAGAGTGATGCTGAAGCTGGAACAGGTCCATACGCACTACGGCGCGGTCGAGGCGCTCGCGGGCGTGTCGATCGAGGTGAACAAGGGCGAGATCGTCACGCTGATCGGCAGCAACGGTGCCGGCAAGACGACGCTGATGATGACCGTGTGCGGCACGCCGCGCGCATCGTCGGGCCGCGTGCTGTTCGAGGGCAACGACATCACCGCGATGTCGACGCACCAGATCATGCGGCAGGGGATGGCGATCTCGCCGGAAGGGCGGCGCGTGTTCCCGAGCCTGACGGTGCTCGAGAACCTGAAGATGGGCGGCTTCTTCGCGAGCCGTCACGAGATCGACGACGGCATCGAGCACGTGTTCAAGCTGTTTCCGCGCCTGAAGGAGCGCGCGACGCAGCGGGCCGGCACGATGTCGGGCGGCGAGCAGCAGATGCTGGCGATCGGCCGTGCGCTGATGAGCAAGCCGCGCCTGCTGCTGCTCGACGAACCGACGCTCGGCCTCGCGCCGCTCGTGATCGCGCAGATCTTCGACATCATCCGGACGATCCGCGACGAGGGCGTCACGGTGTTCCTCGTCGAGCAGAACGCGAACAAGGCGCTCGGTGTGGCCGATCGCGGCTACGTGCTCGAAACGGGGCGCGTGGTGCTCGCGGATACGGGCGCGAACCTGCTCGCGAACGACCGGATCAAGCAGGCGTACCTCGGCGGTTGATGAAGGAAGCCGCCGGCCTGCAACGGGCCGGCGGTCGACGCGAATGGTGTAGCCGATTCGGCTTCGATCGTAGTTGATCCGGCTACGACTTGCGGCGACGCGAACCACCTCTATCGGCAGCCGTTCGACCTCGACCTCGACCTCGACCTGCCGATGCCTTTTCTACCCTGGCCGATCCTGAACGTGCTTTTCAGCACGTCGCGCAAATGCAGCGCGGCGCGATTGCCGTCGTCCGTCAGCCGGATGTGTGGGTGTCCGTCGTGTGGCTGACGGTTTTCTCGACCTTCATCGCCTACCTGTCGTTGTGGGCGCTGCTCAAGCGCATGCCCGCGACGCGCGTGGCGACCCTCGTTTATCTCGAACCGCCGGTGACGCTGACCTGGGCCGCGTGGATGTTCGGCGACAGCATCGCGGTGTCGACCTATCTCGGCATCGTCGTCGTCGCGATC
The DNA here is from genome assembly GCF_001043615.1 of Burkholderia sp. LK4. Taxonomy (NCBI): domain Bacteria; kingdom Pseudomonadati; phylum Pseudomonadota; class Betaproteobacteria; order Burkholderiales; family Burkholderiaceae; genus Burkholderia; species Burkholderia sp. LK4. Next base: position 23,879 of record NZ_LDUL01000008.1, read on the forward strand.
GGTGTGTGGCTGGCCGGCAAGCCAGGCGAGCGGGCCACCCGGGCCCGGCGTGCCAGGATGGAAGCGGCCGGGCGCTGATGCGCTGGTTGTGCAAGCGATTCCGGTGTAGCGTCGCGGTACTGTCACGACCTGTGAAGGAATCCGATGAAGGTCAAACGGATCGTCGCCAATATCGACACACGATCAGTCGACGACGCAAAGCGCTTCTACCAGCGGATCTTCGGCCTCGACGTGCTGATGGACCACGGCTGGATCGCAACCTATGGCAATGCCGAGCAGATGGACGTGCAGATCAGCTTCGCATCGCAGGGCGGGGCGGGTACGCCGACGCCCGATCTGTCGATCGAGGTCGACGACGTCGACGAAGCACTCGCACGCGTGCATGCGGCCGGGATTCCCGTCGAATACGGCCCGGCTGACGAGCCTTGGGGCGTGCGGCGGTTTTACGTGCGCGATCCGTTCGGCAAGCTCGTCAACGTGCTCGCGCATCGTTGATCCGGGATGCGGGGGCGGCCGGGGTGTTCACGTATGCAGCGCCAGCCCCTTCACGGCCTTGTCGACCGCCTTCTTCGGCCCGCGCAGCGCCAGCCCGACGAGGTCGGGATGCTCGGCATCGCCGGCACGAAAGACTTCGCGGTTCGCTGCGTCGTGCCCGGTTGAAAACATCGCGTGCACGTAGGGCACGATCGTGAGCTCGCGCGACAGCGCCTGCCGGTGCGCGGCCTGCAGGCCGTTCAAATCGGCCGCGAACACCAGCATCGGCTGGCCCAGCATGCGGCCGTAGCGGCGTCCCGCCGCATCCTCGTAAGGCTCGCCGAGCGCTTCGGGCGCTTCAGCCGCGACGCCCGTCGCGAGAAACGCGACGACATTGAGTTTCTGCCACGCCGCGAGATCGTCGCGCACGATCAGCGCCACCTTGGTATCGAACATGATTGCTCCTCGTTGAAGCGCACATGATCGGATGCCGCGTGCGATCAGTCTGGAACGTTTGTGCACATCTGCCGGTACGCGGCCGGCGTGATCCGGTATGCGAGGCGGAACCAGCGGCCGAGGTGGCTCTGGTCGGCGAAGCCGACGTCGGCCGCGACCTGTGCGGGCGTGCGGCCGGCGGCCAGCAGGCGGCGCGCGGCGCGTAGCCGCACGCGCACCAGGTATGCGTGCGGCGACGTGCCGTACGCGCGCTGGAACAGCCGCGTCAGCCGGAACCGGTCGATCCCGGTGAGATCGACGAGTGCATCGAGGCCGATATCGTCGCTCATGCGCGCATGCAGCAGATCGCGCGCGCGGGCAATCGCGGGCGCGACGGCATGGCCGCTGCTCTCAAGCGGGGCGCGCAATTCGCCGCCGAGCCGCGTCAGCAGGCGGTCGAGCGCCTGGTCGCGTGCGAGCTTGCCCTCGTTGCCGTGGAGCGCGACGAACGCCTGCCGGATCGTGTCGACGAGGCCGCGATCGTCGACCAGCGTGTGGCCGAACGCGGCTTCGACGCCGCCGAGGCCCGGCAGGTCCAGCCGGCGTGCCGCTCGCTCGACCCATGCCTGCGGGAGGTACAGCATTCCGTACGTGAAGCCGCCGGCTTCGGGCGCGTGGCCATCGTGCAGCGCGCCCGGCTCGATCAGGATCGCGCGGCCCGGCACGCTCGTATGCACCGACCGGTGGCACTGGAATTGCTGCACGCCCTGTTCGGTGAAACCGACCAGCATGTCGTCGTGATCGTGCGCATCGTATGCGTGGCCGCTGAAATGCGCATGCAGGCTTTCGATGCCGGTGTCCGCATCGCGCCGAGCGACGAGCCAGTGGTCGCGCGTGTCGTTGCCGTTCGTCGCCGTGTCCCTCTCCATCGCTCGTTTCGTGCCGCGTCGTGACGTGTCCTGCAGTGTACGCCGATGCCGCCCGCTCACGCGCTGCCGGATGCCCTGGCCCCGGCCATTCACGCGTCGTTCGTCGTCGCCTGTTCGTCGCGCGCATATTGCGCGGGCGGCCGGCCGACGTGACGCGTGAACGCGACGCTGAACGTGCTGGCCGAGCTGTAGCCGACACGCCCCGCGATCTCCGCGATACGGCCCTCGTTGCGCCGGAGCAGGTCCTTCGCGAGCGCCATGCGCCATGTCAGCAGGTATTCCATCGGTGCGACGCCGACCGCGCGGCTGAAGCGTTCGAAGAACGTCGAGCGCGACAGCGCGGCTTCCTTTGCCAGCTCGACAACCGTCCAGGGGTGCGCGGGACGTTCGTGCATCCGCCGGATCGCGGCTGCGAGGCGGCTGTCGGCAAGCCCGCGCACGAGGCCGGGCGACGCGTTCGTGCCGGACGTGAAGCGCAGCGCCTCGATCAGCAGCACTTCCAGCAGGCGCGCCAGCACGATCTCGCGGGCCGGCCGCTGCGCACGCGATTCGTCGCGCACCAGTTGCACGAGCGTGGTCAACCGCGGTTCGCCGCGCACGTGCACGAATTGCGGAAGCAGCGACACCAGCAGCGATGCATCGGGCGAACCGAAGCTGCAGTTGCCGGCCATCATCCGCGTGTCGACCGGGTTGGCGGCGTCGCCGATCCGGTATTCGCCGTGGTCGAGCGCGACTGGCGGCGCGGTTTCGACGCCCGGTGCCGGCGGTTCGAGGCTCGACATCGCGACGCCTTGGGCAGCCGGAATCAGCATGAAGTCGCCGGGCAACAGTTCGATCGGTGCGTGCCCGTCGATCGCGATCCGGCACCCGCCGTCGAGGATCGCGCAGTAGAACGGTTCGCCGGCGACCGTGCGGCTGATCGCCCACGGGCTCGCGCCGCGCACGTACTTCGAGTACCGCGCGCCCGGTTGCAACAGCGTCACGACTTCGGTCAGCGGGTCGATCATCGCCGGACTCTCGCAAAAGAAAAGCGGATTTTCGATTGTAGCGAATACGGATCCGGCCATCTATCGTACGAACACCTGCCCGACACATGACACATCACAGGAGTTCACATGAAGACCGTACTGATCACCGGCTGTTCCTCCGGCTTCGGCCTGGAGATCGCCCGCCATTTCCTGGCTCGCGACTGGCAAGTCGTCGCGACGATGCGCACGCCGCGCGAAGACGTGCTGCCGCCGTCGGCCAACCTGCGCGTGCTGCCGCTCGACGTGACGAACGCGGACAGCATCCGTGCCGCGATCGACGCGGCGGGCCCGATCGACGTGCTCGTCAACAACGCGGGTTTCGGCGCGGCCGCGCCGGCCGAGCTCATGCCGCTCGATACGGTGCGTGCGCTATTCGAGACCAACACGCTCGGCACGATCGCGCTCACGCAGGCCGTGCTGCCGCAGTTTCGCGCGCGCGGGGCCGGGGTGGTCGTGAACGTCACGTCGAGCGTCACGCTGAAGGCGTTGCCGCTGGTCGGCGCGTACCGCGCGAGCAAGGCGGCGGTCAATGCGTACACCGAATCGATGGCGGTCGAGCTCGAACCGTTCGGCGTGCGCGCGCATCTCGTGTTGCCGGGCCGGGCGCCCGACACGCGCTTCGGCGACAACGCGCGCGCGAACATGCACGGCTTCGAGCATGAAGCGTATGCGGAGTTTGTCGGGAAGGCCGTCGCGCGAATGCTCGATGCATCGGGGCCGATCACCCATGCTCAGGACGTCGCCGAAGCCGTATGGCGGGCGGCGACCGATCCGTCGAGCCCGATGCGCATTCCGGCCGGCGCGGATGCCGAGGCGTGGGCGGCCGAGGCGCGTTGATCGATCGGCTATTCGTCGCGCCGGTCGGTCGAGCCGGCGCGACGGATTGCGTGATGCGGGGAAGGGCGTTACCGCGCGCCGCTACAGCGCCCGTTCGATCGCCTGCCCCAGCAGCGACAGGCCAAGATCGATCTCTTCCTCGCTGACGGTCAGCGGCGGCGCGATCCGGAACACGCCGCCCATGCCGGGCAACTGCACGATGTTCATGCTGAGCCCGAGGTTCATGCATTCGCGCGTGATCTTCGCGCCGAGCCCGTCCGCCGGTTCCTTCGTCCGGCGATCCTTGACGATCTCGACACCGAGCAGCAGCCCGCGCCCACGCACGTCGCCGATGCAGTCGAACCGTTCCATCAGGTCGAGCAGGCCGCGCCGGAGCCGGTCGCCCATCACGTTCGCCCGTGCGACGAGCCCGTCGCGCTGCACCACGTCGAGCACGCGCAGGCCGACGGCCGCCGGCAGCGGGTCCGACACGTGCGTCGTGTAGAACAGGTAACCGAGTTCGTGCGCGCGTTCCTCGATCGCCGCGGACGTCACGATCGCCGCGAGCGGCAGCCCCGCGCCGAGCGTCTTCGACAGCGTCAGGATGTCGGGCGTCACGCCGTCGCGCTGGCACGCGAACATCGTGCCGGTGCGCCCGACGCCGGTCTGCGCCTCGTCGAGGATCAGCAGCATCCCGCGTTCCTCGCACTTGCGCTTGAGCGCCGCCATATAGCCTTCCGGCGGCTCGATGATCCCGCCCGAACTGAGGATCGGCTCCGCGATGAACGCGGCGAGGTTGCCGCTCGACTGGCGGTCGATCAGGTCGAACGCGTAGTCGAGTTCGGCGAGATGGTCGTAGGTGCCGTCGCGCTCGAAGCGCGGCCGGTACGTGAACGGTGCCGGGATCGCGAACGAGCCGACGGCGGCCGGGCCGACGCCCTTGCGGCCGGCGCTGTACGTGGCCGATGCGGCGGCGCCCGTCATCCCGTGCCACGACTGCGCGAAGCCGACGATCTCGTACTTGCCGGTGACGAGCTTCGCCATCCGGATCGCCGCTTCGTTCGATTCCGCGCCGGTGCTGAGCAGCAGTGCGCGATCGAGCCCGTCGGGCGTGATGTCGGCGAGGCGTGTCGCGAGGTCGACGACCGGACGCGACAGCATCCCGCTGAACAGATGGTCGAGCTTGCCCGCGTATTCGCCGATCACGGAGACGATCTCCGGATGGCTGTGGCCGAGCACCGCGCTCATCTGCCCCGACGTGAAATCGAGGATCGCGCGGCCGTCGGCGTCGTAGACGAAGCTGCCTTTCGCGCGCTCGATGATCATCGGCTCGAACGTGCCGCCATAGCGGACCAGGTGCTGCCTGGCGTTGCGCCAGAAGGTCGGGTCGTCGTTCAGGGACATCGGGCTTCTCCGAGCAAAAGGGCAGGGGGCGCTTGCAGTCTAGGCGTGTGTCTGGTTTGATGGAAACGAATAGTTCTTATGCAAGGTAGAAAAGGAGCTAATACCTTGGGGCTTTCGCTTGAAATCGACCTGCTGCGCTCGTTCGTCGTGATCGCGGAGGTGCGTGCGCTCAGCCGCGCGGCCGCGCGTGTCGGCCGCACCCAGTCCGCGCTGAGCCAGCAGATGAAGCGGCTCGAGGAGGCCGTCGACCAGCCGCTGTTCCAGCGCACCGGGCGCGGCGTGGTGCTGACGCATCCGGGTGAGCGGCTGCTCGTGCATGCGCAGCGCATCCTGCGGCTGCACGACGAGGCGATGGCCGACCTGTGCGGCACGGGGTTGTCGGGGACGATCCGCTTCGGGTGCCCGGACGATTACGCGCAGGTGTGGCTGCCGTCGCTGCTGCGGCAGTTTTCGAGCCAGCATCCGCAGGCGATCGTCGAGGTCGTGTGCGGGCCGACGCCGCGTCTCGTCGAACAGCTGGAGAAACGCGCGGTCGACCTGGCGATGATTTCATTGCCGGACGACGGCGCGAACGACGACATCATTCGCCGCGAGCAACTGGTCTGGATCGGCTACCCGGGGCTGGAACCCGGGCATTTCGATCCGCTGCCGCTTGCGTTGTCCGATCGCGACACGCTCGACCACATCGCGGCCTGCGAGGCGCTGGAGCGCGCCGGCCGTCATTACCGTGTCGCATACGCGAGCAGCAGTCTCGCGGGGCTGATCGCGCTGGTGCGTTCGGGGCAGGCGTTCGCGGTGATGACGCAGACGGCGGTACCGGCCGACCTGGCGATCGTCACCGGCGATCCGCGCCTGCCGCCGTTGCCTGCCGTGGGCATTACGCTGAAGTTCGATCGCAAGCGGCCGTCGCACCTGACGGCGGCGTTCGCCGAGCATATCCGGCTCACGCTGCCGCTGTTGTGATGCGCGCGGCCGCCGCGCCGCGGCGTCACTCGACCGTCGACGAAGCCGACACCCGTGCCGGGTCATGCGCATCCGATGCCGCCTCCACCCCCGCTTCCACGTCACGCACGCGGATCGCCGCCTGCATGCCAGACAACTTGAGTTCGGTCTCCTGATATTCGTTGACCGGTTCGGAATCGGCGACGATGCCGCAGCCCGCGAACAGCCGGCAGGCCCCGCCGTCGACCAGCGCGGAGCGCAGCGCGACGATGAAGTCGCCGTTGCCGTGCGCGTCGATCCAGCCGACGGGCGCCGCATACCAGCCGCGATCGAATCCTTCATGCGCGCGGATGTGGTCGAGCGCCGCGTCGCGCGGATGGCCGGCCACCGCCGGCGTCGGGTGCAGCGCCGCGATGACCTGCAGGAGCGTCGCGTCCGCGTTCAGCGTCGCGCGGATCGGCGTGCTCAGGTGCTGCAGCCTCGGCAGCCGGTGCAGCGACGGTTCCGCGGGCACGTCGAGCGCGCGCGACAGCGGCGTGAGCGCGGCGCGGATCGCGTCGACGACGAGCGCGTGTTCGAGCCGCTCCTTGGCGGAAGCCATCAGGGCTGCGCCGAGTGCGCGATCGTCGTCGGGCGTGGCGCCGCGCCGGATCGTCCCGGCCAGCGCATGCGTGCGCACGTTACCGGCCGCGACACGCGCGAGCCGTTCCGGCGTGGCGCCGACGAAGCAGGCGCCTTCTCGGCGAACCGCGAACAGGTGCGCGTGCGCGTCGCGCTTGCGCAGCCGGCGCAGCAGCGGCGCGATGGCAACGGGCCGCGCGTATTGTTCGAGCACGTCGCGCGCGAGCACGACCTTGCCGAACGCGCCGCCGTGGATCGCGTCCACCGCGCGCCGGACTTCGTGCTGCCATTCGCTCGCCTGGAGCGCCTGCGTGTGCAGCAGATGCGGTGCAGCGTCGTCGCGGGCGGCCGCGAGCGAGCCGAGCGACTCGATGCGCGCGAGACACGCATGCGCGAGCGCGGCCGGATCGTCGTGCGCGGCGACGACATGCTGGCAGACGGCCCAGTGCGCGTCGCCTTCGCGCACGATCAGCAGCGTCGCCACCGTCATGCTGGCGTCGGGAAACGGCGCCCAGTGCGCGCCGCGCGCGCCGCGCGGATCGAACCGGAAGCCGCCGACGGCGCGCGGCGGCTGCGGGCCGGCCGTCACGGCATCGCGAACGAGCGTGCGCCAGCGCGCATCGATCTGCGCGAAGCGCGTGTCGCCGGTGGCGGTCAGTTCGAGCGCGTTGTCCCAGCCGAACAGCGTGACGGATGTATCGCCGGCTTCGTGGAAGAACCACGGCGTGGCCCCGTCGTCCCACGCGGCGATCAGGTCGAAGAAGTCGAGCGGCCGCACCGGCACCGACACCGACGCGAGCGTCGGCGTGCCGGTGTCGGCGGCGCGGCGGGCCGCACGGGCGAACGTGTCGTGCAGCAGCGGGAGGCCGGCGTTCATGCGAGCCCCCGTTGCCGGCGCCAGTGCTGCGTTTGCTGCGCGATGTACCACGCGATCAGGCCGGCGAACAACGTTTCGACGTAGTCGCCGTCGAGGCCCGCCTGTTCGGCCCAGCGGCGCCGGTCGGGCAGCATCGCGGCCACCCGTTCCGGCGCGGCGATGCTCGCCTCGTCGGGCTTGAAGCGCGATGCAGCCTTCACGTACTGCATGCGCCGGCCGAGCGCGTCGATGATGCCGGCGTCCAGGCGATCGATGGCTTCGCGAATGTCGGGCAGCCCCGTGCAGGCGTCCGGTGTTTTCATGTGTACTCCTTTCCGTAACGAAGGGATTGGTCGATCCGTTCGACCAGGTGCGCGATCAGCGCCGGGTACTGGTGCCGCAGGTAGAAGTGGTCGCCGCTGAACGTCTCGATGCGGATCGGGCGCGACGCGACGTCCTGCCACGCGCGCGCTTCGTCGTCGTCGAGCTCGGAATCGGCAAGCGGCAGCATCACGCCGAGCGGCGTGTCGAGCCGCGGCGGCCGGTCGCGGCGATACGTCTCGATCGCACGGTAGTCGTGGCGGATCATCGGCAGGTAGATCGCGCGCATCTCCGGATCGGCGAGCAGCGCGGCGTGCTCGCCGGACAGCCGCGCGACATCGGCCACGAGCGCGTCGTCGGATTGCAGGTGCAGGTCGGACAGGCGCTGACGATGCGGCGGCGGCAACGCGGATACGGCCAGGTAAAGCGGCGCCGCGCCGCGCGCCTCGAGCCGCACCGCCACCTCGTACGCGAGCGCCGCGCCGAGGCTGTGCCCGAACAGCACGAGCGGCGCGTGCGCATAACGTTGCAGCGCGTCGGCGGCGGGGCCGGCGAGGGCGTCGATCGTCGTCAGGCACGGTTCGCCGAAGCGCTCCTCGCGGCCCGGATATTGCAGCGCGAGCAGGTCGACGTCCCATCGCAGCGCGCGGCTCCAGTTGCGAAAGAAATTCGCGGTGCCGCCTGCATGCGGGAAACACACGAGCTGCGCGCGCGGGCACGGCGACAGGCGCAGCTCGCGGATCCAGTTCGAACCGGTCGGTCGCGCGCTCATGCGGCCGCCGCCTGCAACTGGCGGCGCAGCAGGTCGCGCAGCGATTTCTTGCTGGTCTTGCCGATGCCGGTTTCCGGGAAGCGCGGCATGAACTCGATGCGATCGGGAATCTTGAAGGCCGCGAGCCCGCAGTCGCGCAGGTAGCGTTTCAGCACCAGCCTCGACGGCGCGGGTGCGCGTGCGACGACGAACGCGCACGTGCGCTCGCCGAGCAGCGGGTCGGGCATCGCGACCACCGCGGCGTCATGCACCTGCGGGTGCGCGAGCAGCAGGTTCTCCACTTCCTCGGCGGAGACCTTCTCGCCGCCGCGATTGATCTGGTCCTTGTCGCGGCCTTCGACGACGAGGTCGCCGTCGGCGGTGCGCCGCACGCGATCGCCGCTGCGATAGAAGCCGTCGGCCGTGAACGCGGTTGCATCGTGCCCGGCGAGCCGGTAGTAGCCGCGTATCGTGTACGGGCCGCGCACCTGCAGTTCGCCGATCTCGCCCGGTGCGACCGGTTCGCCGGTTTCGTCGACGATGCGCACTTCGTCGCCGTCCGACACCGGGCGGCCCTGTGTATGCGCGATCCGTTCCGGTGAATCGTCGAGCCGCGTGCAGCAGATGAGCCCTTCGGCCATCCCGAACACCTGTTGCAGCCGGCAGCCGAGCACGGGCGTCACGCGCGCGGCGGCGTGGTCCATCAACCGCGCGCCGCCGACCTGCAGCACGCGCAGGCTCGACAGGTCGGCCCGGCGTTGCGGCTGTTCGTCGAGCCACAGCAGCGCGAGCGGCGGCACGAGCGCGGTATGCGTGACGCGCTCCTGCGCGATCAGCGCGAAGCTCTGTTCGGGCTCGGGCCGCCCGGTCGCGACCACGCGGCCGCCCGCGAGTAGCGCACCGATCGTGCCGGGGCAGCACAGCGTGAAGTTGTGCGCCATCGGCAGCGCGGCGAGGTAGACGGTGCCGGCGTCGAATCCGCTCGCGACGCTGCACGCGCGCACGTTGTACAGGTATTCGCGATGGCGGCGCGGGATCAGCTTCGGCGTGCCGGTCGTGCCGCCCGACAGCTGGAAGCACGCGATGTCGTCGGCGCGTGCCGCGCATTCGCGCAGCGGCGGCGCGTCGTACAGCGCGTCGAATGGTGTGAACGCGTGATCGTCGCCGTCCATCACGACGTGCTCGAGCGTCGGGCAGTCGGCCTGCAATGCGGCCGCGAGCGGCCGGCAGTCGAACTCGCCGAGGTGTGCCGCGCACAGATACGCGCGCGCGCCGGCGAAGCGGCAGAACGCGCCGATCTCGTAGTGCCGGTGGGCAGGCAGCGCGAGCACCGGCCGCACCCCGAGCTGGAACAGCGCGAAGCAGGTCTCGATGAAGCGTGCGCCGTTCGGCAGATGGACGACGACCGCGTCGCCGCGCACCAGGCCCAGACGCGCGAGGCCGCCCGCAAGCCGGCGGATGCGCGCCAGCAGGTCGCGATAGCTGAGCCGGCAGGTGCCGTCAACGACCGCGAGCGCGTCGGGGGTGCGCTGCGCTTGCGCGTCGAGCGCCTCGAAGAACGTCGTGTCCTGCCAGTAGCCGGCGTCGCGATAGCGGTGTGCGAAGTCGTCGGGCCAGTCGGGCGCGTCGGCCGGGATGGCCGGCGCCACGGAGGGAAGGGAGGAGTGCATGCGCTGACCTTGGGTTCCGGCAAGTTGTCAAAAAATGTAAATGAGAGGTATTATCATTTGTAACAAGTGCCGCGATAACGTCGTTTCTTTCGATATCGCGGCAATTTCATTCGATCGGGCGCCTGCCGCGCGGCGCCCGCCCGGCCCGGCCGGAGAATCGGCCGGTTGCCGCCGGCGCGCGCCGGGCCGCGCGTGCCGCCTAACCAACGGACCTCCGATGAGCTCGACCTCCTTCGCTTCGTCACGACGTCACCCGCCGGTGCTCGTGCCCGGCAATCATCCGGGCGTGGTGCACATCGACGCGGGCATGAAACTCATGAGCGGCACGCTGTGCTCGGACAGCCGCGACTGGTACGAGGAGCCGCTCGAAAAAGGGCTGAAGCTCGTCCTCGTGCAGAGCGGGCAGTTGCGCTGCCGCGTGCCGGGCCAGCCCGAGCAGTGCATCAAGGGGCCGGGCCTGTGCGTGATCGCCAACGACGGCGAGTTCACGACGCACCAGATCTACGACCGCGACGTGCCGCTGCGCTACACGATCGTGCAGCTCGGCCTCGATGCGCTCGACCGCAACCTGAGCCTGTTGCCGGAGAAGATGCTCGCGCCGACGGGCGGCGATCCGCGCATCGTCAGTTGCCCGGCATCGAAGGCGCTGCAGGCGCTCGCGGTACAGATCGCGACGTGCCCGTTCGAGGGCGCGGTGCGCGAGTACTACCTGAAGGCCAAGGCATTCGAGCTGACCGCGCTGAGCGCGCAGCTGCTGGCGACGCAGCGGCAGTTCGCGCCGGCCGACGTGCGCGTCACGTCGTCGGACGTCGAGCGCGTGTACGCGGCGAGCGACATCCTCACGCGCGAGCTCCAGCAGCCGCCGACGCTCGATGCGCTCGCGGGCCGGGTGGGGATGAATTCGCGCAAGCTGACGGCCGGCTTCCGCAAGGTGTTCGGCACGAGCGTGTACGCGTACCTGCAGGAATACCGGCTGCGGACCGCGCACGCGATGCTGTGCGCGGAGGACGCGAACGTGTCGACCGTGGCGTACCGCGTCGGCTACAGCCCCGCGCATTTCTCGATCGCGTTCCGCAAGCGCTACGGCATTTCGCCGAGCGACATTCGCGCATCGTCGAACGCGATCGACGATGCCGAACTGGAGAGCGCGGCAATCTAAAACAACTGACCGGCCGCCTAAAGCAATCGACCGGGCTCATGGGCGTGAATGCGATAGATTCTCATTCACGGGTGGCCGCCGCCGCGCGGATCCGCCATCGAACGACCCATACAAGGCGTGCCCATGAGCCAGACCGCTGTCGATTCAACCATCGATCATTCCGATCCTTCCTGTTTTTCTCCCATTGCCTTTCGCTCGCAGCTCGTCGCGATGATCGCGGCGCTGCTCGACGAGCCCGTCGACGAAATCGCGTCGCTCGACGATGACGAGGACCTGCTGAGCTGCGGCCTCGATTCGATCCGGCTGATGTATCTGCAGACGCGCGTGAACCGGCTCGGCTACGCGCTGACGTTCGATGCGCTCGCGCGTACGCCGACGCTCGGCGCGTGGGCCGAGCTGCTCGCGAATGCACCGCGCGGCGCATCCGCGGCGCCCGACGTCGAAGCCGCCGAGGCGGTCGATGTCGACGTGCATGCGCCGTTCGACTTGTCCGCGGTGCAGCAGGCGTACTGGCTCGGCCGCGGCGACGGTGAAGTGCTCGGCAACGTGAGCTGCCACGCATTCCTCGAGTTTCGCAGCCGCGCGATCGATCCCGTTCGTCTCGACGCGGCGTGCCGACTCGTGCGCGAACGCCATCCGATGCTGCGTGCGCGCTTTGCCGGTGGCCGCCAGCAGATCGTCGCGGCACCCGAGGCGCCGGTGTTCGCGCATGCGGACTGGCGCGACCGGACGCCCGCCGAAGCGGAAACCGAATGGGTGTCGCTGCGCGCGTTCCGGTCGCACGAATGTCTCGACGTCGAGCACGCGCAGGTCTTCATGATGGGCCTCGCGCAGATGCCCGGCGGCGAGGATCGCGTGTGGCTGAGCGTCGACCTGCTCGCGGCCGACGTGGACAGCGTGCGGCTGCTGATGCAGGAGATCGGCGCCGCGTATGCCGAGCCGTCGGCGTTGCCCGACGCGCCGTCGACGTGGTTCCCGACCTGGCTCGCGCGTCGCGCGGCCGATACGCGCGATGCGCGGGCCGCGGCGCGCGACGCATGGCAGGCGCGGCTCGCGACGCTGCCGGAAGGGCCGGCGCTGCCGCTCGCCCGTGCGCCGGAAACGATCCGCGCGCCGCGTTTCAGCCGCGTCACGCATACGCTGAGCACGGCCGAACTGACGCGCCTGCAAGCGCGGGCCGCGCAGCATGGCGTCACGCTGTCGTCGGTGTTCGGTGCGGCGTTCGCCGCGGTGCTCGCGCGCTGGAGCGGCCGGCACGCGTTCCTGCTCAACGTGCCGCTGTTCGACCGGCACGGCGATGCGCCCGATCTCGGTCGCGTGATCGCCGATTTCACGACGCTGCTGCTCGTCGAATGCGACATGCGCGCCGACGCGAGCGCGGCCGACACGGTGCGCGCGTTCCAGCAGCGCCTGCACGGCGCGATCGCACAGGCTGCCTATCCGGCGCTCGACGTGCTGCGCGATGCGCGCCGGCAGGGTGCGCCGCGGGCGGCGCCCGTCGTGTTCTCGTGCAATCTCGGCGACGCGCCGTTCGTGCCCGACGCATTCGCGCGCGTGTTCGGCGATCTGCACGACATGATTTCGCAGACGCCGCAGGTGTGGCTCGATCACCAGCTCTATCGCGTGCCGGACGGCGCGTTGCTCGCATGGGACAGCGTCGACGGCCTGTTTCCCGACGGGATGGTCGATGCGATGTTCGGCGCGTATGTCGCGCTCGTGCAGGCGCTGTGCGATCGCGACTGGCGGCTGCCGATCGCGGTCGAGCTGCCGTCCGCGCAGCGACGCGTGCGCGATGCGCTTAACGCGGTGCCCGCTCCCGCGCGGCCGCGCACGCTGCATGCCGACTTCTTTGCATCGGCCGCGCGCGAGCCGGCGGCCGTCGCATTGCGGTGCGCCGAGCGCGTGGTGACGCGCGGCGAACTGGCCGCGCAGGCACTGGCGATCGCGGGTGGCCTGCGTGCCGCCGGGATCGGTCACGGCGATGCCGTCGAGATCAGCCTGCCGCGCGGGCCGGAACAGGTGGCCGCGGTGTTCGGCGTACTGGCCGCCGGCGCGTGTTACGTGCCGCTCGACATTGCGCAGCCGGCCGCGCGCAAGACGCTGATCGAACGCGCGGCCGGCGTGAAGGCCGCGATCGGCGACACGGCGCACGCGGATGCGTCGCTGCCGCGCTTCGATGTTGCCTCGCTGATCAAACATGCGCCGCTGGCCGCGCCGCTCGCGGTGGCGCCGCAGGCCACCGCGTACGTGATCTACACGTCCGGTTCGACGGGCGTGCCGAAGGGTGTCGAGATGACGCACGCGGCGGCGCTCAACACGATCGATGCGATCGATGCGCTGCTCGGCGTGCGTGCGCAAGACCGGCTGCTCGCGGTATCGGCGCTCGATTTCGACCTGTCGGTGTACGACCTGTTCGGCGTGCTCGGTGCCGGCGCCGAGCTCGTGCTGCCGACCCAGGACGACGCGCGCGACGCGGCGCGCTGGATCGACCTGATCGCGCAGCATCGCGTGACGCTGTGGAATTCGGCGCCCGCGCTGCTCGAAATGGCGCTGGCGGTGCCCGCTGCGGCCGACGCATGCCGCAGCGTGCGCGCGGCGCTGCTGTCCGGCGACTGGATCGCGCTCGACCTGCCGGCGCGGCTGCGCGAACGGTGCGGCGACGCATGTGCGTTCCATGCGCTCGGCGGCGCGACCGAGGCCGGCATCTGGTCGAACGTGCAGACGGTGCGCGACGTGCCGCCGCACTGGCGTTCGATTCCGTATGGCCGGCCGTTGCCGGGGCAGGCCTATCGCGTCGTCGATGCCGACGGCCGCGATGTGCCGGATTACGTGCCGGGCGAACTGCTGATCGGCGGCGACAGTCTCGCGCGCGGCTACCGCAACGATCCCGAGCTGACCGCGCAGCGCTTCGTGCAGCACGCGTCGGGCCGCTGGTATCGCACGGGCGACCGTGGCCGCTACTGGCCCGACGGCACGCTCGAATTCCTGGGGCGCGAGGATCGCCAGGTGAAGGTGCGCGGGCACCGGATCGAACTGGGCGAGATCGAGGCCGCGCTGGCCGCGCATCCGCAGATCGACGGTGCGTGCGCGAGTGTCGTGAATGGCGAGGTTGCGCGCATCGTCGCCGCATTCGTGCCGGCCGATTGCGGTGCCGACTGTGGTGCGGATCGCGTTGCCGATGCCGCGCCGCCGTCGCTTGCGGAGGCCGACCTGGCCGATACGGTCGAGGCGGAAGCGGCCGTTGTGCGCGCCGTCGCCGATCGGCTGCTCGATGGCGGCGCAGGCCTGCCGCCGTCGTTGCGTGCGCACCGGCACGCGAAAGGCGATGCGTCGATCTCCATCGACCGTGCGCTCGATCGGCTCGACTGGCATGCAACCGATCTCGACGATCTGACGGCGTCGCTGCGCGCGCTCGCAGCCGATCCGGATACGGCCGCGCAGCGCGTACCGCTGGACCCGTGCGTGGCACCGCTTGCGTTCGCGACGCGTTTGCCGGACGGCGCCCGCGCGCTGCGCGAGTTTGCCGGCGTGCTGGAGGCACAGGCCGCTGCACGCACCGGTGTGCTGCGGGTCGCGGTGATCGACGCCCGCGCCGGGCAATGGTTCGAAGCGGGCCTCGGCGTGCTCGACGATCCACGTTTCGACGTGACGCTGTTCGACGTGTCGCCGGGGCTGCTGCACACCGCACAGGCACGCTTCACCGTTACGAGGCCGGCGCTTCACACGATGCAGGACGGCTTGTTGCCCGCGCGGCATCTCGGAGAATTCGATTGCGTGATCAGTTTCGCGGCCGCGCATCTGCGCGACGATCCGCGCGATACGTTCCGGATCGCGGCAGCGTTGCTGGCGCAGGATGGCCGTTTGCTGTTCGCCGACGTGCTGCGCGACTCGCCGTTGCGTGAACTCGTCGCGAGCGTGGCGGGTGATGCGTCGTTGCCGCGGCCGTTCACGCCCGATGCGATCGCCGCCGCCGCGCATGCGTGCGGTTTTGCGCTCGACTCCCGAAGCTGGCGTTCGAACGCATTCGCGTGCATCGACGCGCGCCGTGCCGGCGAACCGGCCGCGCAAGCGGCGCTGGCCGACTGGCTGCGCGACCGCTTGCCCGACGCGATGCGCCCCGATGCGCTGTGGTGCATCGCGCGCTGGCCGCTCAACGCGAACGGCAAGATCGACCGGCGGGCGGTGGGCGAGGCGCTCGCGCGCGCGCTCGGCGACGCACCGGCCGCCCACGATGCATTCGTGCCGGCCGACGAACGGCAGGCGACGCTGCTCGCATGCTGGGAGCACGCGCTCGGCCGCCCGGCGAACGCGCGCGACGCGACGTTCTTCGCGCTCGGCGGCGACAGCCTGCTCGCGACGCGCCTGCTCGCGCAACTGCGCGAGCGGCTCGGCGTGCGGGTCGGGATGGCGGCGTTCTACCGGCAGCCGACGCTCGCGGGTCTTGCCGCGCAGCTCGACGAGGCCGCACCGGCCGCGCCGGCCCTGCAAGCCTCGCAGGCCGACGGCGACACGCGGGTTGCGACGATCGAGGAGGGCGTGCTGTGAGCTTCGATGACGTGCTCGATCTCTGCCGCGAACGCCAGATCGAACTGTGGTGCGACGACGGCGGCCAGTTGCGCTATCGCGCGCCGGCCGGCGCGCTCGATGCGGACCTGGCCGCGCGCATCAAGGCCGAACGCGACGCGTTCGTCCGCTTCCTGCAGGACGGCGCATGGCGCTGCGATCCGGTGCGCCGGCACGAGCGGTTCGCACTGACGCCGGTGCAGGCCGCGTACGTGCTCGGCCGCCACGAATCGTTCGAGTTCGGCGGCAATGCGTGCCATCTGTACGTCGAATACGGCGAGCCCGCGAATCTCGACTGCGTGCGCTTCGAGGCGGCGTGGAACGCGTGCGTCGCGCGGCATCCGATGCTGCGCGCGATCATCGAGGACAACGCATGGCAACGCGTGCTGCCCGACGTGCCGTGGCAGCCGCTCGTGGTGAACGACCTGCGCGATGCCGACGCGAACGCGTTCGACGCGCACGTAAGGCGCGTGCGCGAGCGTCTCGACCATGCGGTGCACGCGCTCGACCGCTGGCCGGTGCTGCAGCCGGAAGTGAGCCTCGGGCCGGATGGTGCGGTGCTGCACCTGTCGGTCGATTTCACGCTGATCGACTATGCGAGCCTGCAATTGCTGCTCGCCGAATGGCGGCGCCGCTACGACGACCCGCAGTGGCAGCCCGAGCCGCTCGACGCGACGTTCCGCGACTACGTCGTCAACGAAGCCCATGCCGGCACGCGCGCGGATCATGCGCGCGACAAGGCGTGGTGGCTTGCACGCATCGACGATCTGCCGCCGCGCCCCGATCTGCCGGTGGTGCCCGCGATGCCGTCCGACGCGCGGCCGCGCTTCACGCACCGGCATGCGCGGCTCGATCGTGCGCAATGGGCCGCGCTGAGCGGCCACGCGAGCCGCTTCGGCCTGAGCGCGGCGAGTGTCGCGCTGGCCGCGTTCGCCGAAGTCGTCGGCCGCTGGAGCCAGTCGCCCGCGTTCTGCCTGAACCTGACGGTGCTGAACCGGCCGCCCGTGCATCCGCGCATCGACGCGGTGCTCGGCGATTTCACCGCGCTGAGCTTGCTCGCGGTCGATGCGACGCAAGGGCGCGATTTCGTCGAGCGTGCCCGCACGATCGGCGCGCGGATGTTCGACGACCTTGACCATCGAGCGTTTACCGGTGTCGACGTGATGCGCGAACTAGCGCGACGGCGCGGCAAGGATGCGGCGCTGATGCCGGTGGTGTTCACGAGCGGCATCGGCAGTGTCGGCCGGCTGCTCGGCGAACACGCGGCCCGCGCCGAGCCGCCGCGCTACATGATCAGCCAGACGCCGCAGGTGTGGCTCGACTGTCAGGTGACCGATCAGTTCGGCGGCCTGGAAATCGGCTGGGACGTGCGCGACGACCTGTTTCCGGACGGGATGCCCGCGGCGATGTTCGACGCGTACGTCGCCCTGCTGGGCCGGCTCGCCGCCGACGCGGCATGGTGGTCGCGCGCGGGCGACATCGTGCTGCCGTCCGATGCGCCCGCCGCCGGAATCCATCCGGATGCGGAGTCGCACATCGCGGCCGGTTTCGCCGCGCAGGCGTTGCGTACGCCCGATGCGCCGGTGGTGATCGATGCGCAGGGGGCGCGCACGTATCGCGACGTCGCGCAGCACGCGGCGGCGCTGCGGTCGGCGCTCGAACAGGCCGGCGTCGCCGCGGGCGATACCGTCGCGGTGCTGATGCCGAAGTGCGCGCACCAGCTCGTGGCCGTGCTCGCGATCGTCCAGGCGGGCGCCGCTTACGTGCCGGTCGACAGCCGCCAGCCGGCGCTGCGGCAACAGGCGATCCTGCGCAATGCGCGGGTGCGTGCGGTCGTCAGCGTGCAGGCGATCGAGTTCGAACACGACGGGTGCGTGCGCATCGATGTCGATGCCGTGCCGATCGATCCGCAATGGCCGCCGCGCGCCGCGCGCGACATCGCCGGCGACGCGCTCGCGTACGTGATCTATACGTCGGGCTCCACCGGCGAGCCCAAGGGCGTGATGCTGAGCCACGCGGCCGTGTGCAACACGCTGGCCGACATCAGCGCGCGCCATGAAGTGGGCGACGGCGACGTGGTGCTCGGCCTGGCCGAGTTGAGCTTCGACCTGTCCGTCTACGACTTCTTCGGCGCGACCGCGCGCGGCGCGTGCATCGTGCTGCCCGATCCGGCGCGCGGCAACGATCCGTCGCATTGGGCCGCGCTGATGGCGCGCCATCGCGTGACGCTGTGGAATTCGGTTCCCGCGCAAGGGCAGATGCTGATCGACTACGTCGAAAGCGAACCGGCGCTCGATATGCCGGGCCCGCGCCGCGTGCTGTGGTCGGGCGACTGGATTCCGGTGACGCTCCCCACCCGCTGGTGGCGGCGCTGGCCCGACAGCGCGCTGTTCAGCCTCGGCGGCGCGACCGAGGCATCGATCTGGTCGATCGAGCATCCGATCCGTCCGGCGGACACGCAGCTGGCCAGTATTCCTTACGGCCGCGCGCTGACCGGGCAGACGATGGAGGTGCTCGACGCGCTCGGCCGGCCGTGCCCGCCGGGCGTGCGCGGCGAGATCCATATCGGCGGCGTCGGGCTGGCGACGGGTTACTCGAACGATCCGGTGCGAACGGCCGAACGCTTCATCCGTCATGGCGACGGGCGGCGACTCTATCGCACCGGCGATCTCGGCCGCGTGCGCGCGGACGGTTCGCTCGAATTCCTCGGGCGGCAGGACGATCAGGTGAAGATCCGCGGCTACCGGATCGAGCTGGCCGAGATCGATGCGGCGCTGACCGCACATCCGCTCGTCGGCGCGGCCGCGACGATCGTGCTCGGCGACGGCACGGAGCGCCGGCTCGCGAGCTTCGTGTCGCTGCATGGCGCGGAGCCGCCGCAGCAGGACGACGCGCTGCACGAGATCGCGGCGCACGTGCGCACGGCGTTCGACGCCGCGCGCTGGCCCGCGCACGCGGACGTGGCGCGGTCGGTCGCCCGGCTCGAAGCGGCCTGCGTTGCGTCGCTGGCAGCGTGGATCGTGCCGGCGGGGGCGCTGACCGAGGAGGCGGCGACGGACTTCGCGACGTTGTGCGAACGGTTGCGCGTGCCGGCGGCGCGACAGCATCTGCTGCGTCACTGGCTCGCGATGCTCGACCGGCACGGCGTGCTGCACGCGGATGCCGATGGCGGCTGGCGCAGGCGGCCCGATGCCGGCCACGCCGATGCGCATGCCTGCTGGGACGCGTTTGCGCAGGATGCGTCGCCCGATCTGTGGCCAGCCGTCCTCGTCGACTACTTCCGCGACAGCGCGGGATGCATCGACGTGCAGGTGGACGGCACCGTGTCGCCCGCCGGCCTGATGTTCCCGGAAGGCGCGTCGCATATCGCCGTCGCGATGTACAGCGACGGCGAACATGCGCGGGCCCTGCATGACGGAATGGCACAGGCCGTGCGTGCGATCGTCGCGCGCGAGCCGCAGCGCCCGCGGCGCATCCTCGAGATCGGCGCGGGCACGGCCGCGGCGACGCGGGCGATCGTCGACGCGCTCGCGCCGCTGGTCGAAGCGGGCGCGCGGATCGACTACCTGTTCAGCGACGTGTCGAGCTATTTCCTCGCGGCGGCACGCGAGCGCTTCGCCGCGTATCCGTGGATGCGGTTCGAGCGGTTCGACATGAACGCGGCGCTCGACGCGCAGGGTATTGCGCCGCATTCGATCGACATCACGATCAGCTCCGGCGCACTGAACAATGCGCGCGACACGGTCGCGCTGGTCGCCGGATTGCGTGCGCTGTCGGCGGCGGATGCGTGGTGGGTGATCCAGGAACTGACGACCGAGCATCCGGAGATCAGCATCAGCCAGGGGTTGATGATGGAAACGCCGCACGACGCGCGCGTCGAATCGGCGCGTCTGTTCGTGCCGCGCGCGCAGTGGCTCGAATGGCTGCAAGCGGCGGGCGGCGATCGCGCGCTCGGTTGCGTGGCACCCGGCACGCCGCTCGACGCACTCGGTTACGACATCCTGCTCGCGCACGTGAAGCGCGGGGCGGCGCGCATCGCGCCGGACGCGCTGCTGGCATGCGTCGCGGAGCGCGTGCCGGGTTACATGGTGCCGTCGCAATTGCGCGTGCTCGACCGCCTGCCCGTGACCGCGAACGGCAAGATCGATCGCCGCACGCTGGCCGGCATCGCCGGCATCCGCGAACCGGAGCCGGCGACTGCTCGACAGGCTCACGCGCAGGCCGCCGCCGATCCGCTGCTGGCGCGGCTGATCGGCTTGTGGGAAGCCGTGCTCGATACGCGCAACGTCACGCCCGATCAGGACTTCTTCGCCGCGGGCGGCGATTCGCTGCTGATCGCGCAACTCGTGTCGCGGCTGCGCGGCGAGGAACCGCTCGCGCATGCGCATCCGTTCGACCGGTTGCTGCGCTGGGTGCTCGCGCAACCGACGCCCGCCGCGTTCGCGCAATGCCTGCGCGACGCGGATGCGCAGCCGTCGGGCAGCGCATCGCCGGTTGCGCCGGCCGCGCCGCGCAGCGCGCACGTTTCGGCGGTCGTCCATGCGCCGGCGCCGCGCGTGCGCGCCGACGTGCGGCCGATCCCGCTCGCGCCCGGCGACGGCGTGCCGCGCGTGATCGTGCATGAAGGGCTCGGCACCGTGCACGCGTATCGTCCGGTCATGCCGGCGCTCGCGCGGCTCGGCCCGGTGCTCGGCTTCGCGGTGCGCGACGCGCAGGACTATCTCGACCTGCCGGCACGCCACCTGAACGCGACGCTCGGCCGGCGTTATGCGGATGCGCTGTGGCGCACCGGCGTGCGCGAGGTCGACGTGCTCGGCTACTGCTCGGGCGGGCTGGTCGCGCTCGAAATGGCGAAGTCGCTGGTGCAGCTCGGCGTCGAGGTGCGCACGCTCGACATCGTGTCGAGCTACCGGATTCCCTACCTGATCGAAGACGAGCGGCTCGTGCTGTTCAACTTCGCGGCGACGCTCGGGCTGCCGCTCGACGCGCTCGGGTTTCCGGAAACGTATGTGCTGGCCGACGCACTCGCCGACGCATTGAAGGCCGACCCCGCGCGTCTCGCGCCCGGCAGCCTGCAGGCGCAGCTGGAGATTTTCGGCGACCGCTGCGAGCCGCTCGACACGTTGCGCCGCCGCGTGCTGCGTGCGGCCGCCGGATTGTCGATGCAGGACGAAGTCGCGCATCCGCTGCTCGACGAGCGCGAACGGCTATACCGGCTTTTCATGCATTCGGTGCAGGCGAGCCACTGGGCGGGCGACGCGCCATACGCGGGTGCGCTGCGGCTGTTCGTGCCGGAGCGCTGCAACCCGCTGATTCCGCAGCAGCGCGCGGCGCTCACCGAATACTGGACGGCACAGGCGCTCGGCGGCATCACGTCCGTCGACATCCCCGGCGGTCATTTCGACTGCCTGAACGCCGCGTTCGTCGACACCCGCCTGAAGGAGGCGCAATGAAGGCTCATCCGCTGCCGGTCGTCGTGGCCGGCTCCCGCTTCGGCCAGTTCTATGCGGCGGGCCTCGCCGCGTCCGGCACGTATCGCGTCGCCGGCATCCTGGGGCAAGGCAGCGCGCGTACCGCCGCGCTGGCCGCGCGCGTCGGCGCGCCCGTGTTCGACCGTCCGGAAGCGTTGCCCGACGACGTGCGCGCCGCGTGTGTCGCGGTCGGCGGCGCGGCGCGCGGGGCCAACGGGGCCGCGCTCGCGTGCCGGCTGCTCGAGCGCGGGATCGACGTCGTGATCGAGCATCCGCTGCTGCCCGACGAATGGGACCGCGTGCTGCGCACCGCGTCGCGTCACGGCCGGCGCTGCCTGCTCAACAGTTTCTATCCGAACCTGCCGGTCGTCTCCCGCTTCATCGCGGTCGCGCGACGGCTGCGTGAAACGAGCGCGCCCGTGCATGCGGATGTCGTGTGCTCGGTGCAGGCCAGTTACGCGGCGCTCGACGTGCTCGCCGCCGCGCTGCAGGGCGTGGGCCCGTGGTCGGTCGAGCCGGTCGGGCCGGCACTGTCGTCGATGCGCGAATGCGCGATGGTGCTCGCCGAAACGCCGGTCTCGCTGCGCGTGCACAACGAGATGGCGGCGGCCGACGACGGCCGGATGAGCATGCTGTTCAGCATCACGCTGACGACGGACGCCGGCACGTGGACGCTCGCGTCGCCGCATGGCCCGCTGTGGTGGGCGCCCGCGCTGCGCGAACCGGCGACGGACGACGACGGGCTGTTCCCGATCTTCGGCGACGCGGCGGGCGACGACATGCCGAGCATCCAGATCTGCGACGATGCGCGCGATACGTGGGGCGCGATTCATGCCCGCAGCTGGCCGCAGGCGGCCGTGCGCGCGGTCGACCGGCTCGTGTCGGGCGAAGGGTTGCACGCGTGCAACCAGCGCAGCATCGACGTGGCGCGCGTCTGGCAGCAACTGACGATGCAGCTCGGTTTTCCGGAGCAGCCGCCGGGCGACGCGTGCGCTGCCACGCTCGGCATGCTGCTGGAGCGTGCCGCATGAAGGGGCCGTTGCTTTCGATGTTGCGGCCGTTCGCGGTGCCGCTTGCGGCGGCGGTCGTGCTGCAGGCGCTGGCGGGTGTCGCGTCGCTCGTGCCGTGGCTCGCGCTCGGCCGTATCGCCGACGCATGGCGCGCGACGGCCCAGCTCGACGCGACGGCGCGCGGCTGGCTCGTCGCGGCCGTGGCGGCCGGCGTGTGCTGGCTGGGCGGCCAGACGGTCGCGCTGCACCTGACCCACCGTGTCGACGCCGATCTCGCCGACCGCTTGCGCAGGCGGCTCGCCGATCATCTGCAACGCTTGCCGCTCGGCTGGTTCGCGCGCGCGGGCAGCGACCGCGTCGCGCGTCACGTCGAC
The DNA here is from genome assembly GCF_001043615.1 of Burkholderia sp. LK4. Taxonomy (NCBI): domain Bacteria; kingdom Pseudomonadati; phylum Pseudomonadota; class Betaproteobacteria; order Burkholderiales; family Burkholderiaceae; genus Burkholderia; species Burkholderia sp. LK4. The sequence continues at coordinate 46,703 of NZ_LDUL01000008.1, forward strand.
CAGGACGTGCGCGCGCTGCACCAGCTCGTCGCGCATGCACCGGCCGACGTCACGCAACTCGTCGTCGTGCCGTGCGCGGCGCTGGCGTGCCTGCTTTACCTGAATCCCGTGCTGCTCGCCTTTGCGCTGGTCCCGCTCGTCGCGGGCGCCGCGCTGTTCCGCTGGATGCGCTCGGCGCGGTTCGCACCGGCTGTCGCGGCGCGCAACGCGGCACTCGAACAGCTGATGGGCGATTACGCGCAACTCGCGCAGAACCCGGCGCTCGTGCGGCAGTATCCGGGCGCGGGCATCGAGGCGGCCGCGCTCGCGTCGACCGGGCGCTTCGACCAGGCGTTTTCGGCGTGGGTCGGCCGCGTCGGCGGGCCCGGTGCCTGCACGCAGGTGCTGCTCGGCACGCCGTTCCTGCTCGCGTGGGTCGTGTTCGGCGCGACGTGGCTCACGGCCGGCCGCCTGCCGGTCGGCGAACTGTGCGCGTTCGCACTGCTGATCTGGGCGGTCGCCACGCCGGTGCGGGCGCTCGGCCACGGTGCCGATGCGTTGCGCGAAGCGCGCGCGGCCGCTGTGCGCCTCGATGCGTTGCTCGCGCAGCCGGGCCTGCCCGAGCCGGCCGACGGCGCGGCACTGGTGCCGCGCGATGCGTCGATCGAGCTGCGCGGCGTGAGCGTCGACATCGACGGCACGCCGATCCTGCGCGACATCGACGCGACGGTCGCGGCGGGCACGACCACCGCGATCGTCGGGCCGTCGGGTGCCGGCAAGAGCACGCTGCTGATGCTGCTCGCGCGCTTCATGGACCCCGACCGCGGCACGGTGCGGCTCGGCGGCGCCGACCTGCGGCTGCTCGCGCCGGATACGCGGCGCGAGCAGGTGGCGATGGTGTTCCAGCAGGCCGCCGCGCTCGACGTGTCGATTGCCGCGAACATCGCGCTGTACCGGCCCGATGCCGATCACGACGCGATTCGCGCGGCCGCGCGCGCCGCCTGTCTCGACGAACGCATCGATGCGTTGCCGGGCGGCTACGGTTGCGTGTGCGGGCGCGACGTGCGGCTGTCCGGCGGCGAGCTGCAGCGGCTGGCGATTGCACGTGCGCTGCTGTCGACGGCGCCGCTGTTGCTGCTCGACGAACCGGCATCGGCACTCGATCCGCAAACCGGGCGCGCATTGCGCAATGCGCTGCGCGGCGACGCGCGTACGCGCGTGATCGTCAGCCACGATCTCGACGCGATCCGGCAGGCGGACCAGATTCTCGTGATGGACCGCGGCCGCATCGTCGAGCGCGGCACGCATGCGGCGCTGCTGGCCGCGTGCGGGCTGTATGCGCGGCTGTGGCGCGAACGCGGTGCCGCGGACGGGGAGGCCGCATGATGATGAAATCGCTCAAACGTTTGCAGTGCCTGCCATCCGGCACACGCCGCGCGCTGTGGCGCGGGGTCGGCTGGGCGGTGGCGGCCGCGTTGCTCGACGGCGCCTGCGGGTTGCTGCTCGTGCCGTTGATCCGCGCGTGGTTCGCCGGCGCGCAGGCAGCCGTGTTGCACTGGACGATCGCGCTCGGTGTGCTGACCCTGTGCCACGCATTCGTGCTGTACGTCGCGCAGCGCGGCGGCTATCGCGCGGGCGGCGCGCTCGCGGCCGGTCTCGTCGAACGCCTCGTGCGGCACCTGCCGCGCATCGTGTCGTGGCAGGCCGTGCGCGACAGTCATCCGGCCGGGCTGTTGCGCGGGCCGGTCATGCAGGCGATGGGGATTCCGGCGCACCTGCTCGGGCCGCTGATCGGCGCGGTCGTGACGCCGCTTGCGGTCGTCGCCGGGCTCGCGTGGATCGACTGGCGCATCGCGCTGTGCCTCGCGGCAGCCGCCGTGTTGCTGTTCGCGCTGCTCGAGCGCGGCGGCACGCGCACCCTTGCGTTCGAGCAGGCGCGCGCGTCCGGCGATCGCGACATGGCCGTTCAGCTTCAGACCTTCGCCGCGCATCAGGGGCTGCTGCGCTTCGCGGGCCGCGAAGGCGAAGCGCGCGCGGCGCTGATGCACGCGTTCGACGCGCAGCATCGCCGCACGCGCGCGCTGATGCGCCGCTCGCTGCCGATCGAACTCGGCTTCGCGGGCGCGGTGCAGGGCGTGTTCGTCGCGATGCTGGCGGGCGGCGCATGGGCCGTCTCGGCGGGCCGGCTCGATGCCGCGACGGCCGTGGCGGTGCTCGTGCTGCTCGTGCGTTTCATCGAACCGCTCGCGCAGCTCACGCAGCTCGACCAGGCGCTGCGCGGCGCCTGGCGCGCACTCGACACCGTGCTCGCGGTGCTGCATGCGCCGCGTTTCGACAGCCCCGAACGCGGCACGCCGGTACACGACGCGAGTGTCGACGCGGTGCGCGTCGGCTACCGTTCGCCCGCCGGCGCGACGCTGCTGGACGGCGTCGACCTGCATTGCCCGGCGGGTGGCTTCGTCGCGATCGTCGGCCCCACGGGTGCCGGCAAGAGCACGCTGCTCGGCCTGCTCGCGCGGCTCGACGATCCGGGCGCCGGGCGCGTGCTGCTCGGCCGCGCCGATGTGCGGCACCTGAGCGAGGCGACGCTCGCGGCGACGCGCAACCTCGTGTTCCAGGACAACGGGCTGTTTCGCGGCAGCCTCGCGTGGAACGTGCGGATGGGCCGCCCGGACGCGACCGATGCCGAACTGCGCGACGCGCTCGACGCGGCCGGCCTGCTGCACGACGCCGAGCGCTTGCCGGACGGGCTCGAATCCGACGTGGGGCCGGGCGGCCAGTTGCTGTCGGGCGGGCAGCGCCAGCGGGCGTGCCTGGCGCGCGCGCTGCTGTCGCGTGCGCCGGTGCTGATGTTCGACGAGCCGACCGCGAGCCTCGACGAATCGAGTGCGCGGCGCGTGCGCGACAGCCTCGTCGCGCTGCGCGGGCAGCGCACGCGCATTGTCGTCACGCACCAGCCGGCGCTCGCGGCGGCCGCCGACACGATCGTCGTGCTCGATGCGGGCCGCGTGCGGGCGACCGGCACGCACGCGCAGCTCGTCGAGGCCGACGCGTGGTACGCGGCCTTCGCCCGCGCGGGGCGGGGGCTCGACGGGCTGCCGCCGGACGATCTGGAGGCTAACGACGCAGAGGACGCTGTGGGCGCTTCGAACGCGGAAGCCCGGCCGGCCGAATCCGAACACTGACGTGAACAATGCGGGCCGGCGTGCCCGGAATCGATAGGAAAAGCCCCTCGATCGAAAAATGGCCTGCCGGTTCTATTTGATAATGAGAATGATTATCAAATACGGGGGCGTGAATGCGGAACGAGGTGCTGGAACCTGGGAGATCGATGACGAAGGGCGCGCGCGTCGCCCGTCTGGGGCGAGGGCGCTGGCGCCCGTCGCTGTATCTCGGCCTGCTGATCGCCGCACATCCGGCGGCGGCGTTCGCCGATGCGGCGCCGGCGGCCGGCGCGGAAGTCCGGAAGGAGGAAACGACCGCCGTGAAGCCTGCCGCGGGCGAGCTGAAGGCGATTTCCGTGACCGCGTCGCGCGGCGTGGCCGACGATCCGGCCGTGGCGACGGTCGGCAAGATGCCGCTCGCGTTGCGGGAGATTCCGCAGTCGGTCAGCGTGACGACGCGCGAACGGATCGACCAGCAGAACCTGTATTCGCTCGACGAGGTGATGCAGCAATCGGCGGGCGTGACCGTGCAGCCATACGTGCTGCTCACCACCGCGTATTTCGTGCGCGGCTTCAAGGTCGATTCGTTCGAATTCGACGGCGTGCCGGTGGTGATCGGCGACATGGCGAGCGCGCCGCAGGACATCTCCGTGTACGAGCGCGTGGAGATCCTGCGCGGCGCGAACGGCCTGCTGCACGGCTCGGGCAACCCGGCCGCGACGGTCAACCTCGTGCGCAAGCGGCCGCAGTACCAGTTCTCCGCGAACGCGAGCGTGAGCGTCGGCAGCTGGGACCGCTACCGCGCGGAAGCCGACATCGGCGGCCCGCTCAATGCGGCCGGCACCGTGCGCAGCCGGCTCGTCGCCGCATACGAGGATCGTCATTTCTTCTACGACCACGCGAAACAGGACACGCGCTCGATCTACGGCATCACGGAAGTCGACGTGACGCGCGACACGCTGCTCACGTTCGGCGCCCAATACCAGACGACGCGCTCGGTGCCAGACATGTCCGGCGTGCCGATGGCGCGCGACGGGTCGAGCCTCGGCCTGTCGCGCTCGACGTTCCTCGACACGGCGTGGGGCCACTTCGACTGGGACACGACGCGCGCGTTCGCGTCGGTCGAGCAGAAGCTCGGTGCCGGCTGGAAGGCGAAGGTCAGCGGCGAATACCAGAGCGTGCGTTCCGACCTGAAATACGCGGGCTCGTACGGCGCGATCGATCCGTCGACCGGTGCGGGCGGCGCACTGACGGGCGGCGCGTACCAGTTCAGCAGCTACAGCCGCAGCATCGATGCGAACGTGCAGGGGCCGGTGCATGCGTTCGGGCTGACGCACGACCTGCTGTTCGGCGTGACCTACGCTAACAGCAGCAGCGGGCAGATGTCGGCGCAGCTGCTCGGCAACGTGGCCGGCACGCCGGTGAACGTCTACCGCTGGAACCCGAGCAGCGTGCCCGAGCCGGGCGTCGGCCCGTACCAGCAGTCGCAGCAGAACGACGTGTCGCAGAAGGGCGTGTACGGGCTCGGCCGCATCAAGCTCGCGGAACCCGTCACGCTCGTGCTCGGCGGCCGGATGAGCTGGTGGAACCAGGACAGCCTCGGCGCGCACTACAACACCGGCCACCAGTTCACGCCGTACGGCGGGCTGATCTGGGATTTCGCGCGCGACTGGTCGTGGTACGCGAGTTATGCGGAAGTGTTTCAGCCGCAAACCAAGTCGATGTGGGGCGGCGGCATCCTGACGCCGGTGAAGGGGCGCACCTACGAGACGGGCGTGAAGGGCGAACTGGCGGGCGGCAAGCTGAACGTGTCGCTCGCGGCGTTCCGCATCGATCTCGACAACAATCCGCAGGTCGATCTCGCGCATCCGTGCGCGGGGCCGAACTGCTACTACGTGAACGGCGGCAGCGTGCGCAGCCAGGGCTTCGAGTTCGAGGCGAACGGCCGCATCACGCCGTGGTGGAGCGTGTGGGCGAGCTATACGTACGACACGATGCGCTATGCGGACAACCTCGCGAACGCGGGCACGTTCGCGCCGCTGCTGAACCCGCGCCACCTGTTCCGGCTGTGGACCAACTACGACCTGCCGTGGCAGGAACGGCGCTGGAGCGTCGGCGGCGGCGTGCAGGTGCAGAGCAATTACTCGGCGCAGGCGAACGGTGTCACGATGAGCCAGGGCGGCTACGCGCTCGCCAGCGTGCGGCTCGGCTATCGCTACGACAAGCACTGGAGCGCGGCCGTCAACGTCAACAACCTGTTCGACCGCAAGTACTACCTGAGCCTGAGCCAGCCGGGCTGGAACAACCGCTACGGGGAACCGCGCAACGTGATGCTGACCGTGCGCGGGCAGTTCTGATGGCGGGCGGCTGGGGGACGCGGGCGGCGCTCGCGATCGCAGGCGTGCTGCCGGGCGCGGTCGCGCTGGCGGTCACGCTGGCCCGTCATTACCCGGCCGACGGCCTGAACCGGCTCTACGCGGCGGTGCTGCTGTCGCTGGCCGCCGGTGTCGCCGCGCTGCTGTGGGTGCTCGTCGCGCCCGGGCGGCGGCAGGCCGCGTGGCGCACCTGCCTGTGGCTCGCGGTGCTCGTGCCGTGCGCGATGTTCTGGGGAGGGCGCTGACATGGACGCTTCATCGCGTTCGCGCTGGCGCGCGCTGCATCGCGGCGCCGGTGCGCTGTTCGGCGTGGTGCTGTTCGTCGTGCTGTTCAGCGGCACGTGGAGTCTCGCGACCGATTCGATGCAGGGCTGGTGGCGGCCGCCGCCGGTCGCCGTTGCGCGACCGGCGTTGCCGCTCGATGCGCTCGTCGCGCGCGCGGCGGCGCTCGGCGTGCCGTTGCGCGATGCACGCATCGTGCTGCCGCAACCGGACGATCCGGCGATCCGTTTCTGCGACGCGCGCCAGGCCTGCACGCTGGCGCTCGACCCGGCGACGGGCGAGCGGCTGGCCGACGGCGGACGCGCGGCGTTGCTCGTCACGCTGCACAAGACGCTGTTCGCGGGCTTTCCCGGGCGGATCTTCGTCAGCCTGTGGGGGATCGTGCTGCTCGTGCTCATCGTAGCGGGCCTGGTCGTGCATCACCGGCGCTGGCCCGCCGCGGCGCGCATCCGGCGCGGCAGCGGGCTGCGCGCCGCGCTGTTCGACCTGCACGCGTGGATCGGCCTGTGGGGCGCGCCGTGGCTCGTGCTGTTCGCGTTCACCGGCGCGTTGTCGGGGCTGGGCGCGCTCGGCACGGTGTCGCTTGCGGGCGTCGCGTATCCGGGGCAACCGCAGCGCCCGTTCGCCGAGCTGCTCGGCGGGCCGCCGCCGACTGCCGCCGGCGGCGCGTGGCAACGCGCGCCCGATCTCGAGGCGCTGCTGCGGCGCGATGCGGCGCGCACGCCGTATTTCCGGCGCGAAGCCGTCGTGCTGCATCGGTGGGGCGACGTGAACGCGCGTGTCGAGATTGCCGGGACGACCGCCGGCCTGCCGAGCACGGCGGTGTTCGAGCGCCACCTGTATCGCGCGGTGGACGGGCAATGGCTTGCGGACGCCACGTCGCGCGGCCGAGGCTTCTGGTTGCGCGCGTTCATCGCGGTGCAGCCGCTGCATTTCGCGCAATACGGCTGGGTCGGTGCGATGGGCGGCGTGCTGCGCGTGCTGCATTTCCTGATGGGACTCGCGGCGTGCGCGCTCTGCGCGACGGGGCTGCATCTGTGGATCGAGCGGCGGCGGGCGCAGCACGACCGCTCGGCGAACGTGCTGGCCGCGGTCGCCGTCGGCACCTGCGGCGGGCTGGTCCTCGCCGGCGGCGTCCTGCTGCTCGCGGGGCGTGCGTTGCCCGCCGGCGTGCACGTCGACCATGTGCTCGCGATGCTGTTCTGGGCCGTGTGGGGCGGTGCACTCGCGCTCGCGGCCTGCGTGGCCGATCGCGCGGCCTGGCTGCGCACGCTGATGCGTGCGGCCGGCGCCGCTTACGGACTGGCCGGGGCGACGCATTGCGCGATCGCGCTGCTCGGCGCGGGCGAACCCGTGTACTGGCCGATCGACGCGGCCCTCGTCGCGTTCGGCGCATTGCTGCTGCGTGCCGCGCGCCGTCCGCGCCGCGATGCGATGCAGCGCGCGCGCGTGCCGGCCGGTGCCGAACCTTTTTAATTTCATGCAACTGGAGACTTCGATGCGCGATCTGCTCGAACATCGCCGCCTGGTCATCACGATCACGCTGCTTTACCTGTCACAGGGAATCCCGATCGGCATCGCGATGGATGCGATGCCGACCCTGCTGCGCCACGACGGCGCACCGCTTCATGCACTGGCGTTCCTGCCGCTCGTCGGTTTGCCGTGGGTCGTGAAGTTCCTGTGGGCGCCTGTCGTCGACAACCGCTGGTCGCCGCGCATCGGCCGGCGGCGCAGCTGGATGCTGCCGATGCAGACGCTCGTGGTGCTCTGCCTCGGCAGCCTCGCGCAGATCGGGATGACCGTCGCGACGGCCGGATGGGCGGTCGGCCTGCTGGCCGTCGCGTCGCTTGCGAGCGCGACCCAGGACATCGCGAACGACGGGATGGCCGCCGAGCACTTCAGCGGCGACACGCTCGCGAAGATCAACGCGATCCAGATCGCGGGCGTGATGATCGGCTTCTTCGGCGGCGGCGCCGGCACGTTGACGCTGATCGGCCTGTTCGGCCAGCGGGCCGCGTTTCTCGCGCTGGCGGCCGTGCCGCTCGCGAGCCTGGTCTGCGTGCTGTGGGTGTTGCCGCGCGATGCGGATCGTGCGCGCGCGAAGCCCGAGCATGATGCGAGCCTCGTCCGTTTCGCGAAGCGGCCGCGCTCGTGGTCGCTGCTGTCGCTTGCGCTGCTGTCGGCGATGACGGCCGTATCGGGCTTCGGCCTGTCGAAGCTGTTCCTCAACGACGCGGGCTGGACGCTCGACGCGATCGGCAAGCTCGGCATGGCCGGCGGCATCGTGACGGTCGTGCTCGGTTGCGGCGGCGGTGCGTGGCTCGTGAGGCGGCTCGGGTTGTGGCGCGCGTTTACGGCCGGCGTGAGCTGTGCGGGCGCGGCCGCGCTGCTATGGTTCGCGCAGGCGGGCGGGTGGCTGCCGGTGTCGCCGTCGTGGGCATGGCTGTGCACGGTACTCGGTTCGCTGGCGACCGGGATCACGTCGGTGTCGATCATGACGGCCGGCATGCGCTTTGCGGGTGGCAGCGACCAGGCCGGCACCGACGTGACGGCCGTGCAGAGCACGCGCGACCTCGGCGAGCTGATCGCGTCGTCGACGATTTTGTCGCTCACCGCGAAAGTCGGTTATACGGGCGGGTTTCTCACGGGCGCCGCGCTGGCGGTGCTCGCGGCGCTGATCGCGATGCGGCTGAAGCGGCGCGAGTCGGCGTATGCGGTGAAGGGGGATGATGTGCTGGCGTCTTGATCGGCGCGCGGCTGGCCTGATGCGTCGCGCGCTTGAAGCTCGCGACGAATGACCGGATCGCGCGGGGCGTTCACTGCACTCACTGCGCCCATTACGTCTGCTACACCCATTACGCCCGTGCCAGCCGGCGCGCCGCCAGCAGCCCGAGCGCGAGCAGCACCGCGACGTAAGCGGCGACGCCCGTCCACGCGCCGTGTTGCCAGAACGTGCCGCCGATCGACCCGAGCACGCTCGACCCGAGATAGTACGCAAGCAGGTACAGCGACGCGGCGTGCCCCTTCGCGGCCCCCGCGAGGTAGCCCACCCAGCCGCTCGCGACCGAGTGGGCAATGAAGAAGCCGATCGTCACGAGCACGATGCCGACGACGATCGCGACGAGCGAATGCGACAGCGTCAGCGCGAGGCCCGCCGCGAACACGAGCACGCCGCTGACGAGCACCGGTGCGCGGCCGAGGCGGTCGGCGAGCGCGCCTGCGCTCGATGACGACACCATCCCGAACAGGTAGGCGCCGAAGATCAGCCCGCACGCGGTCGCACTCAGGTTGAACGGGGCCGCGGTGAGCCGGAACCCCGCGTAGTTGTAGATCGTCACGAATGCGCCCATCACGAGGAAGCCGATCGCGAACACGAACGGGAGCCGCGCGTGACGCAGTTGCTCGCCCCACAGCCGGACGTGATGGCGCAGCGTCAGGTCGGTGCGCTTCACGAAGCGCCGCGACGGCGGCAGCAGCATCACGAACGCGGCCGCCGCGACGAGATCGACGACGCCGATCGTCAGCATCGCCGTGCGCCACGAGAAGTGCTCTTCCAGCATGCTCATGCCGATCCGTCCGACCATGCCGCCGAACGCGGTCCCGCCGACATAGAGCCCCATCGAGAAACCGAGCCCTTCCGACGCGATTTCCTCGGCGAGATACGCCATCGCGACTGCCGGGACGCCGCCCAGCGCGAAACCTTCCAGCGCGCGCCAGACCAGCAGCAGGTTCCAGTCGGGCGACAGCGCGGCGAGCACGTTGAACAGCGCGGCGAGCGTCATCGACGCGAACATCAGCCCGCGCCGCCCGACGCGTTCGGACAGCGCGCCGGCGCACAGAATGGAGATCGCCAGCATCCCGGTCGACAGCGACAGCGAGAGCGAACTCGAGGCCGCGCCGAGCCCGAACTCGCGTGCGAACGCGGGAAGCAGCGGCTGGACGCAGTACAGCAGCGAGAACGTGGAAAAACCGGCAAGGAAGAGCGCGAGAGCGATGCGCTTGTACGCGGCCGAGCGCGGGGAAACGCCGGCGGGCAGCGCATCGGGCGTGGCCTGTTGCGTGCCGGGCAGCGCACGGGAAAGCGAAGGGGAGGACATGACTGCGCTCGATGTGCGAAGGAATGCCTGAATTCTTGCGCACGGTCATGTATATGTCCAATATATGAAAGTAACCGCAGCGATATGTTTAACCACTGGCTGGTAAGTCAACCCGGCACACCGTGAGAGCACGTACGAATGGAACTCCGGCATCTCCGTTATTTTCTGGCCGTGGCGGCCGCGTCGAATTTCACCAAGGCGGCAGAGGCGCTCGGCATCGGGCAGCCGCCGTTGAGCCAGCAGATCAAGGCGCTCGAAAGCGAACTCGATGTGGAACTGTTCAGGCGGACCGCGCGCGGCGCCGAGCTGACGCTGGCGGGCGAGGTCTTCGCGCAGGAAGCGCGCCGCGTGCTCGACGCCGCCGAGCGTGCGGTGCGCGCGGCAAGGCGGGCCGCGCGCGGGGAAACCGGGCATCTGCGCGTGGGTTTCACCGGGACGGCGGCGTTCAATTCGAAAGTGTCGGACCTGATCCGGCGCTTTCGGGAAGCGTTTCCGGATGCCGAGCTGACGTTGCAGGAGGCCGCGTCGCGGATGCTGCTGGAGGCGCTGGAGGCCGGGCACCTCGACGTCGCGATCGTGCGGCCGGCACGCCGGGCCGCCGCGACGTTGCGGTTACTCGACTGGGACGACGAACCGATGTTCGTCGCGTTGCCCGTTGCGCACCGGCTGGCGCAGCGGCGGCGGATCGATCTCGTGGAACTGGCGGACGAGTCGTTCGTGCAGGTGCCGAGGGAGGCCGGCGGCGCGCTGTTCGACCATATCGTCGCCGCGTGCAATGCCGCCGGGTTCGAGCCGCGCATGGCGCAGCCCGCGCCGCAAATGGCGTCCGCGGTGACGCTGGTCGCGGCCGGGCTCGGCGTGTCGGTCGTGCCGAAGGCGATTACGCAGGTGCAGGTTGCCGGAGTCGTTTATCGGCCGTTGGCGGGGGATGCGTTGCGGGCACGGCTCGCCATTGCGTCACGATGCGATGAATCGTCGGCGGTGGTCCGGAATTTCCTGTTGCTGGCGGGAGAGGATGGGGCGGTGTGAGGGCGGCGGAAACAAAAACCGCGTAGCGATGTGGCGTCGTGTTTTTCGAGCATGCTGGAAGCGCGATGATGTCGTATTCGACGGGCCGTTGGTCTTCGCATTTGAATGACTTCAATATCGATGAAGACGTATTTTTGCTAATTGTTGCGCGCTGCGGTCTGCAATCTGTCGATGTTGATCGCGAGATGAAAATAAAGGATGGATTCCGGAATTTGCAATCGATGATCGTCGTGACCGGTTGTGAAGCTTATCGATGAGGGATTCACTATTCATTCGCTACGCCTGGCAGAAGCGGGTTGCCTGCTTGCACATACATCACCAGCCCCTATGATGCCCCCGAGGGTGCCGTGATCGTCTACGATACGACCGATGAATCGACTCATGGTCAGGCCGGGGTCGTACTGCCCGGACCGTTGTTCGTGCGTGATTACATCAGCCCGAATAGGGTAGAAAGGTGACGGGAGTCTGGATCAAATGAAATGGAATGCCTGGTTTTTGATTTCTGGCGCAGTGCTTTCTTGCTGGGGGGTGACGGTTCTGGCCGATCAACGCAACGCCGATCCGTTCGTCGCGTTTCAGCAGCGATTCGGCGGCAATCAGGAGTTCGTTTGCACGGCAAAGGGAGGGAAGAAACTTTCCGTCAGTGTTGGCGTGCCTCAGGCGGATGCCGATCAGATGAAGGTGGTGCCCCGTCAGGAGTGGGGCAATACCCTGTCGGTCTACCTGTCCGCTGGCGACGGGAAGCCGATTGATTCGTCATGGGGAACGCCGACATTCGATCAATCGATGAAGTTCATGTCGATACGGTTGCGGAACGGCAAGACGCTCGTTTTCGAGCGATTTCGAAATATCCCCGATCCCGATGCGGACGAAAGGCATCTCGATCGCAATCCGTACTTCAATCTGACGATCGATAGCGGCGCAAAGCTGCCTTGCAGTCAGGTCTTCAACTTGTCCTGACGCGTGGCCGGGCCGTCAGTAAAGAGTGACGCGCAGCATTCCCGACAGTGTCCGATCGAATGGACTTCAAGCTGGAAAGGGGAGCGTGCGGTTATCGATGTGGGCCATGCTCCGACAGGTCTTGTCGGCCGGCAATTGGCACATGCCGCGCCAGGCGGGCGATGAGGAAGGAATCACGACGAAAACCTCGTTGCGAGGCGGCTGGATCGTCGGAACCTCGACGCCAGGCGGGGACTGCTGAACTCGAAACGCGGTTAAACCGCATCTGGTGCCGACGGCGAGACTCGAACTCGCACAGCTTTCGCCACTACCCCCTCAAGATAGCGTGTCTACCAATTTCACCACGTCGGCACTGCATTGCACTGCAAGGGGCGCAATTGTAGCGTCACATTTCGCGTTTGTGAAGAGGGTGTGACACGATGGGCGGATGCGCGAAAGCGATCCCGGTAGAATTCGGGCGATCGACCCGATGGCCGCCGCAACCGCAACCCGTTTTCTCCGCGTGACACATACCCTCGAACAACTGCAGGCCGGGCAACTGGCCGGCGCACGGCAACTCAAGCTCGCATGCGGGTTGACGGCATTCCCGCGCGAGATTTTCGATCTCGCCGACACGCTCGAAGTGCTCGACCTGACCGGCAATGCGCTCACCGCGCTGCCGGACGACCTGCCGCGCCTGCATCGCCTGCGCATCCTGTTCGCCTCCGGCAACCGCTTCACCGCGTTCCCCAGCGTGCTCGGCGCGTGCGAACGGCTCGACATGATCGGCTTCAAGGCGAACCGGATTCAAACGGTGCCGCGTGGATCGCTGCCGCACGCATTGCGCTGGCTGATCCTCACCGACAACGCAATCGACGAGTTGCCCGCCGATATCGGCGATTGCTCGCGCTTGCAGAAGCTGATGCTCGCCGGCAACCGGCTGCGTACGCTGCCGGCCGGGCTGGCAGCGTGCCGCGCGCTCGAACTGGTGCGCCTGTCGGCGAATCGCCTGGACGAACTGCCGGACTGGCTGCTGCGCCTGCCGCGGCTCGCGTGGCTTGCTGCCGCCGGCAATCCGTTCGGCGCGGCACCGGAAGCCGCGGCGTCGGCGGAGCCGGACATCGCCGACGTCGATTGGGCATCGCTCGCATGCGAGCAGAAGCTCGGTGAAGGCGCATCGGGCGTGATTTACCGCGCGCAATGGACGGCGGAAAACCGTGCGCCGCGCGCGGTCGCCGTCAAGCTGTTCAAGGGCGCGGTGACGAGCGACGGCCTGCCCGATTGCGAAATGGCCGCGTGCCTGCATGCCGGCCGCCACCCGAACATGATCCCGGTGATCGGCAAGGTGCGCGGGCACCCGGACGGCACGCACGGCCTCGTGATGGAACTCGTCGATCCTGCGCTGACGAATCTCGCGGGGCCGCCGAGCTTCGCGACCTGCACGCGTGACGTGTATACCGACGGCACGGAATTCGAGCCTGCCGCGGCGCTGCGAATCGCACACGGCATCGCGTCGGTCGCGGGCCATCTGCACGAACGCGGCATCATGCACGGCGACCTGTATGCGCACAACATCCTGCACGACGATGCTGGTGGCGCGTTGCTCGGCGATTTCGGCGCGGCGTCGCTCTACGACGTGAACGACCGCATGCGCGGTGCGCGGTTCGAACGCCTCGAGGTGCGTGCGTTCGGTTACCTGCTCGGCGAGTTGCTCGATCGATGCGGGCAACAGGCGTGGGCCGGCCGGCGCGCGCTCGACGCGCTGGCAGCCGCCTGTTTGAACGAGGATGTCGACGCGCGGCCGTCGTTCGTGGAGATCACCGCCGCGCTGGCTGCGCAAACACGCTGACGGGACGGCGCGGCAGGTTCGGTCTCGACAATACGAGCGCTTACGCCTGCCGCGCAGTCAGCAGCTTGATCCCGAGCCCGACGAACAGCAGCCCGCTGGCGCGCTTGAGCGCACGCACCGCGCGGCTCATGCCGAAGCCGCGATGGAACCGGCGCACGCCGGCCGAATAGACGCTGTGAACGACCACGACGGTGCACGCGATCGTCGCGTACATCACGACGAACTGCAGCGCGAGCGGGCGGTCGTGCACGATGAACTGCGGCATGAACGCCGACAGGAAGATCATCGTCTTCGGGTTGCTGCCCGACACGAACAGCGCTTCGCGGAACAGCTTCCCGCGGTCGGGTGCGGCGACCTCCGCCGCGCTGGTCGACGTGCCGGCCTTGCGCTCGCCGCGCAGTTGCCTGACACCCAGGACCATCAGGTACGCGGCGCCGGCCACCTTCATCGCGACGAACAGCGGCGGCATCGCGGCGAGCACCGCGCCGACGCCGAGTGCGACGAGCACCACGACCACGCCCTGCGCGACGAGATTGCCCGCGATCGTCGCGGCCGTGCCGTGCGTGCCGTAGCGCACCGTGTTGCGGATGACGAGCAGCACGTTGGGCCCCGGCGACAGCGTCGTGGCGAGATAGGCTGCGGCAAACAGCATCCAGGTCTGAAAGGACATGCGGCGCTCCGAGAGGCGGTTCCGGCGGGCGGGATGACGCGATGATGCCACGCCAATATATGGCCCGGCCTTGCCCGGAACCGTGCCGTCGCGGCGCGTCAGCGTGCGTCGCGCATGCAGTAGGCGGGGATCGACGGCGGCGTATCGATCGCGGCGGGCCGCGTCATCCACGCGATCCATCCGGCCCATATCCCGCAGACGATCAGCACGGCGACGTTCAGCGGCGTCCGGTAGCGGACGATCAGGTCGGCCAGCGGCAGGCGGTGTTTCATGTGCGTCTCCTTCGATCGGGGGCGGGCGGCGTTACTGGCCGGCGTAGGTCGGCGCCTTGGCGTCGCAGGTCACGGATACCGTCGAGCCGTCCGCAAAACGCAGCCGGAACGGCACCTTCGCGCCGGGCGCGACGGCCTGGCGCGGCTGCTCCAGCATCACGTGATAGCTCTTCGGCTTGAAGGTCACCGTGCCGTGCGCGGGCACTTCGACGGCGTCGACGTGAACCATCTTCGCGGTGCTGCCGTTCGTTTGCGTTTCATGCAGCATCGCCATTCCGTATGCGGGCGTGTCGAGGCCCGTCAGCGTGGCGGGCGCGTCGCCGTCGTTCTTCAGCGTGAAGTAGCCGGACGACGGCACGGTCGCCGGCATCGCACGAATCCAGCAGTTTTCTGCCTGTACGGCCGGCGCGGCGAACGTGGCGGGAGCCTGCAGCGCGAGCAGTGCGAACAGCAGGCCGGTCGGAATCGGGCGTTTCATGGTTGGTTCTCCTGATGGGTGGATGCGGCGGGTATCGGCGGCGACGCGATCGGCACGAAACGCCGATGCGCTCGCGAACGTCATTTCAGCGTGAACGCGTAGTGGCCTTGCGTGCGATGACCATCGCTGGCCACCGCGATCCACGTGACCGTGTACGTGCCGGCGGTCAGGCTGGCCAGCGCGACGTGCATGCGTTTCCGGTTGCCGGCGTCGACGGACGATTTCCCGTCGGCGACCGACTGCCCGTGGCTGTCGGTCACGGCGATCGAGCTGAAAGCGGGCTCGAGCGCTTCGCTGAAACCGATCGAGACCGCATGCGGCGCGGTTGAGAGCGCGGCGCCGGCGGCCGGTTCCTGCGTCTTCGGGAGTGCGTGTGCGTGGGCGGCCTGGATGACGACGAAGCCGAGTGCGGCGAGCGTGCCGCGAATGAAATTGGCGGTTTTCATGGTTGAGTGTGCGAGTGGCGAATCGGATGAAGCAACACGGATTCGACGGACGGATGCACGCGCACCATCGCAGCAGCACCGATGGCGGCCGACGCCGGCGCGAACGTGCACGGCCAGGCGTTTGCCCGCGGGCGAATGCGGGCGCGACGGTACGCACCGGCAGCAAGCGGCCGCACGCACGGAACGACGCCGCGCGCAATACGGTGAGACATGATCGTCCTTCGAAACGTGACACGTCGCGCATGCCGGCGGCGTGCGCGGGCCACGCGATGCGCTACGGCATCACGGGCGTTGACGACGAATCAGGACGTGAACGGAGGGGCGCGCGGTTGCGCGGCCGTGAGCGGCAGCGCGCGGCGCAGGCTTTCGAAGCGGGTCGCTTCGCGATGCTGAATGATGTGGACGTTGGCCGCGAACGTCAGTTCGGGCGCGGGCAGTGCGGGCGTATGGGCGAGCAGGCTGCAGTAGCCGCATGCCTGGAGGTGGGCCTGCAGGCTCTTCCGCGACGCATCGGCGGCGCGCTCGCCGGTGGCCGGCGCGGCCGTGCAGTAGCCGGCCAGCAGCGTATCGACGCGCTGCTGCGTCGTCAGGGCCTGCGAGATCGTCGGCGCGAGCGCCGTCATCAGGATGGCGAGCATCCCGATCAGACTGCCGATCTTCCGGAGACGACGACTCAGCATGCGATGCGCGGCGGCGTAGGGGCGACGATGGAGCGGATTATGCCACGCACGTCGAGTCGCATGTCGACACGGCGGTGCGACGTTGCGGCGCGCTACGCGTGCGTGGCCAGGTATTTCGCGATCAGCGTCATCTGCGCGGCCCAGCCCTGATCGTTCATCTCGCGTGCCTTCGCGCGGCGCGTTTCGAGCAACTGATCGAAGCCCGTTTCGGTGACCGTGAGCAGCGTGCCGCCGGCCTGCGCCGCGAGCGCGAACGTGACGAGCGTCATCGGCTCGGAGGTGTAATCGACATTCGGGTCGATCGCGAACGGATGCCAGCGAAAGGAGAACAGTTGCTTCGGTTCGACGCGATCGACGACGATTTCGAACACAGTGCCCGCATAGGGCTCTTGCGCCTTGGCGACGTCGTCGTCGACGCGGGTCGGCGTGATGCGGCCGAACAGCGGCTGGCCGGCCGCGAACGGCCCGTCGAACGAGACGCCGAACCACTGGCCGAATTCGCCGGAATTGCTGACGGCTTCCCACACGCGGTCGGGCGATGCGTCGAGCAGGGCCTGTTTCTCGATGCGATCGGTTTGCTGGGTCATGACGTTCTCCACACAGGATCAACCTTTGCCGGACGGCACGCGACCGCGGGCCGCGTCTAGTCGAGCATGACCGCGTCGGGCACGTCGAGCACGAGGTCAGAAGTCGCGACGGCCACGCACGGCAGCGTATAGCCGTCGACTTTTTCTTCGCGGCTCAGCCCCGGCCATTCGATCGTGTAGCGTACGCTGCCGCTGACGATCCGGCAAAGGCAGCTTCGGCATGTGCCGTTGCGGCACGAACGCGGCAGCGACACGCGCGCGAACGCGGCGGCTTCGAGCAGCGTGAGCGAATCGGGTGCATCGAAGGTCGCGCCGAGCGGCTCGATGCGCACGAGGGGAAGGTGTTCCGGATGGGTCATGGCGAAGGCGGGCGGCGATTCGGCGGCAACGCGCCAAGCATACCCGAACGGGCTGGCGGCCGGCGTCGGCCAGCCGCCGGCGTCAATGCCGGCGCAGGTGCCGGTACACGGTATTGCGGGCGAGGCCGAGCTCGCGCGCGGCCGCCGACACGTTGCCGCCATGCCGTGCCAGCACGGCATCGATCACCGCGGCCTGATGGTGTTGCAGCGTCGTGCCTTCGTGCGAGCCGGCCGATGCGGCCGGTGCCGCGGATGACGGCGCCGCCGGTGCGTCGTCGCAGTCGAGCCAGAAATCGTCGGGCAAATGGGTGAGCGTGATTTCGTCTTCGTCCTCGGCCAGCATGCCGGCCGTGCGCAGCACGTTGGTCATCTGGCGCAGGTTGCCGGGCCAGCGGTGGCGCGTGAACGCGTCGAGCACGTCGGCCGCGATGCGGCGCGGCATCGGTTCGCTGCGCGCGAGCCGCGCGAGAATCCGCTCGACGAGCGCAGGCAGGTCGGTGCGTGCGGCGAGCGCCGGCAGCGTGACCGCGAGCCCGTTGATCCGGTAGAACAGGTCTTCGCGGAACGTGCCTTCCGCGATCATCGCGCGCAGGTCGCGATGGGTCGCGCAGACCACGCGCACGTCGACCGGCACCGCGCGCGCGCCGCCGAGCGGCATCACCGCGCGTTCCTGCAGCACGCGCATCAGCCGGACCTGCTGCGCGAGCGGCATGTCGCCGATTTCGTCGAGAAACAGCGTGCCGCCATCGGCCTGCACGATCTTGCCGGGGCTGCCGCGCTTGCGCGCGCCGGTGAACGCGCCGTCTTCGTAGCCGAACAGCTCGGCCTCGATCAGCGAATCGGGCAGCGCCGCGCAGTTGACCGCGACGAACGGGCCGTCCGCGCGAGGCGATGCCTGGTGCAGTGCGCGGGCGAGCCATTCCTTGCCGGTGCCGGTCTGGCCGAGGATCAACAGCGGCAGGTCGCGCCCGCGGATCTTCGCGACGCGTTCGAGCACGGCGGCCATGCGTGCGTCGCCCGTGTCGAGCGTCGCGAACGTGATCGCATCGGGGTCCGGTGTGCGCACGCGTGCGGCGGGCGCGGGCGGCGTGACGGCGACGGCGGTCTTGTGCGCTTCCGCGAATTCGCAGCGCGCCAGCACGCGTACCCCGGTCGACAGCGTGAGGCGGAACATTGCGCCGGGTGCACGTGCCGCCTGCTGCGCGAGCTGGCTGAAGCGCATGCCGAACAGCGCGTCGCTGGCCTGATGTTGCAGTGCGTCGAACGACGCGCCGAGCTGGAATTGTGCGCTGCGGTTCGCGGCGATCAGGCCCCCGTCGGGGCCGAAGGCGACGAGCCCGGCGAACAGTGAATCGACGCATTCCTCGTGCGCATGAAAGCGCAGCCGCAGGGCTTCCGCGCACTGGTTCGCGAACAGGTGGTTCTCGATCAGTTGCGCGGACATCCGCACGAGCGCGAGCGTGTGCGGGCTCGAGCCGCGCGGATCGCCGCTGACGTCGAGCGTGCCGAGCGTGCGGCCGAACGGGTCGAAGATCGGCGCGCATGAGCAGGTGAGGATGTGGTTGGCGCGCAGGAAGTGTTCGTCGCCGTGCACGGCGACGGCCTGGCCCGATGCGAGCGCGGTGCCGATCGCGTTGGTGCCGCGTGCGCCTTCCGCCCACGAAACGCCCGTGCACAGCGCGACGCGGTTGGCTTTTTCGATGAAGTCCGCGTCGCCGATGCTGTGCAGGATGACGCCGTCCGCGTCGGTCAGCAGCACGAGGCTTTGCGTGTCGGCGATTTGCGCGTGGAGGTTCTCCATTACCGGGCGGGCGTGCGAGAACAGCGCGTGATTCGTGTCGAGCAGTTCGCGCAGCGCGAGGCGCGACAGCGGCGAGAAATCGGGGCGTTCGTGCGCGCGCAGGCCGACCGCGGTCGAACGCGCATGCGCCTGCGCGAGCAGGTCGGTGCGACCCGCGGTGGCGGGCAGCACGAAAGGTTGCGGCATGACTTGTCTCCTGTCGACCAGAGTTAGCGCTTTAGCGCTTACTCTGGTCCCATGCTTCGCGGTCGACCAGAGTTGGCGCTTTAGCGCTTGCTCGGGTCCCATGCTTCGCGGTCGACCAGAGTTGGCGCTTTAGCGCTTGCTCGGGTCCCATGCTTCGCGGTCGACCAGAGTTGGCGCTTTAGCGCTTGCTCGGGTCCCATGCTTCGCGGTCGACCCGAGTTCGCGTTTTAGCGCCACCCAAGCCCCACGCTCCTCGAATCCGGCCGATCCGGCACACACGTGCTCGCCGGATTTCTCTACCGGTTCCCGCCTGCGCGTGCGGCGCACCATCGACGCGCGAACGCCGGCCATCCGGGCACACAACATCATACAAGCGCCGCGTGCGATGTGCGACCGCGTACAAAATCCACTTGCTTTTAAATACCCGCCTGCAATGATGGAAACGGAGCACGCACGCGCCGTGTTCCGCATTGCAACATGCATGCGACGCGACATGCATCCGTTCGGGAGACGCATCATGGTTCGGACGGAACTGAGAGTCGTGCTGGCGGCCATCGCCACATTCATCATGCTGGGCGGCATTGCCGTGGCGATCCACGGGCTGCTGTTCGATCTGACCGATGCGGTGCGATACGGGGCGGCCGCGATTGCGGTCGGCGCCACGACGGCCGCAATCGCGCTCAACGTCTGGCCCAACGATCCTCACTGACGCCGGTCTCCGAAACGGTGCCGGATGCCGCGCTGATCAGATGAAATGCGCGTCGGAACGACGCACGCCGTAAATTTTGTCTCCCGCGCGAAACCGTCTAAAGTGGAAAGCAACCGGCATGCATTACCCGCGCCATTACCCGTGGGCCGTGCCCCCGCCGGCGAGCCCGCGTACATTTCGTCCGGCCGGTGGCGGACGACGGACGCGGTCATTCGTTTTCTACCGGTCGAGGCGGGTCCCATGCAAATCCATTTCACGAACGAGAAGCCCGAGTATTCGGGGCGCGACCTGATGCTTGCGTTCACGGCGTTGGTGAATGGCGAGCGCGTTCAATGTCAGATCACCGCCGAGGCACTGGAAGACCACTTCGGTGCGGCTTCGCCGCGCTTCGAGGACATGGTCGGTGCATTCGACCAGCACCGCGACCGTATCGAGGCGGCTGCACGGCGCCTGCTGTCGGAGACGCGCGCGCAATGCGTGACGCTGCGCAGCGGCTACGTCCGCTTCTACGAGGCCAACTGGCGCTGACGACACGACGCCCGTCTTGCTGCGCGCGTCGCTGAACGCCGCGCACGCGAAGACGTTGCCTTTCATGCGATGCCGTTCGGCGTGCCCGGGCGGCATTTTCGTATGCGGGGCGCACCGGATTGCTGCCGCGCCCGGCCGGCTGCTGGTGTGCCGGCACGACCCGGCGTATCGATTCGTCAGGATCGCAGAGAAAATCATTCGAATCAGGCGTTGAAGCTAGATCCGGCGAACCGGCTGGCGCTCGAGGCAACGGGCATCGCGGCGATCCGCGGCAACCGGCCCGATGCGGCGGTCGGGATCTTCGAGGGCATGAACCGCGTATCCCGACGACGCACACGTGAACGTGATCGCCAACCTGGCGGTCGTCTATCGCCGCACCGGGCGGATCGATGACGCGATGCAGTTGTACCGCCGCGTCAAGACGCTGAATCCGCCGCTGGCGCAGCGGCTGTACGACGAGGAACTCGAGGGCGTCGCGACGCCGTGATGCGCGCGGGCGGGCCTGCGCGGCCCGCCCAACGAAAACGCCACCCGAAGGTGGCGTTCGTTCGTCGAGCATCGCGCCGAAGTGCGACCGTCACTCGCTGCCGAGATAGAAGAAGCGGAACAGGAACACGGCCGCGATGATCCACACGATCGGCTTGACCGAGCGGGCCTGGCCCGTCAGCAGCTTCAGGCCGCCGTAAGCGATGAAACCGAACGCGACGCCGTTCGCGATCGAGTACGTGAACGGCATCAGCAGCGCGGTGAGCGCGGCCGGCACGGCTTCCGTTGCATCGTCCCACGGCACCTCGACCATTTCGCGCAGCATCAGGCACGACACGTACAGCAGTGCCGGTGCCGTCGCATACGCCGGCACGACGCCGGCGAGCGGCGCGATGAACAGGCACGCGAGGAACAGCACCGCGACGGTGATGGCCGTCACGCCCGTGCGGCCGCCGGCCTGCACACCCGATGCGCTTTCGATATACGCGGTGGTCGACGACGTGCCGAGCACCGAGCCCGCGACGATCGCCGTGCTGTCGGCGAGCAGCGCCTTGTTCAGGCGGTTCATCTTGCCTTCGACGAGCAGGCCCGCGCGGTTCGCGACGCCCATCAGCGTGCCGGTCGCGTCGAACAGCTCGACGAGGAAGAACACGAGGATCACGTTGATGATGCCGGTCGACAGCGCGGCGCCGATGTCGAGCTTGAACAGCGTCGCATCGATCGACGGCGGCGCGGAGAACACGCCGTGGAACTGGTTGCCGCCGAAGAAGAACGACAGGATCGTCACGCCGATGATGCCGATCAGGATCGCGCCGCGCACGCGCAGGTGGTCGAGCGTGACGATCGTGAAGAAGCCGATGATCGCGAGGATCGTCGTCGGCTTGTGCAGGTCGCCGAGCGTGACGAGCGTGGCCGGGTTGCCGACGATCACGCCCGACGTCTTCAGCGAGATGATGCCGAGGAACAGGCCGATACCCGCGGTGATCGAGATCCGCAGCGATTTCGGAATGCCGTTGACGATCGCCTCGCGCACGCGGAACAGCGTGACGAGCAGGAACAGGCAGCCGGAGATGAACACCGCGCCCAGCGCGGCCTGCCACGTGAAGCCCATCCCCTTGACGACCGTGTACGCGAAATACGCGTTCAGGCCCATGCCGGGCGCGCATGCGATCGGGTAGTTCGCGTACAGCCCCATGATGATCGATGCCAGCGCCGCGACGAGGCAGGTCGCGACGAACACGGATTCCTTCGGCATGCCGGCGTCGCCGAGGATCGCGGGGTTGACGAAGATGATGTAGGCCATCGTCAGGAACGTGGTGACGCCCGCGAGTATTTCGGTGCGGAAGTCGGTGCCGGCTTCAGCGAAGCCGAAATACCGCTTGATGGATTCCATGAAGGCGTTTCTCCGGTCGGGTTGTCGTGTTGCTTGTTGTGCCGAATTGTTGTACAGGCAGCGGACGGCCGGCTTAATGTAACCAGCCACTATTGCCCGGCTATCGGCGGATTGTAATAGCGCGGATAGCTCGGACGATATAGTTGGAGGGCACGATCGCAAGATCGGTCGGCTGCCCGCGCGCGAACGGTCTGGCAGCCCGGCCGCGCGGCGAAGGCGCGCATTTTACCGGTTCGGGTGGAACGAACCGGAAGAAATGGCGGAAACGGGAGCAAGGCAAGGAAGCAACACCAGCGAACGGAGCCGGCCGATGCGTGCGCAACAACGTGCGCAACAACGAGATAACCGAGTGCAAGCCGGACGTGCAGGCGGACGCACAAAGCGGCGCGCGGTGTGGTGCGCGTGGCGGGTGCGGGATGACATCCGGCTGAAACGGATCGCCCGCATGCTGCACGAACGCGGGGCAGGCAGCACGTGCGCGGCCGGCGCGGAGGCCTGGCAGCGGCGTGCGGCGGCCATTCTTCAGGCCAGGGGGAGCAGATATCGCGCTATCGTGCGCCGAAGCCGTCCCGCCCGCAACTGTCATTTCGCGATGCGGGGGCGACTGTGGTTTCTGTGTAAAAGATTGCAAGACCCCATCGCATAAACCGGCAAGTCTTTCTAGGATAGATACACCGCGCATGCACACGCCGGCCGGTAATTGCCGACGCGGGGGAGTCGCAGTCCGTGCAGGCCGGGCGGTGAAGTGCGGTCAAGGCCGTTGCGCGTTCGGGCAGGCACGGCCGGTTGCGATTGCCCGATGCGGGTTCGTCCGTAATCACGGAGGTCAGCATGTTGAACTGGATCAGCCGTTGGGCGATGCGACACGCCCCCACGCCGGAAAAAACCGCTGCGTCGATGCTCGTGACGGCGCGCATGGAACTGTTCGCTGCCGAACAGCGCGTCATCGACGCGAAATTACAAGCGGATTACTGGCGCACACGTGTGTCATTCCTCGAAGAGGTGCAGAAGCAGGGCATCGATCCGTGGGTGACCTCGCAGGCAGCGCAACGCCCCGACCTCGATTCCACTCCCCGCAGCACGGGCCCGCGTCTCGCCGCCAGCACCTGATGCACCAGCTGCATCGCGGCGCGCGATCGCTCGCGGCACGCACCGGCGTGCCGCGTCATTCGATGCGCACCCGCGGCGCCTCATGCCGCGGGTGCGTCCGTTTCCGGTCGCGGCCGTTCCGCGTCTCGCGTGCCTGACGGCACGTCGCTCATCCGCTCCTGCCCGCTATCCCGAAGAGCAAACGTTGCACTTGTGCGAGCGTGCGCCTGAAGCGCTCGCCGCGACGCACGTATGCGGTCGTGAGCGTCGCTTCGGCCAGCCGGTCGTCGGCAACGGTGCCGAGCCAGATGCGTTCGCCGCGTGCGATGCGCAGCACGTCGCCGGGCTGCACCCAGCAATCGTCGACGCTCGGCGGGCGCGTGACCCACAGCGCCGCGCCATGCGTGCGCAGCTCCGCGTCCCGCGGCGCGCGCCAGGTCATCGTCGTGCGCGGCGCGACCGCGAAACGGATCACGACAGTCGGTAACGCGATCGTGCCGGCGTGGCGCCGATCGGGACGGTCAAACAGCGGGCTTGCCTGGTCCATCGTCTTCTCCAGTGATTGAGCCGGATGGATGACGCGCACCAGAACAAAAAGGCCTCATCCGTTTCCGGCGAGGCCTTGTGTGACATGCGGTACTGCCCGATTGCTAACGCACAAGCGCCTCCCGTGAACCATTCTTTCGAATGTTCATCGATCGATGAATCGAGGCGGAGACGAGCGTGTACGTAGGCATGCGAACGAGTTTGTCTTCGTGGAACGGCGTTGTCAACGACAATTTTCGAGATAGTGCAGGGGATGCGTCGGAGGCTGCGCGCAAGCGGCCGCGCTCCCGGATCGCATGCGTCGCGACACGTTCGTCATGAGCGACTTCGACATCGTTCGCGCAACAGGCTGCGCATTCGCGCGAGCGCATGCGCCAGCCATGCGCCGCGTCCCGTCGCGTACGCGGTCGTGATCGATGCTTCGGCCGGACGGGTGTCGTCGGTGCTTATCCAGATGCGATCGCCGCGCCGCACGCGCAGCACGTCGCCGGTTCGTATCCAGTAGTCGTCGACGCTGCCCAGCCGCGTGACCCACAGTGTCGCGTCGTGCACGCGAATCTCGGCATCGTTTTGCGCGCGCCACGCCAACGTCTTGCGCGGCGCGACCGTGAACTGGATCACGACCCGCGGCAACGCGATCGCATCGGTGCGGCACCGATCGGGGCAGACAACCAGCCGGCTTGCTTGGTCCATCGTCATCTCCTTCCGTTGAGCCGGGCGGGATGACGCGCACCAAAACAAAAAGGCCTCATCCGCTTCCGGCGAGGCCTTGTGACATGCGCAACTGAATCTCGATGCTAACGCACAAGCGCCTCCGGTGCTCGCCACGGATGGGCGTTCACTCGGTTTTCATGCGCGATGGCGGCGGGCTTGAGCATAAGCATGCGAACGAGTGTGTCGTGGCAGCGCATCGATGTCAACGGAAATTTCGAGATACGTGACGGTTACGCGTCGCGTTGCGCGAGGCCGTTCACGAGCAGCTCGGACAGCAGGCCCGTCATCCCTTCCGGGTGCGTGGCCGCGCGCGCCTTCAGCTGTTCGACGAGTTCGGCGTTGAGCTTGCATGCGAACGGCACGAGGCCCTGTTCCTGGTCGAGCTTGCGCTGCGCGCGGCGGTCGAGCTTGGCGACTTCTTCGGCACCCTTGCCGAAACGTGCTGAGCTCGACTGCTTCATCGCGTGCGTCAGCTTGAGCGCCTTGTTCTTTTCGAGATCGGTTTTCTTCATGGCCATCGCGGCACCTCCGGGAAATTGAAGCCGCGATTGTACGCATTTCGGCGGGCGCCGCCCGTGGAGCCGGCAAGAAACCCGCTCAGGCGCCCTTCGCCGTGCCCCAGTTGCCGCCGTGCGCGGCCGCCTGTGCGGCCGGCGAGCGGGCGAGGTACGCGAGCGCCTGTTCGGTCGAGCCTTCGTGATGCGGCGTATAGCCGGGCTTGAAATAGCGCAGCGCCGCGCCGATCACCTTCCAGAACGACGGCAGGTGGCCGCGCCGCGAGCCTTGCCACCACGCGAGCACGAAACCCGGGTAGCGGCCGGCGTCCGGGTCGCGCCGGTACATGAACTTCGCGCCCGTCGTGATGTAGTAGAGCAGCAGCAGGATCACGAACGCCATGTGCACGCAGCGCTCCGGGTAGGTGCCGCCCATGTGCCGGTAGATGTCGAACGCGACCGTGCGGTGCTCGACCTCCTCCGCGCCGTGCCAGCGCAGCAGGTCGACCATCGTCGGATCGGCTTTCCCCTCGTCGAGCCCGTGCGCGTTGAGCACCCAGTTGCCGAGATAACCGAAGAAATGCTCGAGCGACGCGATCACCGCGAGCTGCTGCCGCAGCCAGAAACGCGTGTGGCCGATCTTCAGCCCGAGCGGCTGTTCGCCGAGCACGCGCGTGAACAGCCGGTTGAGCTTTTGCGTGAACGGCTTCGTGTCGATCCCGTGCCGGTCGTAGTAATGCTTCAGCACGCCGCCGTGCGAACGCGAATGCACGGCCTCCTGCCGCAGGAAGCCTTCGGCCTCGTCGCGCAGGCGCGCGTCGGTGATCAGCGGCAAGGCCTTGTTGTACACGCGGCAGAACCACAGCTCGCCTTCCGGGAACAGCAGGTTCAGCGTGTTGATGATGTGCGTGCTGCCCGGGTCGTTCGGCACCCAGGTGACCGGCGTGTCGCTGAAGTCGAACTTCACGTGCCGGGCCTTGATCTTGTGATAGTCGGCGGTATCGGTCATCTTTGTCTCCCTGTGCGGCGGCGTGCGCCGTCAATGTGATGCCATGCTGACGCGGGCGATCATCCGGCCGAGCCACGGCATGAAGCGGCCGACGAAGCGCATCGCGTGCGCCTCGCCGCCGACGGCGACGACGGGGCGGTTGCGCAGCACGCCGTCGACCATCGCCTGCGCGACGGTTTCGGGTTTCAGGCCGCGCATCTGGTACAGCTTCGTCGCGCGCTTGCGCAGCCGCGCTTCGTCCTGGGCATTGGCGCCCGCGTATTGCGTCGACGCCATGATTCCGGTCTCCGCGAAGCCGGGGCACACGGCCGTCACGCCGATACCTTTTTCCGCGAGCTCCGCGCGCATGCATTCGCTGAGCATCAGCACGGCGGCCTTCGTCGTCGCATACGCGGGCAGGTCGCGCGACGGCCCGAACGCGGCGGCCGACGCGGTGTTGACGATGTGCCCGCCGGTGCCGCGCGCGGCCATCTGCTGCGCGAACAGCCGCGAGCCGTGGATCACGCCCCACAGGTTCACGTGCAGGATGCGCTCCCAGTGCCGCGTGCTCGTGTCGAGGATGCCGCCGGCCATGCCGATGCCGGCGTTGTTGATCACCACGTCGGCGCCGCCGAGTTCGTCGCCGACCCACGTCGCCAGCGCTTCCATTTCGTCGGCGGACCCGACGTCGACGCGTTTCGCGTGGGCCTGCGCGCCGGTCAGCCCGATCAGCAGCGCGGTGCGTTCGGCGCTTGCGGGATCGATGTCGCAAGCGACGATCGTCGCGCCTTCGCGCGCGAACGCGAGCGCCGCGCAGCGGCCGATGCCGCTGCCCGCGCCGGTGACGACCGCGACCTTGCCGCTGAAGCGGCCGCTCGTTGCGCGGCGGCGCGCGTTCGCGAGCGCGGGCGGCTCGTTGCCCGATTCGACCGCGTCGATCAGTTGCCCGGCCAGATCCGCGAAGCGCGCCGGATCGGCGAGCGGCAGCCAGTGGCCGGCCGCGACCTCACGGCGGTAGTACTGCGGCACCCAGCGCGACAGGTTCTCGGACAGCGCGGGGCTCACGTACTTGTCGACGAGCGGCACGATCGTCTGCACCGGGGCATGCGCATGGCGTTCGCGCGGCGCGAACAGGCAGCGGATGAAGTTCGCGCGATAGAGGCGCACGCCGCGCGCGCCGTCGTCGGCTTGCGTCGGACGCGGCGCGACGGGCGTTTTCTCGAGCCGGCGCAGCAGGCGCGGCCACGCGCGGCCGAGCCACAGCCGCCAGCCGAGCTCGGGGATGAACGGCAGGTGGAACAGGTACACGTACCACGAGCGCACGAGCTGGCCGCCGAGCCTGGCGAGCGACGCGGGCGTCGGGTGCAGCACGCGTTCGCGCAGCCAGAAGCCGACATGGTCGAGGCACGGCCCCGAGCACGACGTGTAAGACGCGATGCGGCCGGAAAGGCGCGGATCGGTGACGAATTCCCAGCCCTGGATCGAGCCCCAGTCGTGCGCGACCAGATGCACGGCGCGGCCGGGGCAGAGCGCGTCGATCACCGCGACGAAATCGTCGGTCAGCTTCGCGAGGTGGTAGTCGGCCGTGCGCTTCGGCGCGCCGGACAGGCCCGCGCCGCGCACGTCGTATGCGATCACGTAGTGCTTGCGCGCGAGCAGCGGCGCGACGTGCTGCCAGACGCTGCTGTCGTCGGGATAACCGTGCACGAGCACGACCGGCGAGCGGGCCGGGTCGCCCCAGGTCCTGACCGCGAGCGTCAGGTCGCCGGAGGCGACCGCCGTTTCGCCATGAACCGATTCGAACAGGGCCAGCGGCGCTTCGTTGGAAAGAGGCTGCATCGTGAGTCCGTCGTTCAGGGAGTCGGGGAGAAGGCGAGGATGCGTCAGGCGGCGGCCGGTACGGTCGCGACGGCCTGCGCACGCTCGGCCTGACGGCGCTGCCAGCGGCGCACGTGCGGCAGGTCTTCGTCGAGCCAGTACGCGTCGTCTTCGGTGATCACGAGCAGCTCCTCGAATTTCGCGCCGACACCGGCGAAGCCGAGATGCGGTTCGACGGCCCACAGGCCCGGCACGGGCGCATGCTCGGAGCGGCGGTCGATCGACCACAGCGGCGACCAGCCTTGCCGTTTCGCCGCGCGGCCCTGGTCGAGCAGCAGGTTGCGCGTCGCGTTCAGCCCGAAGCGCGCGACGAAGCGCGGCTTCGACAGCTTGTGGATCTTCGCGACGCGATGCGCGAGCACCTTGAACGGATAGGCCTTGTGGCGCGGCTCGACACCCTGGCGGCGGCACAGCGCGTCGACTTCCTGCGCGACCTCGGCCATCGGCCGGCGCGCCTTCACGAGCCGCACGATCAGGTCGCGATGGTCCATCAGGTCGTCCTGCAACTGCTCGAGGATCGGGTTCTGGCCGAGGCAGTGCGCGTAGCCGACGTCGGCCACGATGCCGTCGAGCACCGGCGCGACGTCTAGGATCACCGGCATGTCGGTTTCGAGCTGGCGGTTGCTCGGGAAGAACGCGAGATTGAAGCCGCCCATGTGCTTGAGGCCCGAGAAGCCTTCGAACGCGGTGCGGTCGCCGAACCACGCGAACGGCTTGTGCAGCCAGTCGTGTACGCCGTTGTCCTGCAGCCATTCGGTCAGGAGGCGTGCGGCTTCCTTTTCGGTGATGCCGGGGTAGAGCATCGCGCCGACGGTCTCGACACAGCGGTACGCAAGCTGCTGGACCGCGCGGAATTGCGGCAGCTCGTCGAGGTGGACTTCCGGCAGCGAGTGGTCGGCCATGATGCGTCTCCAAGGGGGGGCGCTGATCCGGAATCCGTCCGCCGGCGTCGCCGTCGCGGGTTATTCAGTCAGCATTTAATGTGTCATTGATCAATGTAACGATCATAGACGGTTCCACGTGCCGGGACGTGAGGATTTGTCCTAATGGCAGGGGGAAATGGAGGGGAGCCTCTAGGTTTCCGGACGATGTCGCGAGCGGGTGCGTCGCCGGCCCGGACGGCCGTGTTCGATCGCTTCGTGATGCCCGGCATGTCGCGCCGGATCAACTCGCCGTCGTGTGGCGGCGTGACGCTGTCAAATTGCCGAAATAATTTCGTCACATCATTCGTCCCCCGATTCGAGGCAGTCCCGGCTTCGCGGTGGCGATGACCCGCCAGTGCGCCGCACGGGGCAGTGACCGGAACCGATTCGACATTTCCACGGAGAGAGACCATGCAACGCCGCCAGTTCATGAACACCCTTGCCGCGGCGACCGCTGCGACGTCGCTGATGCTCAAGGCCGGCACCGCCGACGCAAAGAGCGCCACCGCGCCGGACGCGCTGGACCCGGGCCGCTGGTCGCCGTTCAACGCCGCGCGCCTGCAGGCGGTGCTCGACCAGCATGGCGTCGCGAGCGCGCGCTACGACGAAAAGCGCCGCCCGTACGCGGTGTTCGACTGGGACAACACGTGCATCATGAACGACTGCGAAGAGGCGTTGCTGATGTACCAGATCAACCATCTGCAATACAAGCTGACACCGGACGAATTCGTCGGCGTGATGTGGAAGGACGTGCCGAAGGGCACGTTCATGAAGGACTACACGACCGTCGACGGCAAGCCGGTGACGATGGAGGATCTCGCCGCCGACGTCGAATCCGACTACCGCTGGCTCTACGCGAACTACAAGGGTTTCGGCGGCAGCAAGAGCCTCGACGAGATTCACGAGACCGACCAGTTCAAGGATTTCCGCGCGAAGCTGTACTTCATGTACGACGCGATCTGCGACACGCACCCGCTCGAAGTCGGCTACAAGTGGATCATCTATTTCTACAAGAACATGACGACCGCCGAGCTGCAGGCGATGGCGGAAGCGTCGGACAACTACGGGATCGGCGACGCGCTGCGCAAGGTTCGCTACGAAAGCCCGAAGACGCTGCCGGGCAAGGCCGGCGTCGTCGCCGATACGCATTTCCACGGCATTCGCATCCATGAGGAAATCCGCGCGGTGATGCACACGCTGCGCGCGAACGGCATCGACGTGTACGTGAGCACCGCGTCGCTCGACGATGTGGTGCGCGTGTTCGCCGGCAATCCGAACTACGGCTACGGCGTGCCGCCTGAAAACGTGATCGGCCTGCGCCTCGACATGCAGGACGGCAAGTACACGAGCACCTATCCGGCCGGCTGGCATTTCAACTGGGGGCCCGGCAAGACGGTGGGTATCCGCAACGTGCTCGAATCGAAGAAGGGCTACGGCCCGCTGCTGGTGTTCGGCGACAGCGACGGCGACGCGTGGATGCTGCGCGACTTCAAGGACACCGCTGCCGGCGTGATCGTCAACCGGATGAAGAAGGGCGAGATCGGCGCGGACAGCAAGCTCGCGGCCGGGCAGATCGGCCAGCCGGATGCGCGTTTCCTGCTGCAGGGCCGCGACGAGCACACGGGCCTGATGATTCCCGACGAGAAGTCGATCAAGTACGGCAAGACCGAGCGCAAGCTGCTGGCCTGACGTGTGCTTGATGCCGGGCCGTGGCGGCCCGGCGTCCGGCATCCGGGGGGATCGACGGCGGCGCGTCGCGCGAGCCGGAACTCGCGTGTCTCAGCGCTCGCGCGGCGTACCCGGCCGATCCAGCAACGCCCCCAGCAGATCGATCGGCAGCGGAAACACGAAAATGAAGGAGAAGCGCCGGACGATCGATCGGGTGCGGGAGTGGTACCGAATCCGGGGAGGGAAGCGGATCGAGCTCGCAACGAAGGAGGCGGGCAATAAAAAAGGACGCTTGCGCGTCCTTTTGCCGTCTGAAGTGTTGCGCATCGTCGAGAGGCGTCCCCAGCGTTTTCATCGGCAATCCTAGCGAAGTATCGAACGAATGTCAAAATGCATCGTGTCGAAAACGGATGCATGACGGGCATCCTGCCGCGTGTTCGGTTGTATCCGCCCTGAACTCACCGCCACGCCGGCGTCGAATGCCAATCGGTCGTGAAGCCGAGATGGGCCACCGCGTCCACGTGCTCACACCCCGTCAACGTCGCTCGCAAGGCTTCGCGCCATTCGCTCCCATGACCGAGTGGGTCGAGCAGGGCCTTCATCATCGTTGCGCGGGCGTAGAACGTCTCCGGCCGGGTCATTTCCGGAGCATACCGGGCAAGCGTTCGCCCGGCCGGCTTGGCGGGAGGCGATACCGTCAGCTTCATTCCCCAAAGCCGGGCGTGGTGCGCACACGCATTGCGCAGGTCGGTGAGCGATTGCAGCCAGCTGGTGAGCACCGTATCAGGGATGTCCGGCCACGCATGGCGTCCGGCGACCTTGCGGTCGCGCATCGAGAGCGCACTGAAAATTCGGGACAATGCGCCCAGGCTCAGCCGCTCGCAGACCAGCCAGATCGGCGGCAGGTCGGGGCTGGCATAGGTCCGATAGTAGTGAGTCAGTGCCGAACCCTTCCGGGTTTCACACTCCCGGGCGATCTGATCCAGAACGCGCGCGTAGTGGCGCAGGTCGACGAAACGGTCCCTCTCGACGTACCAGTGGCTGCCGTAGTCGATTGCGAGGGGATTGCTGAGTGCGGCGCGCAGCGCAACCTCGATGCGCTCGACCGCGTCCATCGTGATCGAGCGCAGACGTCGATCGAATGCGTAGAGTTCAACGATGTCGGAGAATCGGGTTCGAGGCCAGAATCGCCTGGTCGTGGGGTTCTGGAACCGCCGCATGTAGACCAGCAACCGGAAATGGCCGATCGACCGGAGCATGCGCAAGTTCGCCGGGCGATCGTCGATGCGCAGGCCGCGTTGCCACAGCCGATGAAGCGTTTCCTCGGCACTGAGGGCCACCTTGCCATAGGCCCTGGTTGGCGTCGCCGGTGCCGTCTTCCTTGTCCGAGTCTTGCCCATCGTCGATCCGTACTGCCATGCATGAGGATCTCGTTGTATACGCCATCGGACCGTAAGCGGCCACCTTCCATACCATTCGGCAGATGGGGGCGCCGGTCGGTATCGATGCCTGCTGCCTCTCGTCCGGCGAATCCGGGGAGGATCCGAATGTCTGCCTCATTCCTCCCGCTTTCCTCCCAGCCGCTCCAGCAACGCCCCCAGCAGATCGATCGGCAGCGGAAACACGATCGTCGAGTTCTTGTCCGCCGCGATCGTCGTCAGCGTCTGCAGGTAGCGCAGCTGCATCGCCTGCGGCTGCAGCGCGAGCCGCTGCGCGGCCTGCAGCAGTTTCTCCGACGCCTGCAGTTCGCCTTCCGCATGAATCACCTTCGCGCGCCGCTCGCGTTCGGCCTCGGCCTGTCGCGCAATCGCGCGGATCATCGTCTCGTTCAGGTCGACATGCTTGATCTCGACGGTCGACACCTTGATCCCCCACGCATCGGTCTGCGCGTCGAGCGTCTTCTGGATGTCGGCGTTCAGCTGCTCGCGCTCGGCCAGCAGCGCATCGAGCTCGTGCTTGCCGAGCACCGAACGCAGCGTCGTCTGCGAGAGCTGGCTCGTCGCGTCGAAGAAGCGCGCGACCTGGATCACGGCCTTCTCCGGATCGACCACGCGGAAATACACGACCGCATTGACCTTCACCGACACGTTGTCGCGCGTGATCACGTCCTGCGCGGGCACGTCGAACACGACGGTGCGCAGGTCGATCCGCACGACCTGCTGAACGATCGGGATGATCAGCACGAGCCCCGGCCCCTTCACCTTCCAGAAGCGGCCGAGCATGAACACCACGCCGCGCTCGTACTCGCGGAAGATGCGGATCGACGACGCGACGAGCACCACGACGAAGACGATCAGGACGCTGCTGAAGCCGAATGTGTAGCCGATCATGTTGGTTCACCTTGGTGTTGTTGTTCCTGCGCCGGCACGTCGTACAGCGGCGCGACGGTGAGCAGCAGCCCCTGGCGGCCGGTGACGCGCACGCGGCAGCCCGCGGCAAGCGGCGCGCTGCTGGCCACGCGCCAGCGCTCGCCATGCACGCGCGCCCAGCCCGCGGCCGATGTAGCCGTGCCGGCCGCGTCGTGCGGCTGGTCGGCGCGCAGGCCGTCGTCGAGCACTTCGCCGATGCTGCCGACCATCGCCTCGGCACCCGTCACGACCGGGCGCCGCCGCGCGCGCAGCGCGACGCTCGACACGCCCGCGACGAGCAGCCCGCCGCCGAGCGCCAGGCTCGCGATCACGGGCCATGGAATCCCGTAGCCGGGCACGTCGGTGTCGATCAGCATCAGCGCGCCGATCGTGAACGACACGATCCCGCCGAAACCGAGCACGCCGAAGGTCGGCAGGAACGCCTCGGCGACCAGGCAGCCGAGGCCGAGCAGCACGAGGCCGAGGCCCGCATAGCTGATCGGCAGCAACTGCATCGCGAACAGCCCGACCAGCAGGCAGATCGTGCCGGCGACGCCCGGCAGCACGAAGCCGGGGTTCGCGAACTCGAAGAAGAGGCCGTAGATGCCGATCGTCAGCAGGATCAGCGCGACGTTCGGATCGGCGATGATCGCGAGGAAGCGGCTGCGCCAGTCGGGTTCGACGATGACGAGCGGCGCATGCGTGGTCGCGAGCTTCATCGTGCCGGCGGTGGTCGTTGCGGTATGGCCGTCGAGCTGCCGCGCGAGGTCGACCGGATCTTGCGCGATCAGGTCGACGACGTGCTGCGCGCGCGCCTCGCTGGCCGACAGGCTGACGGCTTCGCGCACCGCACGCTCGCCCCATTCGGCATTGCGCCCGCGCAGCTGCGCGAGGCCGCGGATGTAGGCGGACGCGTCCTGCATCGCCTTGCGGATCTCGGTCGATTGCGTGTCGGTCGGCAATGCGGCCTGCGTGGCGGCCTCGGATGCGCCGGATGCCCCTGACGCACCCGGGGTTCCGGCCGGCGGGCGTGGTGCAGCGGGGTTCGCACCCGGCGGCGCGGCTCCCCCGATGCCGAACTGCACCGGCGACGCCGCGCCGAGATTGGTGCCGGGTGCCATCGCCGCGAAGTGGCTGGCATAGACGATGTAGGTGCCCGCGCTGGCGGCCCGCGCGCCGCCCGGCGCGACGAACGCGGCGACCGGCACGGGCGAGCCGAGGATGGCCTTGATGATCTGCCGCATCGACGTGTCGAGGCCGCCGGGCGTGTCGAGCTGCAGGATCGCGAGCGGCGCGTGCTGGCGTGCCGCACGGTCGAGCGAGCGCACGATGAAATCGGCGCTGGCGGGCCCGATCGCGCCGTTGATCGGGATCACGATGACCGGGCGGGCGGCGGCGGATGCGGCGGGTGTGTCGGCGGACGGCGGCGCGGCGACCGCGGCACACACGACCAGCAGCGCCGCGAACAGCGCGGCGCGCGCGACCCGCGCGGACAGCGGGTGACGAGGGTGGCCGCCGGGCGTGGCAGGCACCGGCGACGGCCCGTGACGGTGAAAGTGCATCGGGGCGTCCGGGCGGCGCGTGGCCGTGCGCCATCCGGCTTGCGGAGAGGGCGTGGGCCCGATGCTTAAAGATTAGGCGGTTTCGGCGGAAAGCGCGAAGCGAGCGCCGTGCCGCCCGGCCTCAGCTCGCGCCGCCGCCGCGCGCAAGCACTTCGTCGCGATAGTCGGCCGGGCTGCGTCCGCTCCATTTGCGGAACGCGCGGTAGAACGCGCTCGGTTCCGCGAAACCGGTTGCAGCCGCGACGTCGGCGATCGTGCGCGCGGGGTCGGCCAGCGCCTCGAACGCGAGGTCGCGCCGCAGCGTGTCCTTGATCGACTGGTACGCGTGGCCTTCCTGGTGCAGCTTGCGGCGCAGCGTGGCCTCGGCCACGTGCAGCCGCGCGGCCATCCCGCCCGCGCCCGGCCACGCGGCGGGCGGCATCCCGCGCAGCACCGCGCGCACGCGCTGCGCGAGCGCGTTCGGGTTGCGGTACTTGACGATGAAGCTCGCCGGCGCGTTGCGCAGGAACGTCTTCAGCGTCTTCGCGTTCTGCACGACCGGCAGCGTCGCGAATTCGGGATCGAAATCGACATACGAATCGGGTTCGTTGAAACGCATGTCGTCGCAGAACATCGCCGGGTATTCATGGTCGGCGGGCGGCGTGTCGCAGCGGAAGCTCGCATGCAGCAGCGGGATGCGCCGCCCGATCAGCCAGCAGGTCAGCCCGTAGACGATGATGAAATAGGTCGCATACGTGAACATCGCCGGCGTCGCGCCGTTGTTGCGGTGCACGAAGCGCAACCGCACGCGCTGCGGGTTCGCGTCGAGCTCGGCGTGCAGGTCGTCGAGCACGCAGTGCATGAAATTCACCGCGCGCGCCATCGCGTGCAGGCCGTCGCGCGCGGTCAGCGCCGCCTGGCTCATCGCGATGAAACTGCCGCTGCGCATCGGGTGGCGATCCTGCCCGAAAAACTCGTCGTCGAGCGTGCGCGCGATCGCGTTCCACAGTGCGCCGTATTGTTGCGCGGACACGCGTGCGCGCGGCTGTCCGAGCAGCGCCGGGGCGATGCCGGCCTGCGCGAGCAGCGGTTCGGCCGCGACGCCGCGCCGGGTCGCGAGCGCGACGCTGTAAGCGACGAGGCTGATCGCGACGGTTCCCTTGTCTTCCTGCTTCATCCGTGCCGCCGGTGTGGCAAAAACGCTCAGTGTAAATGAGCGGCGCGAGCATCGAACAGTCGCGCGTGCTTGCCTACACTTGTTGCATCGAAACGCAAGGACGGTCGCGCCCGGCGGCCGCGGGAGACAGCAGCACCATGGACGAGCTTTACACCGAAGACCAGCGGATGATCCGCGACGCCGCACGCGCCTTTGCCACCGAGATGCTGGCGCCGAACGCGGCGCAGTGGGACCACGATGCGCACCTGCCCGACGCCATCGTCGCGCAGCTCGGCGAACTCGGCCTGCTCGGGATGATCGTGCCGCAGGAGCTGGGTGGCTCGTATACGGACTACGTGGCCTACGCGCTGGCGATGGAAGAAGTCGCCGCCGGCGACGCCGCGTGCGCGACGATGATGAGCGTGCACAACTCGGTCGGCTGCGGGCCGATCCTCGGTTTCGGCACGCCCGCGCAGAAGGATCGCTGGCTGGCCGACATGGCGGCGGGCCGCGTGATCGGCGCATTCTGCCTGACCGAGCCGCAGGCCGGCTCCGAGGCGAACAACCTGCGCACGCGCGCGGAACTGCGCGACGGCAAATGGGTGCTGAACGGCGCGAAGCAGTTCGTGACCAACGGCCAGCGCGCGGGTGTCGCGATCGTTTTTGCCATGACCGACCCGGAAGCCGGCAAACGCGGCATTTCCGCATTCCTGGTGCCGACCGACACGCCGGGCTTCATCGTCGGCAAGCCCGAGAAGAAGATGGGCATCCGTGCATCGGATACGTGCCCGATCACGTTCGAGAACTGCGCGATTCCGGAAGAGAACCTGCTCGGCAATCGCGGCGAAGGGCTGAAGATCGCGCTGTCGAATCTCGAGGGCGGGCGCATCGGCATCGCCGCGCAGGCGCTCGGCATCGCGCGTGCCGCGTTCGACAAGGCGCGTCGTTACGCAGGCGAGCGCGTGCAGTTCGGCAAGCCGATCGCCGAGCACCAGGCGATCCAGCAGAAGCTCGCCGACATGGCCGTGCAGATCAACGCCGCGCGCCTGCTCGTGCATCACGCGGCGAAGCTGCGCACGGCCGGCTTGCCGTGCCTGTCGGAAGCGTCGCAGGCGAAGCTGTTCGCGTCGGAGATGGCCGAGCGCGTGTGTTCGGACGCGATCCAGATCCACGGCGGCTACGGCTACCTGGTCGATTACGAAGTCGAGCGTCACTATCGCGACGCGCGCATCACGCAGATTTACGAAGGCACCAGCGAAGTGCAGCGGATGGTGATCGCGCGGCAGCTTTGAGCCGCGGCGCTCCGATCCGGCATCACGCAATCGAACGAGCAGGCGCACGACGCAGGCACGAGGGCAGCGCGGCGAACGCGGCACGCAAAGACGTGATCGTGCGCCGTGCAACACGGAACGGCAGCCTGTGCTGCAGCACAGGCGCCGCTTGACCGCTGGGCATGGAGACTGGACGGAGACACACATGACGGTACAGGCATTCCTGAACGCACGCGACTTTCTGCTGCGCCATCGCACCGACTACGAAACCGCGTACCGCGATTTCGAATGGCCGGTGCTCGACGCGTTCAACTGGGCGCTCGACTACTTCGACCCGATGGCGCGCGGCAACGACCAGCCCGCACTGTGGATCGTCGACGCGGCCACCGGCACGGGCGATCCGTATTCGTTCGCGCAGATGTCCGAGCGTTCGTCGCGGATCGCGAACTGGCTGCGCTCGATCGGCGTCGTGCGCGGCGACCGCATCCTGCTGATGCTGCCGAACCGTGTCGAACTGTGGGACGCGATGCTCGCCGCGATGAAGCTGGGCGCGATCGTCCTGCCCGCCACCACGCAACTGTCGCCCGACGACGTGCGCGACCGCGTGCAGATCGGCGGCGCGAAATACGCGATCGTCGACGAGAACGAAACCGCGAAATTCGACCAGCCCGACCTCGGCCTCGCGCAGAAGATCGTCGCGGGCGCGCCGCGCGCGGGCTGGCTCGCGATGAACGACGGCTATGCGGCGAGCGCCGAATTCGAGCCGGACGCCGTCACGCACGCGAACGATCCGATGCTGCTCTACTTCACGTCGGGCACGACGTCGAAGCCGAAACTCGTCGAACATACGCACCGCACCTATCCGGTCGGGCACCTGTCGACGATGTACTGGGTCGGCCTGCAGCCGGGCGACATCCACTGGAACATCAGCTCGCCGGGCTGGGCGAAACACGCGTGGAGCTGCTTCTTCGCGCCGTGGAACGCGCAGGCCTGCGTGTTCGCATTCAACTACGCGCGCTTCGAGCCGAAGGTGGTGCTCGATGCGCTCGTCAAATACCAGGTGACGACGCTGTGCGCGCCGCCGACCGTGTGGCGCATGCTCGTGCAGCAGCCGCTCGCGTCGTTCGACGTGAAGCTGCGCGAGATCGTCGGCGCGGGCGAGCCGCTGAATCCCGAGATCATCGAGCGCGTGAAGAAGGCGTGGGGCATCGCGATTCGCGACGGCTACGGCCAGACCGAAACGACCTGCCTGATCGGCAACTCGCCGGGCCAGCCGGTGGTCGCGGGCTCGATGGGCCGGCCGCTGCCCGGCTACCGCATTACGCTGCTCGACCCGGACGGCGCGCCCGTGACCGAAGGCGAGGTTGCGCTCCCGATCGGCGCCGACGTCACGCGCCCGGTGGGCCTGATGAAAGGCTATGCGAACAACCCCGATGCAACCGCCTACGCGATGCGCGACGGCCACTACCGCACGTCGGACATCGCGATGCGCGGCGACGACGGTTATTACGTCTACATCGGCCGCGCGGACGACGTGTTCAAGTCGTCCGA
Source organism: Burkholderia sp. LK4 (assembly GCF_001043615.1). Classification (NCBI taxonomy): domain Bacteria; kingdom Pseudomonadati; phylum Pseudomonadota; class Betaproteobacteria; order Burkholderiales; family Burkholderiaceae; genus Burkholderia; species Burkholderia sp. LK4. Next base: position 85,179 of record NZ_LDUL01000008.1, read on the forward strand.
CTACCGGCTGAGCCCGTTCGAACTGGAAAGCGTGCTGATCGAGCATCCGGCGATCGCGGAAGCGGCCGTCGTGCCGAGCCCCGACCCCGTGCGGCTGTCGGTGCCGAAGACCTTCATCACGCTGCGGCAGGGCTACGAGGAAAGCCCCGCGCTCGCGCTGGAGATCTTCCGTTTCTCGCGCGAGAAGCTCGCGCCGTTCAAGCGCATCCGCCGCCTGCAATTCGCGGAGCTGCCGAAGACGATCTCGGGGAAGATCCGCCGCGTCGAGCTGCGCCGCCGCGAGATCGAGCGCGGCGACGACGCGACCGCGCGCATGCCCGGCGAATACTGGGAAGAAGATTTTGCTGCCGAATTGAAATGACGTGACCGCGGGCCGCGCGCCGCATTCCGCGGCCGCCGCCCGCAGCCGAACTGAACCGGCCGCGCGGCGATTTCGCGCTTCGCGGCCCTCTGCAAGGAGAAGGGATCGATGAACGCGAATCCGACGCCCCGGACGGGGCAAGACGTGCCGACGGTCAAGCTGCTGATCGACGGCGCTTTCGTCGAGTCCGCCACGAGCGAGTGGCGCGACATCGTCAACCCGGCGACGCAGCAGGTGCTCGCGCGCGTGCCGTTCGCGACCGTCGAGGAAGTCGACGCGGCCGTGCAGGCCGCGCACGCCGCGTATGCGACGTGGAAGAACACGCCGATCGCCGCGCGCATGCGCATCATGCTGAAGTTCCAGGATCTGGTGCGCACGAACCAGCAGCGCATCGCGAAGACGCTGACGGCCGAGCAGGGCAAGACGATCCCCGATGCCGAAGGCGACATCTTCCGCGGCCTCGAAGTGGTCGAGCACGCGTGCTCGATCGGCTCGCTGCAGCTCGGCGAATTCGCGGAGAACGTCGCGGGCGGCGTCGATACCTACACGCTGCGCCAGCCGCTCGGCGTGTGCGCGGGCATCACGCCGTTCAACTTCCCCGCGATGATCCCGCTGTGGATGTTCCCGATGGCGATCGTCTGCGGCAACACGTTCGTGCTGAAGCCGTCCGAGCAGGACCCGATGTCGACGATGGAACTCGTCGAGCTCGCGCTCGAAGCCGGCGTACCGAAAGGGGTACTGAACGTCGTGCACGGCGGCAAGGAAGTCGTCGACGCGATCTGCACGCATCCGCTCGTGAAGGCGATCTCGTTCGTCGGCTCGACCGCCGTCGGCACGCACGTGTACAACCTCGGCAGCGCGCACGGCAAGCGCGTGCAGTCGATGATGGGCGCGAAGAACCATGCGGTCGTGCTGCCCGATGCGAACCGCGAGCAGACGATCAATGCGCTCGTCGGCGCCGGTTTCGGCGCGGCGGGGCAGCGCTGCATGGCGACGTCGGTCGCGGTGCTGGTTGGCGAAGCGCGCGACTGGCTGCCCGATCTCGTCGCGAAGGCAAAGCTGTTGAAGGTGAATGCGGGCGCGGAAGCCGGCACCGACGTCGGCCCGGTCGTGTCGAAGGCCGCGAAGGCGCGCATCCTGTCGCTGATCGAAGCGGGCGTGAGCGAAGGCGCGAAGCTCGAACTCGACGGCCGCGACGTGAAGGTGGCCGGCTACGAAAGCGGCAACTTCATCGGCCCGACGATCTTCTCGGGCGTGAAGACCGACATGTCGATCTACACGCACGAAATCTTCGGCCCGGTGCTCGTCGTGTTCGAAGCCGACACGCTCGACGACGCGATCGCGCTCGTCAACGCGAACCCGTTCGGCAACGGCGTGGGCCTGTTCACGCAAAGCGGCGCGGCCGCGCGCAAGTTCCAGAGCGAGATCGACATCGGCCAGGTCGGCATCAACATCCCGATCCCGGTGCCCGTGCCGTTCTTCAGCTTCACGGGCTCGCGCGGCTCGAAGCTCGGCGATCTCGGCCCGTACGGCAAGCAGGTCGTGCAGTTCTACACGCAGACCAAGACGGTCACCGCACGCTGGTTCGACGACGACACGACGGCCGGCCCGGTGAATACGACGATCCGGCTGCACTGAGCCGTGGAGGACACCAACATGAAAATCGGTTTTATCGGCCTCGGCCACATGGGCGCGCCGATGGCGCTGAACCTGCTGAAAGCCGGCCACGAAGTGCACGCGTTCGACCTGAGCGCCGACGCCTTGCGCGCACTGCAGGATGCCGGCGCGCAAGTGGCCGCGTCGCCGCGCGATGCCGCATCGGGCGCGACGTTCGTCATCACGATGCTGCCGGCCGCGCCGCACGTGCGCTCGGTGCTGTCCGGCGAGAACGGCGTGCTCGCCGGCCTCGGCGCGGGCGCGACCGTGATCGATTCGAGCACGATCGACCCGGCGAGCGCACAGGCGTTCGGCGCGCTCGTGCGCGAGCACGGCGGCGCGTTCGTCGATGCGCCCGTGTCGGGCGGCACCGGCGGCGCGGCGGCGGGCACGCTGACCTTCATGGTCGGCGGCAGCGACGCGGATTTCGAGCGCGTGAAGCCCGTGCTCGCGGGCATGGGCAAGAACATCGTCCATTGCGGTGCGACGGGGATGGGGCAGGTCGCGAAGGTCTGCAACAACCTCGTGCTCGGCATCTCGATGGCGGCGGTGTCCGAGGCGATGTCGCTCGGCGTCGCGCTCGGCATCGACCCGAAGGTGCTGGCGGGCATCGTCAACACGTCGACGGGCCGCTGCTGGAGCTCGGACACCTACAACCCGTATCCGGGCGTGATCGAGACCGCGCCGTCGTCGCGCGGCTACTCGGGCGGCTTCGGCACCGACCTGATGCTGAAGGATCTCGGCCTCGCGAACGATGCCGCGAAGCAGGCGCGCCAACCCGTCTATCTCGGCGCGCTCGCGCAGCAGCTGTACCAGACGATGAGCAGCCGTGGCGACGGCCAGCTCGATTTCTCGGCGGTGATCCGCCTGTACCAACCGGCCAGCAAGAAGGACGCGTCATGATCGAACTGGACTACGTCGACGACGGCGCGATCGCGTGCGCGACGCTCAAGCGTCCGCCCGCGAACGCCTTTACCGCCGACGGGCTGCGGCAACTGCAGGACACCGTCGCCGAACTGAATGCGAACCCGCGCGTGCGCGCGCTGGTGGTCACGGGCGACGGCCCGAAATTCTTCAGCGCGGGTGCCGACCTCAACACCTTCGCCGAAGGCGACCGCGCGGTCGCGCGCGCGATGGCGTCGCGTTTCGGCGCGGCGTTCGAGGCGCTGCACGACGCGCGTGTCGTGACGATCGCGGCGATCAACGGCTACGCGATGGGCGGCGGCCTCGAATGCGCGCTCGCGTGCGACCTGCGGATCGCCGAGACCCATGCGCAGATGGCGCTGCCCGAGCCGTCGGTCGGCCTGCTGCCGTGCGGGCTCGGCACGCAGACGCTGCCCTGGCTCGTCGGTGAAGGCTGGGCGAAGAAGATCATCCTGACCGGCGCGCGTGTCGACGCGGCCACCGCGCTGCGCATCGGCCTCGTCGAGGACGTCGTGGAGTCGGGCGCGTCGCGTGATGCGGCGCTGGCGCTGGCGCGCAACGTCGCGCGGCAGAGCCCGCACGCGGTCGCGTACAGCAAGGAGCTGATCGGCCTCGCGCGCCGCGGCGTGCCGCGCGGCGCGGCGCTCGCGGTCGAGCGCGAACGCTTCGTCGACCTGTTCGATACCAGCGATCCGCGCGAAGGCGTGGCCGCGTTCCTCGGCAAGCGCGCGCCGCAGTGGCACACCGACGGGGAGGGGCAACGATGAGCACGCCGGTCACGAATCACGACGCGTTCGTGGAGCATGCCCCCGAGGTGCTGTTCCGCGTGGTGAATCGCGTGGCGCTGATCACGCTGAACCGGCCGGCCGCGTTGAACGCGCTGTCGTACGCGATGATCGGCGAGCTGGCCGCGCTGCTCGAACGCTGCCGCCATGACGACCAGATCGTCGCGGTCGTGTTGCGCGGAGCGGGCGAGAAGGGCTTCTGCGCGGGCGGCGACGTGCGCGCGCTATCCCGGATGGTCGCGCAGCGCGAGACCTGGCTGCCGTTCTTCGTCGACGAATACCGGCTCGACTACGCGATCCATACGTTCCCGAAGCCGGTGGTCGCGCTGATGGACGGCGTGACGATGGGCGGCGGGATGGGCCTTGCGCAGGGCGCCGCGTTGCGCGTCGCGACCGAGCGCAGCAAGATCGCGATGCCGGAAACGCGCATCGGCCTCGTGCCCGATGTCGGCGCGACGCATTTCCTGTCGCGCATGCCGGTCGAACTCGAGCTGTACGTCGGGCTGACCGGCGCGATGCTGTCGGGTGCCGACGCGCTGACCGCGAAGCTCGCGGATCTGTGCGTGCCGTCCGCGTGGCTCGACACGTTCGAGACGCGCATCGAAAGCGTCAAGTGGGAAGGCGATGCGCTGCCGCTGCTGCGCAAGGTGTTCGAGCCCCCGTGCAACGTCGTGCCGCATGCGGCGCTCGACGGGCAGATGCCGTGGATCGTGCGTCACTTCGACAAGCGCTCGACCGTCGAGCGGATCGTCGCGACGCTGACGCAAGATCTCGCGCGCGAGGAACTGTCGCGCGAGCACCGTCAATGGCTGCAGGCGACGCTCGATGCGCTCACGGGCCATTCGCCGACGATGCTGTACGTGACGCGCGAGGCGCTGCTGCGCGGCCGGCAGATGACGCTCGCCGAATCGTTCCGGATGGAGCTCGGCATCGTCGCGCGCGCGATCGAGGAAGGCGACTTCTGCGAAGGCGTGCGCGCGCATCTCGTCGACAAGGATCGCAAGCCACGCTGGGCGCCCGCGTCGCTCGTCGAACTGCGCGCCGAACGCGTGCGGCATTTCCTCACGTCGCCGTGGAAGCTGTTCGCGCATCCGCTCGCCGATCTCGGCGCGGCGTGATCTTTGCGTGACGACCCGGCGCGCCGCATGGCGCGTCGGTTTCCACTCGTCTCAGCGCGCTTCGTCCGGGCGCTCGATCATCGGCGGCACCGCCTGCGCGAGCGCGTCGATCACGCAGCGCGTCTTGCGCGGCAGGTAGCGCGTCTTCGGCCAGATCGCGTGAATGTCGCCTTCGCAGACGAAGCAGCGATCGAGCACGACCACCATCTCGCCGCGCTTCACGTAATGGTCGAGCAGCCAGCTCGGCACCCACGCGATCCCGAACCCGGCCGCACCGGCCGCGGCGATCGCCTGCACGTCGTCGAAGCTCAGTTGATGCGGCATGTCGATTCGCACCGTCGAGCCGTCCGGCGCGCGCAAGTCCCACGGCTGCACCACGCCCGAACGCGAATACGCGATCGTCCGGTGGTGCTTCAGGTCGTCGAGCGTCTTCGGCATCCCGTAGCGCGCCAGATACGACGGCGCCGCGCCGAGGCTGCCGTACTGCGTGCCGAGCCGCCGCACCGCGAGGCTCGTGCTGTCCGCGAGCGTGCCGATCCGCACCGCGAGATCGATGCCTTCCTCGACGAGATCGACGAAACGGTCGGTGATCGACACGTCGATCCGCAGATGAGGATAGTTGCGCGCGAGATCGAGCACGATCGGCGTCACGCAGTGGTGCCCGAACGCGAGCGGCACGCTCAGCCGCAGCTTGCCGCGCGCTTCGTGGCGGCCGCAGTCGAGATCGGCTTCCGCCGCTTCCAGCTCCGCCAGCGCGCGCACGCATCGGTCGTAGTACGCCTGGCCGTCGTCGGTCAGGCTCTGGCTGCGCGTCGTGCGCTGCAGCAGCCGTGCGCCGAGCCGCTTCTCGAGCCGCGCGATCGCCTTGCCGACCGCCGAACGCGTCATGTCGAGCCGCTCCGCGGCCAGCGCGAAGCTGCCGGATTCCACGACCTGGACGAAGGTCGTTACGCCGTCGAGTCTGTCGGTCATCGCGGGTTGTGTGCTGCGTCAATTGGGTCCTGAGATTCCCCAGTGCATGGAAATGCGCGCGCCAATGGGGAGGTGAATTCTCACTATAGTACCGATTCCCGCCCAGCGTGCGTCGCCGGCCGCACGCGGCGAATCCTACTTACCTGGAGGCGCGCGGCCCGTTGCCGGGCCGCCGCGCAATACGCATGACGCTATCCGACTCCCGCAGGAATGCGGTCGCGCTCGCGGCCGTCTGTCTCACGTCGCTGATGTTCGGCCTCGAAATCTCGAGCGTGCCGGTGATCCTGCCGACGCTCGAACACGTGCTGCATGGCGATTTCAACGGCATGCAGTGGATCATGAACGCGTACACGATCGCGTGTACGACCGTGCTGATGGCGGCCGGCACGCTCGCCGACCGCTTCGGCCGCAAGCGCGTGTACGTGATTGGCACCCTGCTGTTCGGCGCGACGTCGCTGCTGTGCGGGCTCGCGCCGAACGTGCCGGTGCTCGTCGCGGGCCGGCTGCTGCAGGGCGCCAGCGGCGGCGCGATGCTGATCTGCCAGATTGCGGTGCTGTCGCACCAGTTCCGCGAGGGGCGCGAGCGCGGCCGCGCATTCGGGATCTGGGGGATCGTGTTCGGCATCGGGCTCGGTTTCGGGCCGATCGTCGGCGGCGCGATCGTCGCGCTGGCGAACTGGCCGTGGGTGTTCCTCGTCCATGCACCGCTCGCGGCCGTCGCGCTCGCGCTGATCGGCGGCGCGGTGCAGGAGTCGCGCGATCCGCACGCGGGCAGCCTCGACGTGGCGGGCATCGTCACGCTGTCGCTCGCGGTGCTCGGCCTGGCCTTCTACATCACGCAAAGCGCGGAACTCGGGCTGACGAGCGCCGCCGGCCTCGGCGTGCTCGGCGCGACCGTGCTGGCGGTGGCCGGCTTCTTCCTCGCGGAACGCGCGAGCGCGCGGCCGATGTTCGACTTCTCGGTGTTCCGGATCCGCGCGTTCACCGGCGCGATCTTCGGCTCGATGGGGATGAACTTCAGCTTCTGGCCGTTCATGATCTACCTGCCGATCTGGTTTCAGGTGGCGCTCGGCTACGACAGCGTGACGGCCGGCCTCGCGTTGCTCGCGTACACGCTGCCGACGCTGGTCGCGCCGCCGTTCGGCGAACGGCTCGCGCTGCGCTACGGGCCGGGCGTCGTGATCCCGGGCGGCTTGTTCACGATTGCCGCCGGTTTTGTGCTGATGCGGATCGGCAGCGCGGCCGACCACGCAAGCTGGGTGACGATGCTGCCCGGCTGCGTGATCGCCGGCATCGGGCTCGGGCTCACGAACACGCCGGTGACCAATACGACGACGGGTGCGGTGCCGAGCGCGCGGGCGGGGATGGCGTCGGGCATCGACATGAGCGCGCGGATGATCTCGCTCGCACTGAATATCGCGGCCATGGGCTTCGTGCTGGTCGCGGGGATCGTCGCGAGCCTGAAGGGCGGTGTCGCGGGCACGATCGGCGACGGGGCGCTGCGCCGGCTCGCGCAGGAGATTGCTTCCGGGCGAACCGACGGGCTGCACGAGATCGCACCGGCGCTCGCACAGGCCGACCCGACCGGCGCGGCGTTGCATGCGGCGCTCGTGCACGGGTTCGGCTGGGTGATGGTGTACGGCGCGGCCGGCGTGGCCGTGCTCGCGACGGCGAGCGCGGTGGCGTTCGCGCCGGCGCGGCGCGGGGCGGCCGTGTGCGAATGACGCCGCGCATGGCCGGCGGGGCAGGGGCGGCCGGCCCGGTGCGCGGGCCGGTCAGGACATCCCGCCGCCGAGCGCGCGGTACAGCGTCATCTGGTTGTTGAGCCGGTCCAGCCGCGTCTGTTCGTCGGCGCTTTGCGCATCGCGCAGCCGCTGCTGCTGGTCGAGCCACGGTTGCACGGCGGTCGCGCCGGCCGCGAACTGCGCGGCGGCGAGCCGTTCGGCGCGCCGCGCCTGTTCGAGCGACAGCGCGCGCTGTTCGGCCTCGCGTTCGAGCTGGACGCGCGCCGACAGCGCGTTCTCGACTTCCGCGAGTGCCGTGTAGAGCTTCTGCCGGAACCCGACGACGGCCTCCTCGTACTGCGTCTTCGACACCTTGATCTGCAGCTGCATCGTGTTCCACTGGATGAACGGCAGGGCGAGGCCGAGCCCGAGCGTGCCGACCGGATTCGCGAGCACGCGCTCGAGGCTCGTGCTCGACGTGCCGGCCGCGCCGGTCAACGTGAAGGTCGGGTAGAAACTGGTACGTGTCGCGTCGACCTGCGCGAGCGATTCGCGCAGCCTGAATTCCGCCGCGCGCAAGTCGGGGCGCCGGCCGAGCAGGCTGGCCGGCAGGCCGGCCGCGACCTCCGGCGGCGGCGCGTCGGGCAGTGCCGGCGGTTCGGCCGCGCGCTGTTGTGGCGGCCGGTCGAACAGGATCGCGAGGGCGTGACGGTTCTCGGTACGCTGCTGGATCAGGCGTGTCTGCGCGGCCCGTTGCGTGGCGAGGCTTTGTTCGGCCTGTGCAAGGTCGAGCCCCGACACGGCGCCGGCCGTGTGTCGTGACCGGACGACCGCGAGCGTGCGGACCGCATACGCGATGTTCGCGTCGCCGAGCGCGATCTGCCGGTTCAGGAAGCCGATCCGCCAGTACAGCGACGCGGTCGTGCCGATCAGCGACAGCCGCGCGGCTTCGAGATCGGCGGCCGTCGCGTCGGCTTCCCAGCGCGCGGCGTCGCGCAGCGCGGCCAGCCGGCCCCACAGGTCGATTTCATAGCTGAGCGAAGCGTTCGCGTTGCTCGACCGGCGCATCTGGTGCGTATCGAGCGTGCGCGACACGGCACCGTTCGCGCCGAGCGTCACGTTGGGCGTCAGGTTCGTATTCGCGAGCCCGGCCTGCAGTTGCGCGCGGTACACGCGGATCGCCGCGATCGCGAGGTCGTTGTTGGCGCGCAGCGCGTCGTCGATCAGCGTGTCGAGTTGCGGATCGCCGAAGCTGCGCCACCAGTCGCGCGTCGTGGCCGGTGCGTCGGCGGAAACCGGCGCCGCCCAGTTCGCGGGCATCGCGACGGCGGGCAGCGGGTCATGGCGCGCGCCCGCGCAGCCGGCGAGCAGCGCGGCCGCGCATGCGAATGCGCCGAGGCGCTGGAGCGGTGAGGAATGCGTCATGGCGGGCCTTGCGTCAGTCGCGCGCGAGCGCATCGATCGGATCGAGCCGCGATGCGTTGCGCGCGGGCATGAAGCCGAATATCACACCGGTGAGCGTCGAGCAGACGAACGCGGTCACGATCGCGCCGGCCGAGAACACCATCTTCCACTGCGCGACGAACATCGAGAACAGCGCGCCGAGCCCGAATGACAGCACGATGCCGATCGTGCCGCCGAGCAGGCAGACCAGCACGGCCTCGACGAGAAACTGCTGCAGGATGTCCGACTGGCGCGCGCCGACCGCCATCCGGATGCCGATTTCGCGCGTGCGCTCGGTAACCGACACCAGCATGATGTTCATCACGCCGATCCCGCCGACGACGAGCGAGATCACGGCGATCAACGACAGCAGCAGCGTCAGCGACTGGCCCGTCTTCTCGACGGTCTTCACGACGCTGTCCATGTTGTACGTGAAGAAGTCCTTGCGGCCGTGGCGCTGCTTCATCAGCGTTTCGAGGCTCTTTTCGGCGGCGGCGCTCGGCTGCCCGTCGCGCACGCGCACGGTGATGCTGTCGAGATAACGCTGCCCGAAGAGGCGCCCGCTCGCGGTCGTGTACGGCACCCACACGTTCAGGCTCTTCACGCTGCCGAACGCGCTCTTCTTGTCCGCCGTCACGCCGATCACGACGCACGGCACGTTGTCGACCAGGATCACTTCGCCGATCGGGTTGCGCGTCGCGCCGAACAGCTTGCGGCGCGTGTTCTGGTCGATCACGGCCACCTGCACCTGGCGGCGCACTGCATCCTCATCGAATGCGACACCGAGCGCCAAACGCATCCCGCGCGCCTGGAAGAAGCGGTCGCCGACGCCGCTCACGAGCGCGTTCACGTCGACGTTGCGGTAGCGCAGCAGCAGCGTGCGCGACGTTTCGGGCGTCGCGCTGTCGACATACGGCTGCTCGGCGAGCGCGGCGACGTCGGCGGGCACGAGCGTCTGGATCGCATCGGCGCGGCTGTCGCCCCAGTCGGTGCCCGGGTAGATGTTGATCGTGTTCGTGCCGATGCTGCCGATCTCGTCGAGCATGTAGCGCTTCGCGCCTTCGCCGATCGCGACGATCGACACGACCGACGTGATGCCGATGATGATGCCGAGCATCGTCAGCAGCGTGCGCAGCCGGTGCGACACGAGTGCGATCCACGCCATCCGGCAGGCCTCGGCGAAGCGTCCGGAGCCGGCCGCGAAGCGGCGCACGCGCGGGGCGGCATCGGCCTGCGGATCGGGGGCGACTGCCGCGGGCGGCGACAGCGTGTCGTGACGATCGCGGGTGGATGGTGTGCCGGTGGCCGTTTCGCTCGCTTCCGCTGCATCTGTGCCCGCGGCTGCTTCCGCGAGGGCTTCCGCATGGTGGCGGTTCGGCCGGTCGGCGACGATCTCGCCGTCGCTGATCTCGATGATGCGCCGCGCATGGCGCGCGACGGCCTTGTCGTGCGTGACGATGACGATCGTGTGGCCGAGCGCGTTCAGCTCGTGCAGGATGCGGATCACGTCCTGGCCGCTTTTCGTGTCGAGCGCGCCGGTCGGTTCGTCGGCGAGGATCACGTGGCCGCCGTTCATCAGCGCGCGTGCGATGCTCACGCGCTGCTGCTGGCCGCCGGACAGTTGCCCGGGGCGATGGTGCGCGCGATCCGCGAGCCCGAGGCGCGCGAGCAGCTCGCGTGCACGCGCGTGCCGCTCCGCGCGCGGCGTGCCGGCATAGATCGCGGGCATTTCGAGGTTCGCGACGGCGTCGACGTGCGGCAGCAGGTGATAGCGCTGGAACACGAAGCCGAAGTGCTCGCGACGCAGTTGCGCGAGCTCGTCGCTGTCGAGCATGTGCGTGTCACGTCCGCCGACCGTGTAGGTGCCTTCGCTCGGGTGGTCGAGGCAGCCGAGGATGTTCATCAGCGTCGACTTCCCGGAGCCCGATGCGCCGACGATCGCGACGATCTCGCCCGCGTGGATCGACAGGTTGACGTTGTTCAGCACGACGACGTCCTTGTCGCCGGCCGGAAAGCGTCGTGTGACGGCGGAGAGTTTCAGCAGGGGCTGGCTCATCGTCACACCACGTCCGCCAGCGGCGCGTGGTCGTCCGCGGACGCTTCGCCGATCACCACGCGTTCACCGTCCTTCAGGCCGGCCAGCACTTCGACGCGCACGTTGTTGTTGATGCCGATGCGGACGTTGCGCGTTTCCGTGCTGCCGTCGGCGCGCAGCACGCGCACCGCGTAGGTGCCGTCCTTGCGTTTCTCGCCGAGCGCGGCGGCCGGAATGCTGAGCGCGTTGCGCGCGTTGCCGAGCACGATGTTGACCTGCGCGGTCATCGAGATGCGCAGCCGGTGCTCGGGATTCGGCACCTCGAACAACGCGTTGTAGAACACCGCCGAATTCGGTTTCGCGCCGCCGCCCGCGCCGCCGCCGAGCGCGCCTTGCGTTTCGGCGTAGTTCTGCGGCGCCGGCTCGATCGCGCGCAGCTTGCCGTAGTGGCGCCTGTCCGGTTCGCCCAGGATCGTGAAATACGCGGTCTGGCCGGCGTTCACGCGGATCACGTCGGCTTCCGACACTTGCGCCTTCACGGTCATCGTGTCGAGATCCGCGAGCTTCAGGATCACCGGCGCCTGCTGTTGCGCGATCACCGTCTGGCCTTCCTGCGTGACGATCGCGACGACCTGGCCGTCGATCGGCGCGACGATGCGCGTGTAGCCGAGGTTGGCCTGCGCGGTCTCGATCTGGATGCGGGCCGAGCGGATCTGCGCGGCGAGCGACGCGAGCGTCGCGCGCTGCACGTCGAGCGTCGCGCGCGCGGCTTCGAACGACTCGCGCGACGTCGCGTCGTCGGGCAGCATGGCCCGCTGGCGCCGGAACGCGAGTTCCGCCTGCGTGAGTTGCGCGGCGGTCGATTGCTGCTGCGCGCGCAGGCTTTCTTCGCTGGCGCGTGCCTGGCGCAGCGCGTTTTCCGAGAGCACGGGGTCGATCTCGGCGAGCCACTGGCCTTTCGTGACCTTGTCGCCGAGCTTGACCTTCAGCGATTTCAACTGCCCCGAGACTTGCGCGCCGACGTCGACCTGCCTGAATGCCTGCAGTGCACCGGTGGCCAGCACCGCGTTTTCGAGGTCGCCGCGCGAGACGGGCGCGGACAGGTATTGCGGATGCTTGTCGGGTGCGCACGCCTTCAGCGTGACACCGGTGGCGATCGCGACGATGGCGAGGGAAGCCAGCACGATGCGCCGGCGGCGATGGGTCTTCTGAGTCATGAGAGCGCAGCGAGGATGAAGCGGGCGCCGGCGATGCGTGCGGCCGACCGGGACGATCCGGCCGGCGTCGCATGCAGGGCGTGTCGCCCGCGACGGAATCCGCGTACGCATCGCGCGGGCGTGCCGATTCGAATCAGGCGCTCATGGTAAGCGAGGAATTCACGACAAATCGTGTGGAAATTGTGCTGAATTGTGCGGACGCCGCGCCGGAGCGGGGGCCGCGCGACGTCATTGTTGCGATCTGTGAAGTCTGCGGACGACGGCCCGCGTGCGTACCGCGCTCCGCGTTATCGCTGCGCGGCGACGAGTGCCATCATCGGCCGGTCGCGTTCCTCGTCGAGTGCGGGCAGGGCATCGACCTGTTCCTGCGTCGGCCCCCATTCGTCCAGGTGCGTGAGCGTGAAGCCGCCGCCGATCAGCAGGTTCACGAGCGTGCCGAGCGTGCGGTGCTGCTTGACGACGCCCGGCGCGAGCCAGTCGGTCACGCGTTCGCCTTCGCGCTGATAGCCGTCGAGCGGCCACGAGCGGTTGCCCTGCGCGTCGACGACGAAACCGGGCCGGCGCGGTGCCGTATAGACCGGATGCTCGATCGAGAACACGAGCCGCCCGCCCGGCACGAGCGCACGATGGAGCGTGCGGAACAAGGTATCGAGGTCTGCGATGTAATGGAACGCGAGCGAACTGTACGCGAGATCGAACGCGGCATCCGGCAGCGCGAGCGTTTCGAGGTCGGCGCGGCGGTACGTGATCGCCGGATGCGCGGCGCTCGATGCCGCACGTTCGAGCATGCGCTCGGACACGTCGATGCCGAGCACGCTTGCCGCGCCCTGGCCCGCGGCCCAGCGGCTGAACCATCCGTAGCCGCAGCCGAGGTCGAGCACGCGGTGACCGTGCAGGTCGGGCAGCAGCGCGCGCAGCGCGGGCCATTCGGGGGCGCCGTCGAGTCCGTGGATCGAGCGGTTCAGGCGGCTGTAGCCTTCGAAGAAGGCCGGGTCGTCGTAGATGTTCTGCGTCATGCGTAGGGCCTCGTGCGGGCAGGGTGCGCGGTGTCGCGCGCCCGGTTCCGCGAGCTTACGCGTGCTGCCCGTTCGCGTCGATCCGGCGTTGCGTGTCGGCGTCGACGATGTCGCGGATCGCGCTGAACAGCGGTGCGGCGTCGGTATAGCGGCGGCCGTAGCCGAGATTGAACGCGTAGTCGAAACCGGGCGGATTGCGGCCCTGGGTGTGCTGCAGGATCGTCTCCAGCTTGTCGAACGCTTTTGCCGCGCGCGCTTCCGGCGACGCGGCCGCTTCGTATTCATCCCACAGTGCGACGATCTCGTCGCGCTGCGCCGGATCGAGCGGCGCGGTCAGCGTCAGCAGGTCGTCGCGTTCGTGCGCGCTCTTGTCGGGGTGCGCGGCCTGCTCGATCGCGGGGATGTCGCCGTGCAGCGCCTCGCCGAGATCGTGGACGACGCACAGCTTCAGCAGCTTCAGCGTGTCGATGCCGGGCAGCGCGTCGGCGAATACGAGTGCCATCAGGCACAGCCGCCAGCTATGCTCGGCGGTGCTTTCCGCGCGCCCGGCCGACGTGTGGCCGCTGCGCAGCACATCCTTCAGGCGTTCGGCTTCGCGCAGGAACGCGAGCCGCGCGTGGATCGTATCGGGGTTCATGGTCGGTGTCCGTGCGATGAGCCGTCAAGCGTAAGGCGGCCACGCACGGTTCGTCCACGCATGAAATATGCGCGGGGTCGTACTACAGCGTTTCCACGAGCCGCGCGGCCGACCCGTCCGACAGCGTCATCCGTGTCCACCGGCACAGGCTGCCGTGGATCGGCACGACGCGCGACGCATTCGCGCCGGTGTCGAATTCGACGCTCGGCGGTCCCGCGCGATCATGCCAGCCGAGCGTGTCGAGCGCGGTTTCCATGCGGACGATTTCCGGCGTCGCATAGCGCCACAGCGACGTGCCGAGCAGCATCGACAGCGGTTGCGAGAATTCGGCTGCTCGCGCAGGCGAACAGGCGAGCAGCCGGTGCGTGAGGTCGCACACGAGATGCATGCGGCCCGCGCTGCCCGCGACGAGCCGCGCAAGCGCGTGATCGCCGGCGGAATCGAGGCGCGCGGCGAGCAGCCGTTCGGCCGTCGCGCGTTCGCCGGGCGACATCTGTTGCAGGCCGGCTTCCCAGCGCGAGATCGTCGACTGCGCCACGCCGAACAGTTCCGCCGCGTGGCTCTGTTTCACGCGGTGCAGCGCACGCCAGCGCTTGAGTTGCGGGCCGAGTGGCGGCGTGTGTAGCGGTGAGGCAGACATGGCGATGCTCCGTTCGGTGTGTGCGTCGCGTGGCGGCTGCGGTGGATGGAATCGTCATTCCTGCGGCGCCTGAAGCACGACGAGTTCGACCGGAACCAGTGCCGCGCCGCCGACGACGAGATCGCCATCGGCGGTGGCGGTGATCGGCGTGGGTTGCATCGTGAGATTCAGGCCCGCCAGTGCTGTTGTCACATGCCGGGCAGGGATCGTGTACGGCCGGTCGAGCAACTGGGCGGCGACCTTCGGCGGTATGTCGAAACCCTGGGTGGAATAACGCATACCGGCGATATTGCCCTCGAGCGCGAAACCGTCCCGCACGGCGACGTACCCGTGCGCGACCGCTGCCAGCCGATCGATTGCCGAAGCGCCATCCGGCAGCACGACACGGTAATGGCCTTTGACATGCCCGCCGATCGCCTGCAATTCGGTAAACGACCAACGCAGCGACGCCCGGTAGCGGGACGACAAGGCCGACCGCAGCGTGTCCGGCAGATCGAGGACGAAGTGCACGGGGCGACCCAGCACGACCAGCTTCGTATGGTCTGCGGTGGTCATGAAGCCGGATACCACTTCGTCGTACGGCGCGTCCCGCACCAGCCCCGACTTGAACAGCTGATCCTCGGATGGCGGTGGCTCGGCTTGCGCCTGCGGCTTGTGACAGCCCGGCAGCGCGACGCAGCCCGCGGCAAATGCGGCGGCGAGCCACCGTCGGCGTGCGATCGATATGGTCATGGTCTCGTCCCGTCTTGTGCGGTTTGGTCTTTTGACGCCCTCGGAAGCCGGATTCTCGCGTATCCGCCGCGCGTTGTCGAACGGGAAATCTGCCTGGGCAGCGCTCGCAATCCGGCCCTGTCCAGCGGCATGCTGCGCTCTCCCGACCCGCCGCCAACGTTTTCGTCGCGCTTTCAACCGCCTCCGGCATATCTTATTATTCGGCCAGTGCGGAGGCGTACCGGCCGCCAACGGTCATGTCGAGGCATGACGCGCCGGCATGAATGACCGCTTTTCGGCCGGTGCGTCGCTCGACGCGCGGTCGAAACGACAGGACCCGCGTGGCCAGCGCGTGTCCCCAAAAAAATCACGAGAGGGCGCGATGGTACGACTGGTCTTGCTGCTGCTGGGCATCGAATACTTGCGCACCCGCTGGCGCGGGCTGACCGCACTTGGCTGGGTGTGGGTCGTTGCGGGTGTGGTGATCTTCGTCGACGCGCTCGACGGCGCGCTGCATTTTCCGATCCAGATCTTCGCGTGGCTGTTCCTGATCGAGGGGCTCGCGACGCTCGCGGTGGCCGGCAGCGGCGTCGGCGGGCAGCGCGTCCTGCGCTACGTGAAGGGGATCGCGGTCGTGGTGGCCGCCGGGCTCGTGTTCGCGGGGCATCATCACGGCCATTTCCTGCTGTCGATGATCTTCGGCACGCTGTTCCTCGTCGACGGGCTGCTGCAGTGCACAGCCGCGTGGATGGTGCGCTATCGCCGCTGGAACGTCGCCTTCGCCTGGGGCGTCGTCGAAATCCTGCTGGCGATCTTCTTCTACCAGCCGTACCCGACCCACTACGTGGGCACCGTGCCGTACTGCCTCGGCCTGCTGCTGATATTCGGCGGGATGCACATGCTGAGCCTCGCCGCACGCGTGCGGCGACTGACGCGCAATCCGGCGTTCGCGACCTCGCCGGCGCCGGCACTCGCGCCGGACCTCGACGATGCGCGCGACCTGCCGCATTTTTCCCAATCCGAATGGGACGGCCCGCCGGCCGACGGCGAGCATGCGCTCACCGTGCACGTGTGGACGCCGACCGGCACGTCGAAAGCCGAAGCGCAACGCTACCCGGTGATCGACCGCTATATCGCGGCGGTGGACGTCAACGGCGTGATCTCGACCGGGCACGCGGCGCTGGAATCGCCGGAGGGCATCTATATCAGCCTGTATCCGGGCGTCGAAATCGATCGTTCTCCGGACGAATTCACGCGCATCCTGCGTGCAACCCGCGAAAACGACGTGCCGGGCCTGTTCCAGCCCGACTACGCGACCGAGTCGAAGGCATGGTGCCCGTCGACCGTGCGCGTGCGGATCCGCAACTACGATCCGGCGAAGCTGGACGCGTTCTGGTCGTCGTACCGGCAGAACGTGACGTACAACCTCACGCACCGCAACTGCTCGAGCACCGTGTCGAACGCACTCGAAGCCGCGCTCGACGGCGCGGTGTGGCGGCTGAAGGGGGCGCGCGCCGGATGGGGCGCGTTCGTGCGCTTGCTGCTCACGCCCGAGCTGTGGGTTGCCGCGCAGATCCGCAAGCGCGCGGTGACGATGGCATGGACGCCCGGGCTCACGCTCGACTATGCGCGCGCGCTCAGCATGCTTGCCGACCCGCGGCCGTTTGCGTGGTGGAAGGTCGCGCGCTCGGCCGTGAAGGCGATCATGGAGTCGCGCCGCACGTGGCGCGAGCAGGACAACGCGGCGCTGTCGCCACGCGGATCGGAGGCTGCGTCGTTGAAGTGACCGCGTGCCGCCGGACGAGGGCCCGGCGTCACTGAGGCCGCCACCGCGCGGCCCGGCGATGTTGCCCGCCACAAGAACCCACAGATACGAACAACAATGAACAAGACGAGCGCATTCCGCATCCTGATTCCCGCCGTGCTGGCGCTGACGAGCGCCGGTTTCGCGCAGGCGAGCGCGGACGAAGTGCCGCACATGAGCGACGACGTGTACCGCACCTCGGTGTCGTTCTGCTCGAACGTCGCGGCTGCGGAGAAGATCGCGTGCCAGGGCGACATGATCGCCGCGGGCAGCCGGATCGTCGCGGCGATCGGCGGCCTGCCGCCGGCATCCGCCGTGTCGATCGACGAAGGCGCGCGCAACAAGCTGCCGGCGGCGGAGCGCAAGGGGCTCGCGCCTGTCGAGCCGCGCGCGATCGACAAGGACGACGACGTTGCCGGTCTCGCCGGCATGGTGCGCCTGTGCGACGTGTACGAATCCGAACCGGCATCGCGTGCGCGGCATCACGCAGCGTTGAAGCAGCAGGCGCCGGATGCGGCACCGCGCGTCGAGGCGTTGCTGGCCGATGCGTCGACGGCGGCGCGCCAGCGCGTCAGCATCGGCGTGTGGCAGATCCTCGCGCTCGAAGGCCCCGAAGCGTCCGCCCGCGCGTGCACGCAGCTCGGCACTGGGTCGTGAGTGCCTGTTCGCCACGGATGCCTGTCGTGTGTTCATCGACGCGCGGCCGTCGATCGTGCCGAGTCCGGCGGACCGTGACGGTCAGCCGCTGACGATCGTGGCCGGCCTGACCCGTATCGGCTTGCCGAGCGTCCGCGCGACCGGAGAAGCCTGCACCGCGTCGCGCACGAGTGTCTGCTGCGCGTGCGACAGCGGCGCCGCGAAGCGCAGTGCGATGTCGAAGCCCGTTTCGTGGTCGAGGCGATCGACGGTGACGTCCGCCGTGCACGCGGGCAGAGTCACGCCCGCGCGTCGTGCGGCCAGGTCGATCGACATGCAGACGCAGGCCGCGAGCGCGCTTTCGAGCAGTTCGTGCGGCCGCATGCCGGCGTCGCCGCCCTGGCCGTCCTTGTGCGTGTCCGAGCGCACGACGCTGCGCCCGTTGCCGATCTCGACGCAATATGGCTTGCCGAGCCGTGTCGCGGTCACCATGGCGATGCTCCGTTGCAGGATGAGGGTGGCGACACGGTACGCCGGCGTCGCGTGCGGCGGAAGGCAACCGCTGGTACCGGTACCGGATGTAACCGGCTCGGCGGCGACCCGCGCATTCTTTCGTCCACCTTCACATTCGTGCCACGTTGCGACGGCAACAATCGCGGTCGGACATTCGACAACCGTGCGGCGCATCCCGCGACCGCATGCCTTTTCCGAGGAAACACGCCATGCTCAAGACGCTCGCCCGCGCCGCTGCCGCACTCGCCGTTGCTTCCGTGTCGCTGCACGCCGCCGCGCAGACCAGCTACGACTACCTGTTGCTCGCCGCATCGTGGGAGCCCGGCTTCTGCGCGTCGCACGACATGCCGGAATGCACGAACCTCGCCGGCTCGTATGCGGCGACGAGTCTGTCGCTGCATGGCCTGTGGCCGAATCGTTATGACGGCAACCAGCCGTTCTACTGCGGCGTGCCGCAGAACGACATCGACCTCGACAACGCGCACCAGTGGTGCAGCATGGACGCCTACCCGATCAGCAGCGCGACCCGCAACACGCTGTCGACGTACATGCCGGGCGTCGCGTCGTGCCTCGACAAGCACGAATGGTTCAAGCACGGCACCTGCTCGAACTCGGCGACGCCCGATGCGTACTGGAACCAGGCGTCCGGCATGATCAGCCGGCTCGGCAATACGTCGTTCAACGCATTCCTGCAGGCGAACGCGGGCAAGACGGTCACGCGCAACCAGTTGCTGTCTGCATTCGAAGGCGCGTTCGGCAGCAACACGCGCAGCGCGGTGTCGCTGAAGTGCACGAAGACGAATGGCGTCAGCTATTTCACCGAAGCATGGATCGCGGTGAAGACCAATGCGACCGCGCAGTTCCCGAGCGCCGCGTCGCTCGTGACCGACGGCAATACGCAGGGCACGTGCCCGACGTCGGGTGTGTTTATCGCGAAGTGACGCGGAAGAGGGAGGCGGCGCGCGCGGCATCGCGCACGCCGTCGCCCGTTACGGGTTCGGCGGGACGCTCGACCACGGCAGCCGGGCCTGGTGGCCGTCACCCTGCAGGTCGACTCGGGGGATGACGTTGGCCTGTCACGCTCGCGTGCGCGCGTGCGTTTACGCGAGCAGCTGCAACGCGTCTTCGAGCGACAGTACCGTCGTGCGCGATTCGAAGGCGGTGGCGAACAGGTGTTCGTGAACCACCGGGTCCGGGTCGTAGCAGCAATCCTTGACCGTAAAGAGGCGGAAGTCCGCATCGCTCGCGTGGGCGACCGACGACAGCATCACGCCCGTCGACGCGATGCCGACCATGATCAGCGAATCGACGCCTTGCTCGACCAGGCGCGCTTGCAGATCGGTGCCGAAGAACACGCTGGCGCGGTGCGCGACGATCAGCGGCTCGTCGGCCTGCCGACCCAACTCCGGGCATGGGCCGTCGTCGATGAAGCGGCCGAGCTGCTTGATGCCCTGGCCGTTCTTGTTGCGCGGGCTGACTTCCGGATAGCCGGGACTGAACCGGAGGTTCGCGAACCAGACGCCGATGCCGCTTGCCCGCGCCGCGTCGCAGAGCCGGCGCGTATTGGCGAGCAAACCGGGCGCGTCCGACGGAAAGAGGCCGAGGATGTCGGTCTGGTAATGCATGACGAGCAGCGCGGTGCTTGACGGCACGATGGCGGGAATCGGGGCGGATGGGGCGTCCCCGGGGTTCGTGCGGGGGGCCGTTGTTGCGATTTCCGGTGCGGTTTGCCGAGTCATGAACGAGGGTCTCCGATAGCTCGCGGGGAATTTCAGCGTCCCCGATTTGTACCGGAAAATCGGGGTGGCCGCCGATGCGATTTTCGTAGGGGCATTTTGTTGCGTCGCGCGGTGGTCTCCGTCACGCCGGCGCCACGTTTGTGCGCAGCCGCAATTAGAGACCAACGGTCGTTCGCGGTGAATCTGAAACCGGTGGCGCATCAGCACGGCCCGGATCTGCCCGAGGGCTGACACGCATCGTTGCACGCAACGTCGCTGCCAGAAAGGATGTGTGAATACGTCCAACGCAACATACGTATGCGGCGACCGTTCAAACTGAAGGAAGCGTCGATATGCGTTCGATCGACATCGTGTCCGTTGTTGCCGAAAATACCGGCCTATTCGTCGCGGGTGGGGGCCGGACAAGCCGCTGCCACGGCACTAGTTGTCTTTACTCCTGACCGGGGTGCGCAATACGCTCACCGACTTTTCGATATCCCTCAAAGAGCGTGAGACTGCCGTCTTGGTCCCTCGATACCCTAATCGTTTTCCCGCGAGGTAGCTCGTAGTCCCCCACACGTTGATCTACGGCCGAGATGCAGGAGAGGTGTTTGAGTGTGTCGTATTCAAATGCCCCTGCACCACATTCAATGCCGAAAATTTTCCACGAGTGGGGTAGCTCTCCCGAAATCGACTCTGAGACGGTACCGTCGACAGCGTGCGCCTTGACGCGGGCTCCAGCAGGGAGATCGAGTTCGCGGTCTCGAAACCCGGAGGCAAGCGTGCACTCCACGTCGTCCAGATATTTTTCGTGGTCGAAGAAGGTGCGCTCCTTACGATGTGTAAATTGGCCGGGTGCACACTCGATCCCGCCGATCGACGCCGGCTTCGCAAGCGTCCCGTAATAAATGTAGCTCGTGCTGTCGTCGGAACGTAGCACGTAGAAGTCGCCGCTCACGTTCAGTCCCAGAAGCGGTGTGTTCGACGGGACGGTGCCGCTTTTGACCGAATGGGGTGAATTCACTTCGAGAACGACCGTTGAGCCGGGCGGAAACGTCATTCCGTCAAATACCGTTGCCCGTGTGAGGTGGTGGGTGTACCAGGCGCTTATAGCATGGTCATAGCTGTCAGCAATTGAACGATGGTTGGCAAATGCGATAGCCTGCACGAACACCAGGCAGCAGAGAAATACGACGCCGCGTCTCCATGTCTTATGCGCTCGAACGCGACTGTTTAACCCGAAGGCCGCGACGATCAGCGTGACCGGTATGGTGGCGGCAAGCGCCAGAAAAAACAGAATCGCCCAGTCTGATATCCCGTATAACGCCACGATCGAGTCTCCGTTTGATCAGTTTCTGCCACGATCCTCGTTGAAGTGCTGTCCGTATCGACCAGACCCTGATGTCGGGCAGATGTGCAGCGAGCATAGCTTATGTGTCGGGGCCGCTATTGAAAACACCGTGGTCCGGGCGATTCGCCAAGCGTGCGTTGCTTATCCGCACGCCTTTGGAGTTTCGATTGTGTTACTGCTTTTGCAGCTGAATTAACCATGTCTGACTTCGCCCGGCTCTAAAAAATCGACCTTCCCGAATAAGTCGTCAACCACTCCAACGCCAGCGTCCCCGCACTCCGTGAATGTAAACCGTTGGCGACCGGATCAGAATATTGAACCACTGGTGTAGGTTGCCAATTGCTCAAGCCCCTGAGCGCATGTGTTCAGGAAATATGGCTCTCATGTGACTCCTTTGGCACGGACGGGACGGGCGAGCGGCACGCCTCCTTTGGCGTCCGAGATTGGCCACAAGAGGGCCGCTTACCGACGTGTCAGGATTGTCGACAATGTTGCGGAATCGATAAACAAATGCGTCGGATTGAAAGTAGCGCGATCAGGCATTCGTGACCTTCGCTGCTGTCACGGTCACCTCGACCAGCCAGCCGGGCTCGACAAGCCCAACTACCTGTGCGCGAGTCCGGACCGGCAGGTTTGGTTGCACTGCCGAACCAAAATATTCAGCATAGACACTCGAGAAACGCTCGTAGTCCGGGGCACCGCCGCTCGCGGGATCAGCGACGAAAAGCGCTTGCACGGCAATCACATCCCCCAATGCATACCCTTTTCTTTCGAGGATTCGCTGGATTTGATCCAGCACACTTTTAGTCTGTGTTTGTATATCACCGAAATAGTCGATCGTGTGCGGCTCGGCATCGAGGTTCGACGGCAGTGCGCCTATCCCGCTCAACGTAATGGTTGTCGCGCATGCAGGGATCTCGATTGCTTCCGAAAATTCGCGTGCCCACGATTCTTCGAGATACGCGGGGGTGGGGTGCCGCACAATGGTGACGCTCATCAGGTGCTCCAGAGGTGAGACTGACGGTCCTGGTGCCGTCAGTTGAATTGCCTTTCCGTGACGTACATCTGCCACTTGCGACGAGCCCGCTCGTTGTCGATGCGGATATCGAGGCTGTGTCGACGGGGAATAATACGGAGGTATCGACGATCGGGAAAATGAATTGATTCGATAAAATCATTCGACAGCGTCGATCGATGCTGCTGCGTCTGCCTAAGCCCACTGGGAGACATATGGAACTGCGCCACCTTCGCTATTTTCGGGGGTGTCAGGATTTCCGTGTT